>JAGREE010000013.1:0-47250 GCA_020446675.1 Alphaproteobacteria bacterium | reverse complement strand
CTTAAAACCGCTCCCGTCAAATGAATGCAGCAATTGCCGCATATCATCAATTGTCATAACTATTTGCCTTTAAAGATAATCTGCAGCATCCACCGGTTTGCGTTCTGCTTCATCCACTTCAAAATAGGGCATAGCTTTAATTCCAAGCATATTGGCGATCATGCTGCTTGGAAAAATTTCCACCAGATTTTTAAGGTCGGTAACTGCCGAATTATAAAAACGCCGCGCCGCTGAAATATGCCCTTCAACCTCTTCATAGGTTTCCTGAGCCCTGACCATGGTTTCCTGCGATTTCAGGTCAGGATAATTTTCTGCAACCGCAAACAAATTCATCATTGCCGACTGTAACTGTTTGCTGGCCTCAAGATGCTGAGCAACTTCCTCCGGGTTGGTTTTATCATAATCGCTTGCTGAGATGGTCCTCATCTGCGTTACTTTTGTCAGCACCGCATCTTCATGCTCCATAAATTTTTTGGCAATTTTGAGAATATTGGGCACCAGATCATGTCTTTTCTTAAGCTGCACATCTATGGATGAAAGTGCCTCAAGCGCATAATTTCTCTGTTTTATCAGGCGAAGATAAAAATAATAGAAAATTCCTGCTATAGCGAGTAAGCCAATCAGTAGTGCCACAATAATATCCTTTCCAAAAAATTATTTTTGCGGAATCAGCCCTTTCAGCTTTTCCCCGACCTGGTCAGCAACTTTACCTTCCAACTCCTTAACAACATTTCCGGATGCATCATTTACTTTATTTTTAAGATCATCAAGAACTTCACTTTGGGCCACTTTGCTTACACTTTTATTAACAACACCGAAAATCTGCTTCAGAACATCTGTTGCGATTGCGCCATTTTCCCGTTTACCAATATCGGCTATATCAAGATTGGGAAGTGTGACCCCGGCACCACGTCCGCCAACCAGATCGCTGGCAATCTGCACTTTAGTACCGTTAATATAGACATGATCAATGATATATTTCAGTTCACTGTCATCGCTGCTTTCCAGTCCCAGACGGGCAACATATTTATCCACATTTTCCTGAATTTTACTGATATTATTCCCTTTGGAACCGATTTCATAAATCATGTCCGGCGCATCAAGACGCACTTCATTAATATGAATAACATCGGATGTCAGACTTTTAATATCCAGCTTTACGCTCATATTATCAATCTTAAAGGCATGTGATGATTTAAACCCTTCAGGATTGCCAATGACAAGTCCTGTTACAGATGCGGCACCATTGGCAGGATCAAGATCCACTTTGGCCAATTCAACATCTGCACCAATAATTGGCGGTACGTAGGTGATCACGCCTTTTCTAATCATATCACCCGCATTTGAAGATAAATAGAACATGGCACCGCCGCCAATAACCACCAAAACCAGAATACCGATTAAAAGTTTTTTCATTTTTTTGTCTCCTACTCACATTTATATCAGTTTCACTTATTAGAGGTATAATTGCAACTATTAATAACTTGACCTTTGTCTCTTTATTAACAACAATCCATAATGAATTTAAAGATTAAGAGGCAGAAGAATGGGCATTTTATCATATACTGGCGGATTGGGGCTGATCGTTCTTTCAGTTTATATTATGGTTGTCGGCCGTGACCTTATTGTCCCGTTTCTGATCAGTGTTGTGATCTGGTATCTGATTAATACTCTTGCCGATTATTATCATAAGGTAAAAATAAATAATCACGCCCTGCCAAAGGCCATCTGTTTTATTGCAGCTTTACTCACCATGATTACCGCTCTTTATCTTCTGGTGGATATGATTGGAAATAATATTCACAATGTTAAAGCTGCCGCACCGGTTTATCAGGAAAATCTCCTCAAATTATCTGAGCGGATTTACGGACTTTTCGGCCTTGAAAATCAACCAAATCTGACCCAGCTACTCGGCCAAATCAATCTAAGGCCTTTCATTAGCAATATTGCCGGAACCATGGCCGGCATTGCCGGCAATGCCGGATTGATCCTGATTTATGTATTATTTATATTTCTTGAACAGGCCAGTTTTAAAGCCAAACTTGATGCTTTGCTTAAAGGATCAAAACATTCAGAAACAGTCATGGAAATTATCAGCGCGGTTTCAATTAAAATTGAAAAATATGTTGCCATTAAAACATTTGTCAGCATGCTAACCGGCGTTGCCTGTTACATTGTCCTCATTTTAAATAATGTTGATTATGCCAGCTTCTGGGCCTTTATTATTTTTCTTTTAAACTATATACCGACGGTCGGGTCCATGCTTGCCGTGTTATTTCCGGCTTTACTCAGTCTGGTACAATTCCCAACCTTTACACCATTTTTAATTATTATTTCGTCACTTGGGTTAATTCAGGTGCTCATCGGCAATATTCTCGAGCCTCGCCTCATGGGCAACTCACTCAACCTTAGCCCGCTTGTTGTCATGCTGTCGCTGGCGATCTGGGGCAGCATATGGGGCATTGCCGGTATGTTTCTGAGCGTTCCGTTCACGGTTATCCTGATGATTATATTTTCGGAATTCCCAAAAACAAAGCCCATTGCTATCATCCTTTCCCATGATGGTAAAATCGGATCGATCAGGTAATCAAGCGCAGAATAACCAGAAATATAATTTTATGACTGACAGCTCTTATTTTTTAGAAAATAATTCAGATGTCAGGTCCATAAATTTTTCCACCCGCTTATCGCTAATGGAGTAAAATATCTGCTGCCTGTCCCGACGTCTGGATAAAATACCCTGTCCCCGCATTTTACTTAAATGCTGGGATAATGCTGATTGGGAAATATCAAGTTTCTTTTCCAAATCACTGACACATAATTCGCCTTTCATCAATCGTCCAAGTATGATCAGCCTGTTTGGATTTGCTAAAGTTTTAAGAAATTCAGCAGCCATTCCGGAAATTTGTATGATTTCCAGACCTTCCGCACATTTTCCCTCACCCGTTTTATTCATGTAGTTAAACCTAACATATTAATTTCATTAAATTTTTACTAAAATTCTTTAGATTGTTTAATAATCGTTAATATTAGTTAATAAAGTCTTAACAAAATTAATTTTTTAGCTGTTAAATAAATTTATTTTTGTGGGTGAAACTTAGCAGAATCCATAGGGCTCAAGCGGTTTCTGCATAAAGCTCGCGGCCAATGAGCATACGCCTGATTTCACTGGTTCCCGCACCGATTTCATAAAGTTTCGCATCACGAAGCAATCGACCAGTGGAAAATTCATTAATATAGCCATTCCCGCCGAGACACTGTATTGCCTGAAGCGCCATTTGGGTCGCTTTTTCTGCTGAATAAAGAATACAGCCCGCTGCATCCTTGCGGGTTGTCTCTCCACGGTCACAGGCCATCGCCACCGCATATACATAACTGCGACAGGCATTAAGCTCGGTATACATATCGGCAACCTTGCCCTGAATGAACTGGAATTCCCCTATCGACTGACCAAATTGTTTCCGATCATGAATATATGGCAAAACGACATCCAGGCACGCCTGCATTATTCCAAGCGGCCCACCAGAAAGAATGACCCGTTCATAATCAAGTCCGGACATTAAAACCCGAACGCCGGAATCTACACTTCCCAGTACATTTTCTTCAGGCACTTCACAATCTTCAAACACCAGCTCGCAGGTGTTCGATCCGCGCATACCAAGCTTGTCCAGTTTTTGCGCCGTTGAAAAACCCTTAAATCCTTTTTCAACAATAAAGGCAGTCATTCCTTTTGATCCTGCCTCTAAATTGGTTTTGGCATAAACCACCAACACATCCGCATTTGGCCCGTTTGTGATCCACATTTTTGTCCCATTAAGGATATAGGTATGCCCTTTTTTCTCGGCTTTCAATTTCATGCTGACAACATCGGACCCGGCGCCGCTCTCGCTCATGGCAAGGGCCCCAACATGGTCGCCACTTAATAATTTTGGCAGATATTTTCTCTTTTGAGCGTCACTGCCATTTCTGTTGATCTGGTTCACGCACAGGTTTGAATGTGCACCGTAACTCAGTCCGACACTGGCGGATGCTCTTGAAATTTCCTCGACCGCTATCGTATGGGCAAGATATCCCATATCCGAGCCACCATATTGCTCGGGCACAGTCATGCCAAGCAGTCCCAATTCCCCGAATTTCTGCCAAAGGTCTGCCGGAAAATCATTTTTCTGGTCTATTGCTTCAGCGCGTGGCGCGATCTCATCGGCAGAAAATTTACGAACCATATCACGGAGCATATTGATATCATCACTATGACCGAAATTTAAGGAAGGATAGGAAACCATTATATCACCTTTTCATTAATCCTGAATGCGCGTGAGCGCCTTTGAAATAAAATTTGCTGTTTCAATAATTTTCTCTAAATTAATGCCTGTTCTGATCCCCATTTCCCCAAGCATCTTGAGAACCACTTCTGTTGCCACATTGCCGCTTGCCCCTTCGGCATAAGGACATCCCCCCAGCCCTGCAACCGAACTGTCAAATGTTCTGATCCCTTGTTCAAGTCCTTCTTTGATATTGTTCAGGGCATTAGAGTATGTATCGTGACAATGCAGCGCCAGATCATTACTGCTCATTACCGCTTTATGGGCAATCAGAAGTTTTTCAATATCTTTCGGTTGTGCCTTGCCGATAGTATCGCCAAGGGATATTTGATAACAGCCCAAATTCAATAGTTCTTCAGACACCTTTACGACGTCTTTTGCTGCAATTTCCCCTGCATAAGGACAGTGCGTTACGCAGGAAACATAACCACGCACAGGCAATTTATGTTCAGCGGCCATTTCCATTACAGGTTTGAAACGTTCAATGCTTTCCTTGATAGAACAGTTGATATTGCGCTGACTTAAGCTTTCCGATGCAGCAGCAAAAATGGCCACCTCATCAGCAGAAGCCTTTATCGCCGCTTCAATCCCTTTAACATTTGGCGTAAGGGCCGCATAAGTGACACCAGACACCCGGTCAATAGATGTCATAACGTCAGCATTATCGGCCATCTGTGGCACCCATTTCGGGGAAACAAAACTTGTCACTTCTATTTTTCTGAGCCCCGTTCGTGACAGCATGTTGATCAGATCAATTTTTATGTCGGTGCTGACAAATTTTGCTTCATTCTGAAGCCCGTCCCGTGGCCCCACTTCATAAATGATGACGTCTCTATCACCCATCATCATCACTTTCCGCAATTCTGAAAAGGACCTCACCATCGGACACCTGCATTTCCAACGTCAAGTCATTAAAGCACACGATACCCTTACGCGGTGCTTTAATGGTATGTTCCATTTTCATGGCTTCGAGAATAACAAGCGGTTCACCCTCTTCAACATCCGCACCATCAGCCACAAGAATATTTGATACTTTTCCAGGCATTGGCGTAACCACAGTGCCGCTTGTGGCCTGATCATTTTGTTTGTCTGCCCCTGGAATATAATGGTGAAGGTAGGCGACTTTACCATCACAGAATACTGTAAAGTCCTGTTTTTGCATGATAACTTTACCACTGATCTTCCGGCCATCAATCAGGATACTGAAGTCATCCTGCTCTTTTTTTAATAACTTAACTTTATATGGCCTGTCTGAAACTGAAATTTCAAATCCATCCTTAAGATATGTTACGCCAACCTCATGGCTTTTGTTATTCGCTGTAAATGTCAGATTTACCTTTAGGCTATGATTTAACTGCCAGCCGTCCGACCAGTCCCAGACATCCTTTCCTTCCATATGGGGCATAAGTTCCGATAATGCGGCAAGCACCAAGACCGGGACCGGCATTTCATCAAAACGTCTTGTCAGTTCAGCTCTATGTTTTTCAATAAATCCGGTATCAAAGTCAGCAACACTGAATGCTTTATTCATAAAAACATGATAAAGAAATTCAAGATTGGTTTTTACCCCGGCAATGGCCGTATTTTTAATAACCTGCCGCATATGCCGCAGTGCTTCACTACGGTTCTGCCCCCAGACAACAAGTTTCGCAATCATCGGGTCATAATAAATGCTGATCTCGTCCCCCTGATCAATTCCGCTATCGAGCCGAAAATTCAGATCAGGTGCCGGACAGGTAAAATGATGTAGCGTTCCTGTTTGCGGCAGAAAATTATTACCCGGATCTTCAGCATATAGTCGCGCTTCAAACGCATGACCATTTAGCTTTATATCATCCTGTTTAAGCGGAAGTCTTTCCCCCGCTGCAACACGCAATTGCCATTCAACAAGATCAAGTCCGGTAATCATTTCTGTAACAGGATGCTCGACCTGAAGCCGCGTATTCATTTCCATAAAATAAAAAGGCGCATCCTTAAGGCCATTTTCAACATCAACAATAAATTCAATGGTCCCTGCACCGCGATATTTTATCGCTTTTGCGGCCCGGGTTGCCGTTTCACCAATTTCAAAGCGCATATCATCACTTAGATCAGGTGCCGGCGCCTCCTCAATGATTTTCTGGTGACGCCGCTGTAATGAACAGTCCCGTTCATGAAGGTAGACGGCATTTCCCACCATATCGGCAAATATCTGTACCTCTATATGGCGTGCCCGGCGGATATATTTCTCAAGAAGAACCCGATCATTGCCAAATGCCGCTTTTGCTTCACGTTTTGCACTGCTTAGGGCAGACGAAAACTGGCTTCTATTCTCAACCAGTCTCATACCCTTGCCGCCACCGCCAGCAACCGCCTTGATCAGGAGCGGATATCCTATTTCGTCTGCTTTATCAGATAAAAATACAGCATCCTGATCATCGCCGTCATAACCGGGAACCACAGGAACACCCGCTTCTTCCATTGCTTTTTTAGCCTGATCTTTTAACCCCATTAAACTGATGGCATCCGCAGTCGGACCGATAAAGCGGATTTCCGCCTCTTCGCAGGCTTTGGCAAATTCTTCATTTTCTGACAAAAAACCGTAACCCGGATGAATGGCACTCGCCCCACTTTTGCGGGCTATTGCAATAATTTTACTGCCGTTTAGATAACTGTCCGCGGCTTCAGCTGCGCCAATTTCATAAGCTTCATCAGCCAGCCTTACATGACGGGCAGATGCATCAGCCCTTGAATAGACCGCAACCGTTTTGATGCCCTTTTTTCTTGCCGTTTTAATGATACGACAGGCAATTTCACCACGATTGGCAATAAGAATTTTTTCAAACATCTTTTGTCCAGTCGGGTTTTTTCTTGCTTAAAAATGCTTTTAGTCCTTTTGCAGCTTCAACTGACGCCCTAGCCGCCGCAATTCTTTTTGCACTGTCCCGCCTTATGTCGTCTGAAATCGGTAAATCATTATAGTCAATGGCCAGCTTTTTAGCTTTTTTCATGGCACCAGGTGCATTACTGCGTAAAGTAAATAGCAGACTTTCAACTTTGCTCTGAAGATCTTCAAATGACGTATAAACCTCATGAATTAGTCCAATTTCAAGCGCTCTCTCACAACCGAACCGCTCTCCTGTCTGGAAATAACGTTTTGCGTGTCGGCCCCCGATAGCATTGATGACATATGGCGAAATGGTTGCTGGGATTAACCCTAACGTAACTTCAGACAAAGAAAATTTGCTTTGTTCGTCGGCATAAACAATATCAGAGCAGCTTATTAAGCCAATAGCGCCGCCCATGTTAGCACCCTGAACGCAGGTAATTGTCAATTGCGGCAAATTATATAACGCATCCAACATGTCGCTGAGCTTCATGGCATCCTGAAAATTTTCTTCTTCCGAATAACCGGCCGCCTGTTTCATCCATTTCAGATCGGCACCTGCCGTGAAGCTTGCCCCGGCACCGGAAAGAAGCAGAATTTTAGTGTTCGGACAATTTGCAAGATCATGAAATGCGGCCGTCAGATCGGCAATCATTTGTGCATTAAGGGCATTATGCACGTCCGGGCGGTTAAGGATAATGCGTGCGATACCGTCTTCTGATTTTTCAAATAATATTGTCATGATTTACATCCTGAATATGCCGAATTTTGTTTCTTGTATTGGTGCATTAAGGCTTGCCGATAAAGACAGACCAAGGACCCGCCTTGTGTCCGCTGGATCGATAACACCATCGTCCCAAAGCCGGGCCGAAGAATAATAAGGGTGGCCCTGATGTTCATATTGCGCGGTTATCGGCTTTTTAAATTCTTCTTCCTCACTGGCAGGCCATTTTTCCCCCTTACGTTCCAGCCCATCGCGTTTGACCGTTGCCAAAACGCCTGCCGCCTGTTCACCACCCATTACGGAAATCCGCGCATTTGGCCACATCCAGAGAAACCGGGGGTCATAAGCACGCCCACACATGCCATAATTACCAGCACCGAATGACCCGCCAATTATAACCGTGAATTTTGGCACATTGGCACAGGACACTGCAGCAACCATCTTTGCACCATCACGGGCAATACCGCCTGTTTCATATTTTTCCCCAACCATAAAGCCGGTGATATTCTGTAAGAAAACCAAAGGAATTTTTCGGGCCGCACAAAGCTCAATAAAATGAGCCCCTTTCAGGGCCGATTGGGAAAACAACACCCCGTTATTGGCAATGATCCCCACAGGCATACCAAAAATATGGGAAAAGCCACAAACCAACGTCGGGCCATACCGTTTCTTAAATTCATCAAATTCACTACCATCAACAATGCGGGCGATAACTTCCCGCACATCATAAGGGATTTTAAGCTCGCTTGGGACAATTCCATGCAGTTCTTCAGCATCGTAAAGTGGTTCTATTGTTTCTTTAACAACCAGATCATGTTTTTTACTGCGGTTAAGGTTGCTGACGATTGACCGGGTAATTTCAAGTGCATGGTTATCATCGTCCGCCAGGTGATCCGCCACACCGGAAATACGCGTATGGACATCACCCCCGCCAAGGGCTTCTGCTGTTACCTCTTCTCCTGTCGCGGCCTTGACGAGCGGCGGACCGGCAAGAAAAATTGTCCCCTGATCCCTGACAATCACATTTTCATCGCTCATTGCCGGGACATAAGCGCCGCCTGCCGTACAGGAGCCCATAACAACGGCAATCTGCGGAATATTATTGGCCGACATTTTAGCCTGATTATAAAAAATCCGCCCGAAATGATCACGATCCGGAAAAACCTCATCCTGATTTGGCAGATTGGCACCACCGCTATCAACCAGATAAATACAGGGAAGATTATTAGCAGCCGCAATTTCCTGTGCACGCAGATGTTTTTTTACGGTCAGAGGAAAATAAGTTCCCCCCTTAACCGTCGCATCATTACAGATTATGACACATTCCAGCCCGGATACCCGTCCGATCCCGGTTATTATGCCGGCGGCCGGCACTTCAGTATCGTAAACCTCAAAGGCAGCCAACTGCGAGAATTCCAAAAAAGCGCTCCCTTTATCAAGCAATCGTCGAATGCGGTCACGCGCCAAAAGTTTGCCGCGCTCAATATGACGCTGCCGGTATTTTTCATCACCCCCCAATTCAATTCTGGTAATTTTTTCATGGAGGTCAGATAAAAGCGCATCCATTCTGGCTTTATTCGCCATAAATTCTGACCCCTGCGGATCAATTATGCTTTTTATGACAGCCATAATTATTCACCCCTGCGTTTCTGTTGAGGCATAAAGAATAGCAAATTTCTTACTATAGATAAAATTAATAATATTTATTCTCTTTATAGATAATTTCTATTAATTATATCCATAATCTCCTCATATCGCCGTATGGTTCTGATCTCTTTACAAAAGGTATCCGCCTCATTATATTGACGCATAAGATAGCGGCACCATTGTTTTATCCTGTTTGGCACCAGGTTACGGTTTTTTACATCCCTTCTCGCCTGAGCATATTGAACCAGAAGCATACATGTCTCCTTCCAGCTTAAGGGATCAGCATCCTTTTTTATCACATCAGACAAATTGGGAAGCGATAAGCCACCCCGGCCAATCATAATATCCATACATTCACTTTCCCGGATACAGTTCATGGCATCTTCTTTTGACCAGATTTCCCCATTAGCAACAACGGGCAGCGTTACATGCTTTTTAATTTTTGCAATCCAGTGCCAGTGTGCCGGTGGCTTATAGCCTTCAGCTTTAGTGCGAGCATGAATGGCAAGGCTGGTAGCACCCGCCGCTTCAATCGCCAGGGCATTTTCAATCGCCAAAGATTTATCCTCATAGCCGAGCCGCATTTTCACCGTAACCGGAATATCTTTAGGCACTGCATTTCGAACTTCACGAACAATGTTATGAACAGTTGATGGTTCCGTTAAAAGAATTGAGCCCCCTCTATGATTATTAACCGTTTTTGCAGGACAGCCAAAATTAAGATCAATACCCGGCGCACCAAGCATTGCCGCCCGATTTGCATTTTCCGCCATCCAGTTTTTATCCTGACCAAGTAATTGAATATAAACAGGCGTGCCCGATACTGTCCGCCCTCCCCTTAACAATTCAGGGGCATATTTAATGAATTGGGATTTTGATAAAAGATGATCATTAACCCGGATAAATTCGGTAACAGCATGATCATATGATCCACCCGCGGTTAATTGTTCGCGCATTGCGAAATCAATTACACCTTCCATGGGTGCCAAAATTATTTTCATATTTTATAAAGCAGGAACGGATGACGGTTTATCACGCGGTATTATTGAGGTAACGATATTTACTCTTCTTTTGGGCACCGGCTTTTTAACAACTTTTGCTACAGTTACTTTCGGCTCGGGTGTAAATACTTCGGTCCAGAATTTTGCATTAAGATCCCCGCCCATTCTGGTTTCAGCATTCAGAAGCATAACCAGTGCCAGATTTTTTTCCGTTGAATAGGCAATTTCTGAACGGAACCCGGCAACAGACCCGCCGTGGTAAATAAGTTCCGTATCGCCAACATCATAAATGCGCCAGCCATATCCATAATAGGCATTTTTAAGAATTGAACGCCAGTTACGTTTTCTCATTTCTTTTAAAGTGCGGATATGTTTTGTTGTTACAGTATCTATAACAGATTGGGGATATGCCTGCGGGAAAGCACCCATCTGGGCCATGACCCATTTTGCCATATCGGATATACTGGCATTGACACCCGCTGCCGGCAAAAGATGATAATAGCTTGGTGTTACTTTGGTCTTTGCCCAGCCTCTTTTTGTCAGAACATGGGGTTCCGCATGGTTAGGGTTTCCAAGAAAAGCCTCATATCCCAGTGAAGCATGCTCCATACCAAGTGGATCAAAAATATAACTATACATAAGATCGGTATAGCTCGAAGAAGTGGCACGTTCAATCACCGGCTGGATTAGACTGTAAAGCACATTTTGATAGCCATAACATTCCCCAAGCTTGCAGCTTGGATCAATATCCTTAAATTTGGCAATAATTTTTGACATGGGATAATTGGCTTCAACCAGATTATCATAAGCATTATGGACGAGACTGGAACTTTGGCTAAGGATATGATTTACGGTTAGATTGTTCGTATAATTGCTGGATTTAAACTTGAATTCGGGAACATAATCGACGATTTTATCATCCCAGTGAAATTTATCTTCTGCGACAAGTTCCGCAGTAAGGCCGGCGGCAAAAGTTTTGGAAACGCTCGCCAGTCTGAAAACCGTATTTTCATCAACGGGTGCTGTTCCGCCTTTTGCCCGTACACCAACGCCCTTCATGGCAATCACCTCACCATTATGGATAATGGCATAGGCGCCGCCGGGCACATTATTTTTCCTGAGTTCTTCCTGAAAGTCTTTTTCGAAATTGGCAACGATCTCGTCTATCGAAGCTGAGGAGGCAACCGATACAAGACAAAAAAACAATAACCCAACAAAACTAAAAAATCGCATGTATTATTCCGCTTTAAAAAGCAATCCATCCCTTACCCTAAACTATAACCGAAAAGGGTTAATCTTTAAATAATTCATTTATTTTTTGGTAACTGTACAGCAAATAAGTAAAAATTGGAACTAAAACTGCAACAATTATCGGAGCCCAGATTGACAAATAGGTCTTTGTCGCCAATGTAGGGGAATAAAAAATGGCCAGAAATGAGCAAAAATCACCAACAACAAAAAGCCAGAACAGAATTAACTTAGGCCACTTAAGTCCTTTTCTGCTATAGTAAATTAAATTACTCAGCAACACGCCAGGCGCAAAATAATTAACTGTCGGAATGATAAAATGATGTTCAAGAACACTTTGCTCAAAGGTTTTCCAGATCAAATACAGAATGACCAGAAACACCAGACTCTCCGGCCAGTTTTTCTTTATTCCCTCCATGAAAATGCTCCCTAATATTTTTTATCTTTATTTTTTACCTTAAAAATACAGATTTTACAAATGAGTTAAACATAGATAGTATCTATCATTAAATAATTTATCGAAAAAAAAATCAATGATAGAAAATTATCAGCTTCGTTATTTTCTGGCCGTGGTTGAAACTGGCAGTTTTACGAAAGCCGCCAAAAGGGTTTTCGTCACCCAGCCCACATTATCAGCAGGGATAAAAAAGCTTGAAGCGGATCTGGGCAGTAAACTTTTTGACCGCACTTCAAAAAGAGTGTTCCTGACCGAAAGCGGCACCAGATTTGTCCCTCATGCCAAATCCATTCTTTATCAGTTGAACCTAGCTGAAGCGGATATAAAATCAACTGGTCAATCCCACCTTTTGCGCCTTGGTATCCTGATGACAATTCCTGCAGCAATTATTGCCAATATACTGACCGCATTTAACAGGGAGGTCGGTGGGCTGGTCACGGAACTTTTCGAAGGAACGGAGCAGGAAATACAAAACCGCCTTGATGAAGGAAAAATCGATATTGCCCTGACAATCCTCAGACCGACACTGAAACTGGAAAAAATACCCCTTTATAAGGAAGGCTATTCCATCGCTCTCGCCGAACATCACCCGCTTGCCCAGCAAAAAGGGCCAATCCATCCGGCGGAATTTGCGGGTGAGCCAACGATTGTCAGGTCACGCTGCGAAATTTTAAGTGAAACCAGCCGTTTTTTTACCGATCATAATGTCCGTCCCAGACTTGTCTATAACACGGCCCAGGACGAAAGGGCACTTTCCATGGTGGCAGCGGGGGTAGGTTTTACCACGATGCCTGATCATTACCAGGCCGATGGGGTTAAGCGGATAAAAATGATCGGCTATGATTTTTTGCGCGAAATAGGGCTTGTAAAAACTACCTATCAGTTAAGCGAGGAAAGATCCGCCCTAATTGATCAGTTCATTACATTTTCAAAAGCCCAATTGCCGGAAATCACCTTTAACCGGGAGCAACTATGATATTGGAACACTTATGTTTATAGAACTTATCAATATTATCTCCCCTGTCTTTCTGCTGGCCCTTGCCGGTTTTTTCTGGGTCAGGCTTGGCTATGATTATCCTACTGAATTTGTTACCCGGCTTAATATGAATTTTGGTGCTCCATGCCTGGTTTTTGTTGGCATCCTTAATATGGGTAATGACCTATCAACCATGACGACATTCATGTTCGCATCGGCCATTGCCATAACGGTGATGCTGATCGTCACAACCATCTTTGTTTTTGCAACCGGCCTGCCTAAGCGCGGATATATAATTGCACTCTCCTCATCAAACTGCGGCAATATGGGGATACCGCTTTGTCTGTTTGCCTTCGGCCAGCCGGGCATGTCACTGGCCATTGCCTATTTCGCTGTCGGCTCGTTTTTTCAGTTTACGGTTTCGCTATTCATTTCCCATGGCAATATGAATGCATCTTCCTTGTTCCGGATTTCATTTCTGTGGGGAATTGCAGCAGCCCTTTTCTTTATTCTGACCGGGATTACACCGCCAAAATGGATTATGAACACGACAGAGCTGCTTGCCGGTGTCACTGTGCCATTGATGCTGCTGACACTTGGCGCATCCCTTGCCATGTTAAAAGTGATAAAGCTCGGTAAAATTATATCAATCGGCCTTTTAAAAATTGCCTTTGGCATGGCGATTGGCATAGTGACCGCAGATTATTTTGGTTTTGAAGGAGTAACCCGCAATGTACTGATCATGCAAATGTCGATGCCGGTTGCCGTATTCAGTTATTTACTTGCCTCAAAATATAATCGTAACCCGGAAGAAGTGGCCAGCCTGATCATGACCACAACTCTGACCAGCTTTATCACCGTGCCGCTTATGCTGCTTTACCTTTTTTAATCATCCGTTCCTTTTAAATTTAAGGAAAGGGCATGAATAGGCCCGGCCATCTCTTCTTTTAAAATGTTGTAAATTAGGCGCTGACGTTCAACTCGGCTTTTGCCGTTTAATACACTTGCGGTCATATTGATATGGAAGTGGGTTTCCCCTTCAGGACGGGCTCCTGCATGACCGGCATGTTTGTGCGATTCATCAATAACTTCCAAAAATTCCGGATTTATTGATTTATTCACTTTTAATTCAATATTTTCTTTTACAGTCATGAATGTCTTCCTATTCAGTATTATTTTGAATTGACGATGTTATAATAGGAACGATGTTATAATAGGATTGTGCAATCAGAACAACAAGCGAATGTTTAATTCATGAATAACAACATGGCACATAGACAGTGTGAATGGCAAAATTGTGAAAAAGATGGACGGTACCGCATCCAGACGTCCTCTGACCCTAATGATATACACTGGTTTTGCCAGATCCATGCCCGTACTTTTGACCTTAGTGTTGTTAATCAGGGGCCATTTATCGGTGCCGCTGGTACAAGCTGGACCAAAAACAAAGCAAATACAAATTCAAACAATAATGGTTTTGAGCAAGCGGCAAAGGGCATTGATAAAGATATCCGTATTCGCCATTTGGCAAAAGACAAAGTGATCAGCTACACCAAAGAAGACATCGGACACCTGAAAACACTAGGCCTAGATACCGGGGCAACCACCGATGAAATAAAAAAAGCGTATAAAAAACTTGTCAAACATTGTCATCCCGATCAGAATCCCGATCTGGAAAATGGAATATATATATTCAATAAAATTAATGGGGCCTATAACGCCTTGAAAGATAAAGACTTTAATTAAAATAATAAGCAGGCAGACTTAAAAATGACAACACAGACAAGCAAAGACTCCGGAATCCCGGATATGCTTTTAAATGTAAATCAGGTTTTTGGCATTGAGTCCGACATGGAAATTCATGGATTTTCAGAACCAGATGAACATGTACCCGAAATTGATGAAAATTATATTTTTGATCATGATACAACACTGGCCATTCTTGCCGGTTTTGCCTTTAATCGCCGGGTAATGGTGCAGGGCTATCACGGAACAGGAAAATCAACCCACATCGAACAGGTCGCTGCCCGACTGAACTGGCCATGTCTTAGGATAAATCTTGACAGTCATATCAGCCGTATTGATCTGATTGGCAAGGATGCTATCACCCTTAAAGACGGGGTTCAGATCACCGAATTTAAAGAAGGTATTTTGCCATGGGCCTTGCAAAATCCAACAGCACTCGTGTTTGATGAATATGATGCCGGTCGCCCGGACGTTATGTTTGTGATCCAGCGTGTGCTAGAGGTTGCGGGTAAACTGACACTGCTTGATCAGAACAGGGTTATCCACCCTCATCCGTCATTCAGACTGTTTTCAACAACAAACACTATTGGCCTTGGCGATACATCCGGGCTATATCACGGGACACAGCAGATCAACCAGGGTCAAATGGACCGCTGGAGCATTGTGACAACGCTTAATTACCTTCCACATGAGCACGAAGAAAACATTGTTGCCGCAAAAATGCCGATGATGCAGAACGACGAAGACCTGAAAATCATCAAACAAATGGTCCAGGTTGCGGACCTGAGTCGTAAAGGGTTTATGAATGGGGACATTTCAACGGTGATGTCGCCAAGAACGGTTTTGACCTGGGCGGAAAATTTTGAAATCTTCAAGGATCTTGCTTTTTCCTTCCGTCTTTCGTTCCTCAATAAATGCGATGAGCTGGAACGTCCGGTCATTGCCGAATATTATCAGCGCTGCTTCGGTGAAGAACTAAAAGACGCGCCGGTCATCCAAAAAGCGGAAATTTAACTTTATCCGGGTTTCAGACAGGTGAAAAAAACCAACCTACGCAATTTAGAAGATTTTAAAAGGGCCGTATCATCAACGGTGCGCGCCCTTGCCAATGATGCTGAAATAGAAGTCAGCTTCGGCACCGCCCCTGCGCCAGCGGCAGGACAGTTACGACTGCCGATGGTTTATTCCGACATGTCTGTTGAGGAAATTGCCGAACTGCGTGGTAGAGGGGACAGTTTTTCGCTTCACAGAAAATATCATAAGACCGACCTTCATCACAAATATATGCCCAAAGGTGATCTGGCCCAGCAGGTTTTTAACGCGATCGAAGATGCCCGGGTTGAGGCCATAGGCAGCAATCAGATGAAGGGGGTGGCTAAAAACCTTAAAGCCCATATTGAAAAATATTATAAAGACAAGAATTTTGATGATCTGGCAAATACCGATAAAAAAGCGCCACTGGGCGATATTCTAAAGCTTCTGGTGCGGGAGCGGCTTACAAATGAGCTTCCGCCATTATCAGCAAGAAAAGCCGTTAATAAACTGCGCTTCGAAATTGAGGAAAAGGCCGGTGACCATCTTGACGAGCTGGCAAAATGCATAAATGATCAGGATAAATTTTCCATTCTGAGCCGTAAAGTCATAGCCGATCTGGACCTTGCCCGCGAATTTGACCCAGACGAAGAGCCGGATGATAAGGGCAGTGATCAGCTTGATGAGCAGTTTGAGCAGACTGACCAGTCCGAGGATGATATTGAAAATGAAATGGACCAGACCGAGGACGGCAGTGAAGAAGGGGGCGAGCCATCCGAAGAACAGGTTGACGATAATGCCAGTGGCGATCAGAACGGCGAAATGTCCACTGAAGAACTTATGGAAATGCTCAAGCAGGCGCAAAATGAAAATGCCGCCCCGCCAAGAAATGACAATGATCCGCTCGGGCTTTATTCAATGGGGCCTGGATACCGGGTTTACACCCGTGAATTTGACGAATGTATTGCAGCGGAGGAACTTTGCGATCCTGAAGAGCTGGCCCAGCTAAGAAAAAAACTAGACCAGCAGCTCTATCACCTTCAGGGGATGGTGGCAAAGCTTGCCAACCGATTGCAGCGGTTTTTGATGGCGAAGCAAACACGGTCATGGGAATTTGACCTGGAAGAAGGTATTCTGGACACCGCCCGCCTGACCCGGGTCGCGACAAACCCGATGCATCCGCTTTCCTTCAAAGTGGAAAATGACAGCGACTTTAAAGATACTGTTGTAACTTTGCTGATTGATAATTCAGGCTCAATGCGTGGCCGCCCCATTTCAATTGCCGCTATGTGCGGGGACATCCTTGCCCGTACGCTGGAACGCTGTGGCGTTCGCGTTGAAATCCTGGGCTTTACCACCAAGGCGTGGAAGGGTGGCAAATCGCGGATTAAATGGACCGAAAACGGCAAACCGGAAAACCCGGGACGGCTCAATGACATTCGCCACATTATTTATAAATCAGCCGACAGCCCTTTACGGCGCTGTAGAAGCAATCTTGGTCTTATGCTCCGTGAAGGGTTGCTTAAGGAAAATATTGATGGCGAAAGCCTGCTTTGGGCCCATAACCGGCTGATTTCCAGACCGGAAGAGCGCCGCATTCTTATGGTGATATCGGACGGTGCACCAGTTGATGATAGCACGCTGTCATCCAACAGCGCCAATTATCTGGAAGACCACTTAAGACATGTTATTGAGGTTATTGAGAATAAATCACCAATTAAGCTGCTGGCGATTGGAATTGGCCATGATGTCACGCGTTATTATAAAAATGCTATAACCATTATGGATGCCGACCAGCTTGGCGGCGCCATTACCGATCAGCTTGCCAATCTTTTTGAAGACAGCTAGTCATCCTTATTAAAATAGTCAATAAGCCATTTTTCAAACTGGTCAGAATTTAAAGCGGTCTTCAGTCTTTGTCTGAAATTTTCCACTTCCTGAACGGACATTTTCCCTCCGGCTGACCCTGCATCAAGCTGGTCACCATCATAACGCTGATTGATCAACCCCTGTTCTTCGATGAACTGTGCATATTCTCCGAGCAGTTCTGAAATTGTCGGCCCCAAAAATCCCAACGAAAATGTCAGGCTTTCTTCAATTGTTTTCCCTGAATGGGCAAAATAAGGCGGGATATAAAGCACGTCCCCTTCTTCCACTTCGACAGTCTCACCATCAAAATCATCGGCCAGCACTTTTATATCCAGATCCGGGATATATTTTTCACATACTATTTTTTCCCGTCCTACTTTCCAGCTCCGACGACCTGTCCCCTGAATCAGAAACACATGATAACTGTCCAGATGCGGACCAACCCCGCCCCCAGGTGTCGAATAGCTGACCATCACATCATCAATCAGCCAGCAGGGCGAAAAGGTAAATGCATCAATTATCTTTTTCGTAGGCGGATGATTTTTTTCAACATCCTGCACCAGAAGGCTCCAGCCTTCCTCTCCCAGTTCACTAAATTTATCTTCGTCAAACGGACCGTGCTCACATTTCCAGGTCTGCGCATAAACTATTCTTGATCGGATATCCTCCTCAAGCGACAACCCGGCAAGTTCGTCCGCTGTGATCAGGTCATCCAATATATCCTGAGACAACGCATTTTTGACGAAAAAGGGTTTTTTATTCCAGTATTTACTGTAAAAATCATCTATCCCCGGCAGGGAAGAAATCTGAATGGTTTGCATGTTCATATAGGGTCGCTTGATCATTATAATATTTTAAAATGCGTTATAGCATCTGGGAAAGAAAATTTAAATGTCTGATTGGTTTCTTTATATCTTAGAATGTAATGACGGAAGCCTTTATACCGGCATCACCAACGATCTTGAAAAACGATTGTCAGATCATGAAGCGGGAACTGGTGCCAAATATACCCGCGGGCGTGGACCACTTCAGCTGGTTTATTCTGAGCCTTTTAAAAACAGAAGTGAAGCTTCAATTCGCGAAGCGCAAATTAAAAAATTAAGCCGGAAAGAAAAACAGCAGCTTATAAATCCGGGTCATTAATCTCGATCATCCATTTTTCCAGCATTGCTTCAAGATCACTTCTTATTTTCTGATGCTCAGCAGCCGCAATTAGATTTTCTTTTTCATAAGGGTCCGATTTTAGATTATAAAGCTCATCCAGCAGTTCTGCATTTGCCCCCTGCTTAAACCGTTTAATCAGTTTCCAGTCCCCGAACCTGACCATACGCAGGTGGGCAATGCCAAAATTTTCCATATTATACTGGGCGAATATGGGCCTCAGGGTTTCTTTATTTTCTTTTAAGGCGGGAGAAAGGTCATGTCCGATCAGGTCATAACCCTTCGGCGTTTGATATCCAAGCATACCCAGGATTGTCGGATAAATATCCGTATTTGATACTGGCATTTCGATGACCGAATTTGTCCGAGCCACACCAGGCCAGCGGATAATCATTGGTATTGTAATGGCTTCTTCAAACAAATTGGCAATATTTTCACTTCCAACCACATGGTCACCAGATATAGCCCCCACAGCGCCCCGACCGAAATATCCATGCTGTCCGATCACCATGCCGTGGTCACCGGAATAAATAACAATTGTATTTTCGGAAAGCCCCAAATGATCAAGTTCAGCCAGAACCTCACCCACAGCCCGGTCAAGCGCATGTACGGCCCCATAATAATTATGGGTCATTTTTTTCAGCCATTTTTGATCAACTCCCGGCTCGTCCGGCACATCCGGGTCAACATTTCTGACCGCTTCAATATCCTCTTCCGGCACCTCATACCATGGGCGCTGAGGTTCACGGAACATAATGGTCAGAGCAAACTTGTTATTCTTATTTTTATTCAGAAAATCTTTGGCATAACCAACAAACAAATCAGACGTATGGCCCTCCACCTCCCCGACTTCACCATTAACATCAAGGATTGGGTCAAACGCCTTGGAATCCTGTTCATAGCCAACAAAATAATCAAATCCACGTTTTAACGGGTGCCTTTCTTTGGCTTCCCCCAAATGCCATTTACCAATCAGACCGGTTTTATAACCATGTTTCTTGAGAACTTCGGGCCATAAAACTGCCGATGTATCAAGACCACGATCTGCATATTTTTCATTTAACATCAGAAAATCACTGACACCAACCTGACTGGGATATTTTCCACTCCAGAAAGCGGCACGACTGGGCGAACATACGGGAGCAGCAGCATAGGCATTTGTGAAGCGCACGCCTTCTGACGCAAGCTGGTCAAAATTTGGAGTGACCGCCTTTTTATCCCCATAGGCTCCCATGACCCTCCTGGCATGGTCATCAGGGACAATCGCCAGAATATTCCACTGCTTTTCCGCCAGAACCGTACTAACTGAAAAACAGTATCCGGCAATTATAAAAACTAAAAAAACATGCTTCCTCAAAATTGTCGCTCCCTTAATTTCCCTGTTTCAGATCATATCTAAGATTATATTTTTTAACAGACTAAAATTTTCCTTCCCTAAGCACACCGGATTAAGAAAATGCTTCAAAATAATAATGATTGCTAAATATTCACTTTATGGCAAAATAATCCGGCAAGTTAACAAAATAGAGAGGGAACAAAATGGACGGAATTATTGGTTCAATAATCATTGGGGCTATTGCCGGCTGGCTCGCCGGAAAATTCATGAAAGGTGCTGGATTTGGCTTACTCGGGAATATTATCGTCGGTATTGTTGGCGGTATTGTTGGTGGCTTTGTATTTGGCGCGCTCGGCATTTCCATGGGCAATGCACTGGTCGGTTCACTGATTACTGCGACAATTGGTGCTGTGATACTTTTATTCATCGTCGGGCTGGTGAAAAAATAACCCGGACGGGATCAACGGAAATAGTACTATAATAATATGATAAAATTATCCGTTGTTGATCAATCCCCCATCCAATCTGGATCAGAAGATAAAAGGCCAGCGCCGCAATTATCCGCGACGCTGGCTAAATTTTGTGAAAAATGGGGCTATCACCGATACTGGCTGGCCGAACATCACAATACCCATTATTTTTCAGGGCCCAGCCCAGCCCCGTTAATTAGCCATATCGCTTCGGTAACAGAAAAAATTCGAGTTGGCAGCGGTGGTGTTATGCTCTCCCATTATAGTCCTTATATGATTGCGGAACAGTTTAGGCTGCTTTCCACAGTGTTTCCGGATCGCATTGATCTTGGCATTGGACGCGCACCCGGCGGGGACGGGCTGGCCAGCATGGCCCTTGCCTATCCCGGCAATGCCACACATGGTGAGCTTTATTCAAGGCAGGCGTTCGATCTTAGAAATTTATTATATGGTGAGCTTGAAGCTGACCATCCCTTTAAAAATATTATTGTCTCGCCATATGATGATTATAACCCGGAACTCTGGATGCTGGGAAGCAGCGGCGGCAGTGCCGCTCTGGCCGGGCATTTGGGGTATCATCTGTCACTGGCGCTTTTCATCGCGCCGACAGGGCAAAAATATGACATTATCGAAAATTATTTGTCGGCATTCGAGAAAGCCGGACATAAGCACCAGCCAAAAATAATGATTGCAATTGGTGCTTACTGCGCCGAAACAAAAGAAGAAGCCGACTATATTGCCGCACCGCAGCTTTATAAAAAAACGGTGCAACAGACCCGCGGCCTGGACAGTGCCTGGATATCCCCGGATGAAGCGTTAAGCGAAATTGGCAAATTTTCTGATCGTGAACTCAGGCTTTATACCCTGTTGAAGAACAGCTTTGTTATTGGCTCGCCGGCAGAGTGCGCGGATAAAATCAATGAGCTTGCCACCTATTGGCAGACAGATGAAATTGCCATCCTGACCGTAACCCACGATTTTGAAAGCCGCTTAAAAAGCTACCAACTGCTGGCAGAAGACGCTGGTTTATAACATTTTTGATATATCGGAACGCTAAATTATCACATTGACAGGATAGCAATATTGCAATTAGCCTAATTCCAGAGGACAATCTTTACATAATGGGAGGTTGGATTGTCCGAACCATCATAAAAATTTACGACAGGAGATCGTTATGAAGCATTTTCTCGTCCTATTAATTAGTTTCTTAAGCAGTGTGACTTATGCCGCCGCGCCCAGCAGCGCTCCGGACACACCCTTTAAACTTGCAACATTTGATGCGGATGGCATGACCCGGCTCGGCCTTGTTCTGGGAAATGATACCGTTCTTGATATTCGCGGGGCAAATGCTGCACTCAGCGCTGATGAAGATATGAACTTTGTTCGAATGCCGCGCAATATGCTGTCCCTGATTGAAAATTATGACCATGTAAAATCACGTCTCTATCAGATTGCCAATTATTATAACGGTAAAGCTGATGGACGGTCATTTGCGTTCAAGCTTAGCAACGTGACATTGCAGGCGCCTATCAAATGGCCCTATAATATTGTTGCAGCAGCCGCAAATTATCAGGATCATACACGTGAAATGTCCACCGCTGACCGCCCGGCCTTGAAACCGGTAAATCCGGATGTCGACCCGCCGGTCTTTTTTGCCAAATCACCCCGTTCGACCATTTTGGACCCCAATTCGGAATTCCCCATTCCAAAAGGACCACCGCTTGGTCGCGCCTGGGATTTTGAAAATGAGCTTGCCGTTATTATCGGCAAAAAAGCGGACAGTGTCAGCCTTGAAGATGCTAAGGATTATGTCTTTGGCTACAGCATTATTTTTGATGTCAGTGCTCGGGCCGATCCCAATTTCCCGCGTCAGGAACATGGCGGGTTTAATTTTGGTACCAACTGGTTCGAAGGGAAAAGCCGGGATAACGCTGCCCCATTCGGCCCTTTTATCACACCAAAGGAATTTATCGGGGACAGCGCAAATTTAAAGATCAGAACCCTGATCAACGGTGTTGAAAAACAAAACGGCAATACCAAGGATATGATTCATGATGAACCAAGACTGATCAGGCATGCGACATCAATCCTTACCCTTTACCCGGGGGATGTGATCATGACCGGAACACCGTCAGGGGTTGGGGCCGCGCGGAACCCGCCGGAATTTCTCCATCCTGGTGACCGAGTGGAGATGACCATTGAAAATATAGGAACACTGGTGACAAAAATTACAGAGGAAAAATAAAATATATTATTTTTTAGGAGGATAATTCATTCTGTCTCTTGTCGGCATCGGCGCATGTCGTTAAGGTACTTCAATGTTTGGACCAAATATTAATAAATGTCTTAATTGTAGCGACTTTCGTGACGCCGCCCGCCGCCGCGCCCATAAAATGGTCTTTGACTATATTGACGGGGGCGCGGACGACGAAAAAACCCTTGCCCGTAACATTGATGCCTATGATGATTATGAACTTTTATACAAGGTCCTCTCCGGTGTTGATAGACCGGACACATCAATCACACTGCTGGGTCAGAAAATTGATGTCCCGTTTATTCTTTCCCCCTCTGCCGGAAACAGATTATTCCATGATCATGGTGAACGCGGCCCGGCACTGGCCGCTCAGAAAGTCGGCACCATTTATTCGCTTGCCACCCTTTCATCGATCAGTATCGAAGAAATCGGCGCCCTGACCAGTGGTCCGAAATGGTTTCAGCTTTATGTCTGGAAGGATCGGGGACTGGTTAAGGAAATGCTGGACCGGGCTAAGGCAGCCGGTTTTTCAGCGATGATCCTAACCGTTGATCTTCCGATTGCCGGCAACCGTGAACGTGACCCCAGAAATGGGTTTACCATTCCGCCAAAAATTGGCCCAAAGCAGATTTGGCAGGCGCTCAAATCCCCAATGTGGTCACTTGATTATCTGGTTAAGCCTAAAATCACTTATGCCAATCTTTCCAGCACCACATCGGCGGTAACCCTTAATAATTTTATCCAAAACCAGATGGATGCAAGCTTTAACTGGCAGGATGCCGAATGGCTGCTCGGGGAATGGAACGGTCCATCCGTCCTTAAAGGCGTGGTCAGAACCGATGATGCGAAAGTGGCCGAAAAGACAGGCTTTAATGCAATATCCATTTCAAATCACGGTGGACGCCAGCTTGATACCTCCCCCGCACCGATTTCAAGGATTGAACCGATCCGGGACGCGGTATCCGATAAAACCGAGCTGATTGTTGACGGTGGTATCCGCCGCGGTACCGATATTTTAAAAGCGCTGGCCCTTGGCGCCAATGCGGTCAGCTTTGCCCGACCTTATCTTTATGGTCTGGCTGCCGGTGGCGAAGCCGGGGCCATCCGCGCTGTCGAGCTGATCAGAGACGCTCTGATCCGTGATATGATTTTGCTTGGAACACAATCAGTCAGTGCCATTGATAAATCATTTGTCAGATTGAAATAACATCTGATTTTAAAAATCAGGTAAGTTCCTTGCATTATGGGACCAAAAATTTCATCTTTCGTCATCAATCGAAAATAACAGGGAAAAACTGCCCTGACATTCAGTCTTCGATATAGCGGTCCAGAACAGCCGCAGCAATCAGATCACCCCAGACATTGAGTGTCGTGTGAGCCCGGTCAAGAAACCAGTCCACGGACAGGATAAGGCCAAACCCTTCGACCGGAATACCGATCACGGACATAATCATAAGTGTCATCAGATAGCCGCCCTGCGGTATCCCGGCCGAGCCAAAAGCGGCCAATACACTAAGCAGGATAATGGTCAGATAATCATCGAAGCCGAGAGAAATACCGTATACCTGGGATAAAAATATTGCTGCAGCGGCCTGATAAACGGCGGAGCCATTCATATGAATTGTAGAGCCAAGCGGAATAACAAAGCGGATTGCGCTTTTCTTCAAACCGTGTCCTTCAGTATATTCAATACAGGTTGGCATTGTTGCCGATGAACTGGATGTACTGAAAGCCGTAATGACCGCCGGCATAACATCACGGATATAACCAAGTCCCTTTCCCGTTAAGAGCTTCATGACAAAAAAGAGCAAAATACCCTGAAGAATAAGCCCGCTTACCACGGTCAATACATAGGCCCCCACGGCACTAAAGCCGGAAATCACCGCGGCTCCGCCCCCGGCCTGGGCAATCGGCAGGGCGACAAGGGCAAAAATACCGAAAGGAGACAGATACATGATCCATCCGACAATCACCATCATGACGCTATTTATCGCTTCAAAAAAATTTACAATGACTTTTCCCTTTTCACCGATCACTGTCAGGGCCGAGCCGAAAATAACTGAAAATACAACAAGTTGCAGAAGCTCCATATTTGCGGCTGAAGCAACAATATTGGGAGATATCATGCCCAGAAGCACGTCCCCGACGCTTGCCCGTGATTGGGTAATATCCGCGTCAGGAATAGTACTAAGCTGAAAATTTGCCCCCGGATCAATTATTTCAGCAACAGTAATACTTAAAACGGATGCGATAACCATCATCACAACAAAGAAACCAAGTGTAATGGCGCCCGAGCGCCCCATATGACGAATATCCCCGAGCGAAGAAATGCCGGTAATGATTGCCGCAACGATTAGCGGCACCAGGATCATTTTTAGGGCATTAAGAAATAATGTCCCCATCCATGAATACATCAGCGCATCTTTGCCCATCGTCCAGCCTGCAATGACCCCGAGAATGACAGCAAATATTATGACGTAAAGCAATTTTACAGAATGATCTTTTGCCATTTTCCCTTTTCCCTTTCTGCTTCCCTATCTGCCTCCCAATCTGCCATAGGAAAAAATAACATTTTCATCCGGTGCTTTTATTCTCTTTTCCCCGTCCGGATAGTCTACATTGGCCATAATATGTCTGATGACATTAAGTCTGGCGATTTTCTTACTGTCGGTTCGCACAATATACCATGGGGTGACCGGATTGTCGGTCCGCTTGAACATTTCATTCTTCGCTGCGGTATAATCGTCCCAATGGTCTATGGCCACCTCATCAATCGGGCTTATTTTCCATTGCTTTAGGGGGTCATGGCGGCGTTCTTCTAATCTTTTAGCCTGTTCCTCTTTTGAAATATCGAGATAATATTTCAATATCTGAACGCCCGATTTAACCAGCATCTGTTCAAATGTGATGACCGTATTGATAAAATCCTCATATTCACTGTGACTGCAAAAGCCCATAACCCGCTCCACCCCGGCGCGGTTATACCAGCTCCGGTTCATCAGCACCATTTCCTGTGCCGACGGAAGATGAGCGACATAACGCTGAAAATACCATGAACTGCGGTCTTTATCCGATGGTTTACCAAGGGCCACAACCCGGGTTTCCCGCGGGCTTAAATGCTGAATGATGCGCTTGATGGTACCATCTTTTCCTGCGGCATCCCGTCCTTCAAAAATAATCAGAATTTTGCGGTCATAGCTGATGATATCCCGTTGCAGTTTGACCAGTTCGATCTGTAGCTCACGTAATTCCGATTTATAGTCTTCCTGATTGATACTCATCTGTTATCTCCTGCTTTTTCACGGGCATAAAGATAGGCTGGAAGCGCACAGCTTAACCCCACCGTCAGATTTAAAACTATAAATAAATAAGGACTGGGTCCATCCGATTTCTGCCGCGCCTGAAAAATATAAATCCAGAAAACAAGAGAAGAGATAACAAGGTCAGTGGTAAAGCCGGCAGAAGCACCGTTTGAAAAAAGAGCCCTGATAAAATTTGGAATTTTAAAACCTTCCTGCTCAAAAAACTGACCCAAAAATATAAAGGGAATGATGCCGCCGACTATCGCCAAAATAAGGTAAATATTTTTCATGTGCCAACCCCTCTTTGCTTATGTCTTTATCATTAGCAGATTGATGAAAAGCCGTCATCAATTTATATGTTAGCGCATCTGCCTTTTCTGGCGAAAGCTGATCGCTTCGGAAAGATGAATTTTATTGATATTTTCCGCCCCGTCCAGATCGGCAATGGTGCGCGCAACCCTTAAGACCCGATGATACCCACGCGCAGTCAGTTTCATCATTTCCACCGCCCGCATCAGTATTTCACGACATTCATCATCAAGCGCACAAACCGCTTCAAGCGCTTCGCCGTCCACCTCCGCATTTGAGGAAACACCCTCCAGATGCGCATATCGCTGTTGCTGAATTTTACGTGCTTTTGCCACACGCCTGGCAACCTCTTCGCTGCCCTCGCTCGCGCAGGGCAACGCCAGATCATTGGCACTGACTGCCGGCACCTCAATATGAATATCAATACGGTCCATCAGCGGGCCTGATACTTTTGACTGATAATCAATAGCGCATTTGGGCACGCGACTGCAGGCAAGGGCTGGATCATCAAGATGGCCACAGCGGCATGGGTTCATGGCGGCAACAAGCTGAAATCTTGCCGGATAGGTCACATGTTTATTGGCGCGCGCCACCACAACTTCACCGGTTTCAAGCGGTTGACGAAGACTATCAAGCGCCACACGCTGGAATTCCGGCAATTCATCAAGAAACAATACCCCATGATGCGCCAGGGACACCTCACCGGGCCGTGCCTTCAAACCGCCACCGGTCAGGGCCGCCATTGACGCCGAATGATGGGGGTTTCGGAATGGCCGTTTTCTAGAAATATTATGGTCAGTCAGGTTACCGGCAATACTGTCTATCATGCTGCTTTCCAGCACTTCCGCCGCGCTCATTGGCGGTAATATACCCGGAAGCCGCGCCGCCAGCATCGATTTACCTGATCCCGGCGGACCGGTCATGCAGATATTATGCCCGCCTGCTGCCGCAACCTCCAATGCGCGTTTCGCGCTTTCCTGACCTTTGATATCCTTCAAATCAAGATGAAATGCCGGCGTATCATCAATCACTGCCTCTGGCGGGGTGAGTTGCTGTTGTCCTTTTAAATGATTGATCAGGGCCAGTAAATTTTCCGGCGCAATAATATCAATATTCTGCGCCCATGCGGCTTCACCGCCGTTTTCAGCCGGGCATATTAGGCCCAGATCCTCACCACTCGCCGTAAGGGCCGCCGGAAGCACACCGGGCACCGCCTGAATTCGCCCGTCAAGGCCAAGTTCGCCCAGCACCAGGTATCCTTCCAATGTATCACTGGGCAGTGCTTCCATCGCCACCAGAATACCCAGCGCAATGGGAAGATCAAAATGACTTCCTTCCTTCGGCAGATCGGCAGGGGCAAGATTGACGGTTATCCGCTTTGGCGGCAGGGCCAGCCCGATAGCACTAAGGGCTGAGCGCACCCTTTCCCGGCTTTCCGCCACCGCCTTATCAGGAAGCCCGACAATGGTAAAGGAAGGCAGGCCGGAGGCAACATGAACCTGAACATCAACCAGCCTTGCCTCAATTCCCAGAAAGGCAACCGTTCCGATATGTGCAACCATATGAGTATCCCCCAAAAGACCACTTAAACCAGCCGCAACCCTACCAGAAATTTTAAATTCGGCACAAGGTTAAATATTAAAAACTTTCAGGGCATTGCCAGAACGGATAGCTTTACACTGATCATCCGGGAGCAGCGCGGTATTGGCAAAAGCCCCTTTGGTATCAAACACCTGATGCGGCCAGTCAGTTCCGAACATGACATGCTCATGGCCAACAATAGAAATCAGATACTGCATGGCCCGTGCATCATAATTGATGCAGTCATAATAAATATGACGAAGGTAATCAGTCGGCTTTCTTTTCATCTTGCGACGCTCGGCAAGCTCCACTTCGTCCCCTTTTTCAAAACGTCCAACCAGATAAGGAAGCGCACCACCCCCGTGGGAGGCAATGAGTTTAAGGTTCGGATATTTATCAAAGAACCCGTCAAAGATCATCCGGGTGACCGCCAGC
This sequence comes from Alphaproteobacteria bacterium, assembly GCA_020446675.1. GTDB lineage: Bacteria > Pseudomonadota > Alphaproteobacteria > Sphingomonadales > Emcibacteraceae > Pseudemcibacter. Next base: position 18,514 of record JAGREE010000013.1, on the reverse strand, counting down.
GTGGTATCAAACATAAACCCAACAGACCAGCTTAAATCATAAAGCCCCATATCCATGGAAAGTGCGCCGGGCGGATCTGTCGGATGCAGTAATACAGGAAGCCCGCGTCGATCAATTTCGGTCCAGATCGGCGCAAATATCGGATCGGTCAGGCTGCGTCCGGCAATATTGGCCAGCACCATAACGCCACTGGCACCAAGGGCACAACTGCGCTCAAGTTCCTTAACCGCACGCTCAGGATATTCCCACGGTAATGACGTATACCAACGAATGCGGTCCGGATATTTGTTCTGTGCTTCAACCATGCTGTCATTTGAAGCAACGGCCGCCTTGCAACTTATTTCTTCCCCACCCCAATAAACATTAGGGCAGGTTAGTGAAACAATGGAAATATCAATGCCGGTTGCATCCATCTGTTTAATACGCAGATCATAATCAAAATGACCGGGCTGCGGGAAGGCAACAGGAGTATTTTCCTTAAAAATCTCCTCCTTACCGTCAGGGCGAATCTGAATATTATATTCACCGCCGAACTTGCGCAGAATTTCGTACCATTCCCTTGTATAGGCATGTGTGTGGACGTCAATGACCGTCATTATTGCTACTCCTTCAAAAAAACTTGGCTTAATCCATTAATTATAGAAACTGGCTATAAATACAATTGCAATAGCACTTGGCACAAGATAGCGCACGATAAAATGCCAGTATTTGTAATATTTTGGGTTGGTGTTGTTGGTGAATTCCTCAGCCCGCATTTTTTCCGTAATCATCCAGCCGACAAAAATGGATATTAAAATTGACCCCATAGGCATTGCAAGATTAGCCGTCAGATATTCGACAGACCCAAAAATACTCAGATCCTTCAATGAACTGATGAATGACAATGGTCTGATTTCCGACCAGATGTTAAAGGAAAAAACATTAAAAAGCCCGACCAGCCATGTCGCTATGCCAACGATCAGCGCACCGGCAACCCGGCTTACGCCACGCTGATCCTTAAACCAGGCCACCACAGGTTCAAACATGGAAAGACCGGTACTAAGAGCCGCCAGCAACAGAAGGGTAAAAAACAGAATGGCAAAAAAATCACCGCCCGGCATTTGTCCGAATGCAACGGGAAGGGTCACAAACATAAGGCCGGGTCCCTGATCCGGCACAAGACCATATTGGAAGACAATAGGAAAAATCATCAATCCCGCCAGCAGGGCAACAACAGTATCCATCCCGGCAATCACAAGACTGGATCTGGGGATCGAAACATTGTCACCGATATAGGCGCCATAAACCAGCATCCCTGCCCCGCCAACGCTTAGTGTCAGAAGCGCCTGCCCGACAGCAAGCAGGATCACCGACATGTTAATTTTGCTGAAATCCGGGGTAAACAGAAAATCAAATGCTGCGGCTGCATTACCATTAATAAGCGAATAAATAACCAGACAAAACTGAATGATAAATAACGCGGGCATGATCATCTTGACCGCTTTTTCTATGCCCTTACGAATACCTTTGCCGACGATAAACATGATCAGTCCCATAAAGACACCATGCCACATCGACATACGAACCGGGTTTGCTTTAATATTGTCATAAAGCATTCCGGCATTTGAGGCATTAATACCATCAAATCCGTCTGTAATGGCAAAGGATAGAAAATCAAGAATCCAACTGGCAACAACACTGAAAACCGTCAGCAAAAAATAGGCACTTAAAACCAGAAGCCAGCCAAGTGCCCCCCATTTCGGGCTTAAACCTTCCTGTCTGGACACTTTTTCAAGACACAGAATGGGATTGCATTGCCCCCGGCGGCCAACCATAATTGTGGCGATAAGGGCCGGAATGGAAATGAGCAAAATGAAAGCCAGATAAATAATAATGAATGCGCCACCCCCATTTTCACCGACCAGATACGGAAATCGCCAAAGGTTTCCAAGTCCGATTGCACTGCCAAGAGCCGCCAGTATAAAGGCAAATTGTGAAGACCAGTGTTCATTCACTGAGGTATTCTCTGACATTTTTATTTCCCCTAAAGTTTAAATATACGCTGCGCATTTTCGCTGCGAATTTTATGTTTTGTTTTTTCCGGTAGCTTATTGACCCGACTAAGGCATCCGGCCATATCACCAAGATTAAAGGGATAGTCAGAACCATAAAGAACATGATCTTCCCCGCCAACATGCACACAAAGCTCAAGTGATTCCTGCGCATAAGTGACGCTGTCATAGTATATATGTTTCAGATATTCGCTTGGGTGTTTGCTTATTTTAACCTTGGCCCGGGCAGTCGTATCAAATACCCGGTCAAAACGTCCGGCAAGATATGGAAGTGTCGCCCCGGCGTGCGAGGCAATTATTTTAAGGTTTGGATAACGGTCAAAGAAGCCATCAAAAATCATTTTTGAAATGCAAAGGGTGGTATCAATCATAAAACCGGTGGAAGCTATCAATGCATAACGGTCCAGTTCCATCAGTTCCGTCCCGATCGGAAACGTCGGATGAACCAGAACCGGAAGCGATCGGTTATCAAGCTCCTGCCAGACGGGAGCAAAAAAGGGATCAATAAGATGTCGTCCATTTATGCTGCCGTGAACAATCGCCGCCACCGCACCCAAATCACAGGCCCGCTTTAATTCCTCTACTGCCAGTTCAGGATGCTCCCAGGGCAGGACGGCCATCCAACGAATATGTTCAGGAAAATCTATCTGTGCTTTGGCAAACTCATTATTGGTCATAACGGCCGCTTCCAGACTTTCATCACTGCTGCCCCACAAAACGCCGGGGGGTGGCATGGAAACAACGGCCATATCCACACCAGCTTTTTCCATATTTTTTATGCGAAGCTCAAAATCAAAATGGGGCGGCTCAAGTACGCAAAAACTCGCCCCTTTGTAGCATACTGTCCACGGGCTATCGAGGCCGACTTCGACTGTCAGATCTGGTCCGCCTTTCCTCATTAATAGATCAAGCCAGCCGGCCGTGTACATATGTGTATGTACATCAATAACTTTGCTCATGTGTCCCCTTTTTAAGTGAGATTTTTTATCTTCTAAAACTCTATACTTATTCCCAATACCAGTATAGAGTTAGAAAAACGATATTTTACCAGTACAGTTTTGATCAGAGCCTAACTGTACTGATATTTTTTTATTAAACTGTATAGTAAATAATATGAATAAGACCCTTTATGGCCAGATTTCAGCCAAAATTGCAGAACAGATTGAAAATGAAGTTTATCTTCCCGGCGATAAATTGCCGTCCATCAGAAAAGCCTGTCAGCAATTTAAGGTAAGTGTTTCAACGATACAGCAGGCTTATTCTCAACTTGAAAATTTATATCTTGCGGAAGCGCGCCCACAATCCGGCTATTATGTGCTGTCTCAGAATGAAAATCTGACCGAAGAACCTGAAATGACCGATACGGGTACACCAATCCCGGTTTCGGTAAATGATGGTATTTTCCAGGTAATCAAGGAAACAGAAAATTTTAAGTATAATTTTGGCGCGGCTTATCCTCATTCCGATTTTCTGCCTGTTGCGCAGCTCCAAAAAACGATCCGAAAAATTTCAAGGCACCATTTAAAGGATCTATTGACGACAGGGTCATCGATTGATGTTAATCTATTGCTTAGGCGCCAGCTCGCCCAGCGGATGACTTATGCCGGATGCCAGCTTTCAGCCAATGACATTGTTACAACAAGCGGGTGTAAGGATGCACTTTCCCTGTGCCTGAATGCCGTGGCAAAAAAGGGGGACGTAATTGCCATTGAATCACCGGCTTTTCCGGGAATTCTTCAAGCCATTGAAGCTTTGGAAATGAATGCCCTGGAAATTCCGACACATCCGAAAGAAGGGATCAGCATTGATGCTTTAAAGCTTGCGCTTGAACAATGGCCAATCAGAGCCTGCGCCCTAATTCCGACCTTTAACAATCCGCTTGGGTCCTCCATGCCCGAGGACAACAGAAAAGAATTGGTTGAATTGCTTAAGATACGGGAAATACCACTCATTGAAGATGATCTTTTTGGCGATCTGGGAACATATGGTCAGCGTGCCAATGCACTAAAATCCTATGACCGTGACGGACTGGTGCTCTATTGTTCATCCGTATCAAAATCATTGGGCCCGGGACTTAAGGTCGGTTGGATATCCCCGGGGCGATATTTAAAAAAAATTCAGAAACTTAAATTTTTAAACAGCGTAACGGAATCAACCTTATCACAGATGATCGTTGCTGAATATTTTGCCACAGGGAATTATGACAAGCATATACGGCGTATCCGGAACATTTATGCCCAGAACAGAAAATTGATGGCCGCGTGCATAGCAGACCATTTCCCAAAAGGCACCACTATTTCAAATCCATCCGGCGGATATATGCTTTGGGTGGGACTTCCGGCTGAAATTAATACCTGGAAACTCTATAATCTTGCAATTAAAGACAAAATTTCTTTTCTGCCGGGCATTTTGTTTTCACCAACAGGAAAATATAATAATTTTCTACGCCTTAATGCCGCCGTCCCATGGAGCAGTGAAACCGAAAATGCCCTTATAAAATTAGCAAAACATTCATTAAAAGCAATTGATTGACAGATGCTATCAATTCCGCCTAACGTGCTAAATAAAAAAAGCTAGGAGTAATTTTATGGGGAATATGTCATGGGGCGTAAAAAGCGCCCACGGAAATCTTAAATCCGTTTTGATGCACCGCCCCGGTGTTGAAATTGATGTTGTCACTGAAGAAAATAAAAAAGTTTTTAATTTTGATGAACCTGTGAACCGCGAAATATTCCAGTCGGAATATGACATTATGGTTGAACAGTTTAACAGCCATGGTGTTGATCCGGTCTTTCTGACGGACGTATTAAAAGACGATGAAGACAGCATCAATTATATCAAACATCGCCCGAATATGACCTATACCCGTGACCTGGCCGCCGTTTTTAAAACCGGTGCCGTCCTGATGGGACCGCATCTGCTTGGTCGCTGGGGTGATCAGGACATCGTTGGCCGTGCCTTAAAAAAACTGGGTATTCCGATACTTGGCTCAATTGATTGCCCGTCCTTTCTTGAAGGGGGCGGTGTTACGATGATCGGTGATAACACGGTTGTGGCCTCCATATGTGACCGCGCCAATCAGTCAGGGACCCGGGATCTGCGTAATCTGGTGCTGGGTGAAAATGCTAAATATTTTCTGGAAGTGCCGCTCCCACCCGGACATATCCATATCGACGGGCTTTATATGACACTGGATGATGATCTGGCGATCTGCCATAGCCCTGATCTTAATATTTTGCCATGTCGACTTTATCAGGCAGGACAGTCCGAGCCACGCCATATTATGTTTAATGAATTTCTCAGCGAGCGGGGAATTAAAGTTATCGAAATTAATGAGCAGGAAATGCGCGGCGGCCATCTTAATCTGGTGGTGACCCATCAGGGCAAAAAAGCAATCGGTTTTGAATGTGCAGGACGATTATCAAAAGAAATGGCAAAATACGGGTGGGAGGTTTCAACCTTCCCCTCAGACACATTATTTAAAGGAAACGGTGGCGCCCACTGTATGACAATGCCCATGCATGTAACGTAAGGAACAAAAATGAGCCTGCAGAGAAAGCTTGGTTTTACCACGATATTTGCCATTGTTACCGGTAATATTATCGGCTCTGGCTTATTTTTTACGCCCGGAGAGCTGGCCGCAGTCGCCGAAGCAGAATGGCAGGTTTATTTCTTCTGGACCCTTTGCGGTTTTATTGTTCTTTGCGGTGCCCTGACCTATGCCGAGCTTTCAATCCTTCTGCCGCGTCCCGGGGTTATGTATCATTCGCTGAATGAAGCTTATGGCCCTTTTGCCGGGTTTTTTCAGGGCTGGGTACAGATACTAATCAGCGGACCAGGGTCAATTGCCGGCGCATCCATATTTTTTGGTGAGCTGGCCAATCAGGTGCTCGGCATTGAAAATAATGAACTCAGATTAATGTGGGGCGCTCTGGCCATTATATTTTTCGCCATTATCAATCTTCAGGGCATATCAATGGGCGGAAAAACACAGGTCATCATCACCACCGCCAAGCTGACCGGGATCATGGGACTAATTATCGGGGCGATATTTTTTGCCTCTCCCGTTGAATGGGTCAGTGAAACAGCAAAAGCAACAAAGGAAATTGATCTTTGGAGCACGATGCAGTTTATCGGTCTTGGTGTCGGTATTGTGCTTTTCACTTATGATGGCTGGGCTGACGCGTCCCATATGGCCGGCGAAGTGAAAGACCCCAAAAAGAATTTACCTCTTGGTATCGGTGTTGGTGTGCTTAGCGTTATTGCCATTTATCTACTGATCAACTATGCATTCTTAAGCGTGGTACCGCTTGATTTTATGCGGGATAATCCGACAATTGTCGCAACCACAGTGGCCGAAGCGGCTTTTGGATCAAAAGGGGCAACTGTCATTCAGGTCCTGATCTGGATTTCTATATTCGGGGCCATTGGCGGCCTGGTCATGTCAATTCCCCGGCTATATTATGCCACAGTATCCGACTTTAACGAGGATGCCTCAAAAACATTCATGGGCCCGTTTTTTAAGGCATTATCCTATATTTCACCAAAAACATCCGTGCCTTCAGGGTCAATTATTTATTCGGCGGTGATGGCGATTATCTTCCTGTTGTTTTTTGGGACCTTTGCCAAAATCGTCACTTTTCTAATGGTGCCGCTTCAATTTATTAATATCTGGATTGTTTCCAGCATATTTATTTTGCGTCCGCGCTTAAGTAAGGCAGACGATTTTAAAACGCCCCTTTACCCGCTTGTGCCGCTGATTTTCATTCTTACAATGTCGATCCTGATTATCACCGCGCTCATTTATAACACGGAACAAAGCCTCTATGGCATTGCGCTGTCCTTAACATCCATTCCTGTTTACCTCATTCTAAAGAACGCAAAATCAAAATCATGACACATTTCAAATCGCTTTTTCCACGCGAAAAACCAATCATAGCGATGATTCATTTACCCCCACTACCGGATTATGAAGGCTCCCCCGGTATGGATGCCATTATCGAAAGTGCCCTTCATGATTTAAGCATCCTTGAAAAATACGGCATTGACGGTGCGTTGATTGAAAATGAATATGACAGACCCCACAGGGTCAAGGCGGAACCGCAAACTATCATCGCCATGACAGAAGTGACCAAAGCCGTGGTTAAAGCGAGCAAAAATTGCGTGATCGGGGTGGAAATATTGCTGAATGATGCCAAAGCTTCCCTTGATGTGGCGAAGGCGGCGGGGGCAGGATTTATCCGCACGGATTATTTTGTCGACCCGATGTCACGGCCCGAATTTGGCGAATTTGATATTGATCCCGAAGCGGTTATCAAATACAGAAAATCCATTGACGCTGAAAATATCCTGATCATGGCCGATATTCAGGTTAAATATGCAAAAATGCTTGTTAAACGCACCATTGAGCAATCCGCTAAACTGGCCACAGACCATCACGCTGATGCCGTCGTTGTCAGTGGTGATGCCACTGGCGATGCCCCGGTTATTAATGATTTGATTAATGCCGGGAAAGGTGCCGGTGTCCCCGTAATCATCGGCAGCGGTACGGATGCGGAAAATGCATCAGAGCTTCTATCCCATTGTGACGGGGCAATTGTTGGCACCGCGCTGATGAAAGAAAAGATTGTCAATGCAGCACAGGTTGAAAAATTGCTGAAAGCATTGGGAAGGCTATAAAATGAAAATAGCATGCGTTGGCGATTGCGGGGTTGATCGTTATCTTCCATCAAACAGTCTGCTTCCCGGTGGCATTACTGCCAATTTTACAAGACAGGCGCGCCGCTGTTTCAAAACGGCTGATAAAATAAGCATCATTTCCATGGTGGGAAATGGTGAACCGGAAGCAACTGTCGCACTAGCCGCCGTTCGGGTCACCGGCATTGATTGTTTTATCACTGTCCATCCCGGAACAACGCCCGTGCAATATATCGAAATCACAAAAAGCGGGGAAAAAAATTTCACCCGATATGAACCCGGCATCCTTGGACATTTTGATCTGGACGTCGCTCAGCGTCGCATTTTAAAAGAAGCTGATCTGGTGATGACGCCGGTTTACTGGCAAATCCATAATGTATTTGAAAAGGTTCTCGCCTCAGATATCACGGGTACACTTGCCGTTGATTTTTCGGACTTTTCCACCGATCCTGATTTCGACCTGCTTGAGCAAAATATCGAAAAAATCGATATTGCTTTTTTCGGGCTTAACCATCACCAAACTGAAATGATTGACCGCATAAGCAAAATTACCGAAAAAACAAATAAGCTGATGGTGATTACGTTAGGGGATATGGGCAGCATAGCGATAAAAGGAAATAAAAAAATCAGCAGACCTGCCCTGCCCGTCGATCAGGTGGTTGATACCACGGGCGCTGGTGATGCCTTCGCCGCCGGTTTTTTATCCAGCTATATGCATGATCAGAAAATCGATCTTGCCCTTGAAAAAGGCGCCGTTATCGCTGCCGAAACCATTCAGCATGTCGGCTCGGTCCCAAACTGAGTTTAATCCCGAAGCAAATAATATTCCATACCTCCAACCGTTTCGATAAGGTCATATCTGCTTTTTATAGATTGATAAATTCTCACTGAATTTTCCGTGTTATATTTATCATCCGGCGTATAAAAAACCATCCTGGGCGGATTGGTTTTAAGTGTCGACAAAACATTTTCAAATTGCTCCTCCGAATGGATGCCGAATGAGCTGTTAAAGAAGCGAAACGGGTTTTTCCGCCCCGTAATATAATAAATTTCAGAGTTCGACGGAAACGCAAATATTGTTTCCTGCCTCCCGACATTTTTATCAACTATGTCAATAATATGCTGATAGGTTGACACCTCACTTTCCCTTAACCAAAGATTCACATTCCCGGCAAAAAACACTTCTTTTTCGTCCGTTCTAGCACCACGCAAAATTTCTGGGATAAACCGGTTAGAGGATTGCCCCGCATGGAAATAAAGGGCGATGGCGCAAATATAAATACTCAAAAATAATACACTGTTTCTTATTTTGAAATTGCCTGAACCAATCATCCAGAATATGGCACAAAGTGAAAGTCCGACCGTATAATATAAATATATGAAAATCTGATAATGAACACTGACCAATGCATAAAATACTGCCATCATCGGAAAGGCCGAAACCATCAACTTACCCTGATTTTGACCGCAAATTTTTATAAGGGTCATTATTCCAAGTACAGGGGTTACCAAAATTAAGATAATCCAGTATAAATTATTTAAAATCACATCAAACGTCGGCAGTTTAGTGATAGAAACCATGCTGAAAATCAGAAAATCAAAAAAACTTCTTTTCTGTATGAAATTCAAATCCGTCAGCGACAGCGCAGAAATAACCGTGTCATTATACCAGCTTCCAATTGAGTCATGATAAAGATGATAAAGTATCAGCGGTACCGCAGCCAGAATGCCCCCGACCAGCATGTGGACCAGAATTTTTGATAGCGTTTTATTATCCACCGACACACGAAATAACCCGTTTACCAGCAGCAATAAAGGCCATAACCCTAATAATATTATTGCGGAGGCTGGCACCTTCATAAACAGATAGCCGCAAAGCCCCAAAATCATAACGGTAAACAAAAGTTTGGAAAGCACCGCATTTTTAAGCGGGATTTTTTCCGCTCTCGAATAAAGAATATAACACACCGCCCCCATTGAGGCGATAACACCTGAAAGCTGCCGAAACAGAAACAGGGTGATCAGAAGATAGCCAATGATCAGAAATTTATATTTGAAATTTTCCGGTATTTTCTGAAAAGCGACAATGGTCATGATCGTCAGGAAAAGACCATACCAATTCGCTGTCGGATTTAAATACTGAATGAATGAAAGCGAAGAAAGCACAAGAACTCCGCATAATGCCACAACCGGACCTTTCGGGTTAAGCAGCCAGAAAATCAGTGCCGCCTGAATAAGGCCCATTATGACAATGGGAATACGCATGCTGACCATTTCATTACCGAACAGGGCAAAGGCAGCTGCATTCATAAAATTGATATAACCGAAATGAACATCATGAATATCCAGGTTCAGAATTTCACCGGATAAAATCCTGTCCGCCACATGGGCATACGCCCCGTCATCGGGTGGATACAAGTAATGATTATAAAAATGGATAAGCACACTGAAGCTGAAAATCATGCCAATGGCGAAATATAAATACTGCTTTGACAGTGTGATCTTATTGTTCATGATCTGCCCCTAGTCTTTCCGCCAAAGGGAAAGAGTGGCAAATGAAAAAAAAGCACCGATGAAATTACCATAAAATAACCGGTCTATAAGAAATGTAAGCTTCACCAGCCATTTGCCGCCAATATTTAAAAAGGGAAATGCATCGGGATTATAAAATAGCACATATGATAAAAGCCCGGGATACCTCAGTCGCAGTGGATTAAGCCCAGCATTTTTAAAAAATTCTTTTAGTTCGGAAACGGAAAAATCCCGTTCGGTTTCCTCATCAAAAAGGGCGTTTTTCTGATAAATTTTCCGGCGCACCCATTTTGTAAGCATGTTTCCGTATGTCGGTTCGAAATTAATGAAAATCCCCCCCTTATTAAGACCGCCACTTAAATTCTGAACGACCTGCCCTGCATGATTTGGCACATGGTGGAGCCCACCGATTAATATTATAATATCATATGAATTAGCCGCCGGATTAAAGCGTGTCGCATCTTCCTGCCGGATATCAAGGTCTGGATATTGTGCTTTAAGATCATTCACCACAACATCACTATAATCAAATCCGCTATAATCTATATCAAGTCCAAGATGGTTGACGATAAGCATGCGTCCTTCAGCAAAGCCGCACATTGCTTCAAGCACTTTATATTTTTTGGTCTTATCAAACGGTAGTCCCTTAAGACAATGATGCCAGATTAAATGCTTGATCAGCAGATGTTTATCCCCGCTTCTGGCTTCCTTATATTTTTCAGCGATTGAGTTAAAATGAGCTTTCTGCTGCTCTATTAGCTGCTTTTCCTGATTGTCGGAATTCATATATGTGTCTCACCCGTTGCGACAAATGTAATCCCGGCAATAATCAAAGCCACACCGATCAGGTGGGTAAGGCTCAGATTTTCCTTTAAAATAAAATATCCGGCAATCTGGGTGGCGACCACAAGTCCGCCTGCTGCAATTGGAAAGGCAATGGATAAAGCAATTCTGGTCACAATCACATACCAGATCAGAAAGCCAAGACCGTAAAAAAATACCCCGGCAAACCCCTTAGTGGAAATCAGCGCCCCATCAGACTGTTTAAGATAAACAAGCCCGGTAACACTCGTAATGATATAGACCAGCATAATTAAACTATTTGACAGAATGGTCATTGTTAAATCCCTTTCCGGTCAGCGCTATAATCCTCACTGATAATATAGGGCGGACGCCCCTGCAGCGATTTATGAATTCGGGCCAGATAAATGCCGATAATGCCGATATTAAAAAACAGCACCCCAAAAAGAAGCGATGTTACCCCGATCGTTGATGCCCATCCCGGCACAGCAACCCCTTGTGTATAAATATAGAAAGTATATCCAAGCTCAATAAAGGACAGAATACTGGTAATCGCTCCAATCCAGACCCCGATTTTAAGGGGCACTGTAGAATATGAAATGATTGCACCGGTGGCGAGCCGTATCATCCGGCCAAGTGTAAACTTGGTTGATCCCAAATGTCTGGAGCTGGCCGTAAACCTGACCTGCTTAACATCAAAACCAACCCATTGAATGGCGCCTCTTAGAAAAATATCCACATCACCGAAGGAAATAATTTCGTCCCTGACCTGACTGTCAATAAGCCTGAAATCCGAACTTCCCTTTTCAAGAGGAAGGTCTGAGAGAATGGAAAAAATTTTATAAAACTGCTTTGAAAAATATCGTTTAAACGGTCCTGCCGTTTCTTTATCCTCACGGATGGTATTGACGATCTTGGCCCCGGCTTTCCACTCATCAACCAGTTTCTCAATCACTTCCGGCGGATGCTGCAAGTCCCCGTCCATACTGATGATTGCCCGCCCCTTTGCCAGCTTTAAGCCGGCAAAAATCGCATGCTGATGTCCAAAATTTCTTGAAAAGCGGATGGCTCTGACAGCCGGGCACTGATTACAGGCATCCTGAATATTTGACCAGCTCTGGTCACGGCTACCGTCATCAATCAGTATAACTTCATAGGATAGACCAATATTTTTTAAGGATAAATCAAGCCTTCCCACCAGCGTGGAAATGTTATCCTGTTCGTTATAAAGCGGCACTACGACCGACAAAACCGGGTCCGATTTACTTGTTGTCACTCTGGCCAACCTTTTTTAATCCTAAAAATTACGTTTAAAACTGCGCGACCGCATTTTCATTTATCGAACGATAGAATAGTTGATTATAGCTAATTAAAGGTTAAACTTTTAACGATCTTTGTAGATGGATAGAAAACCCAACAAGCCACAAATCTTACTTGAAATTTACACCCATACCCACTACCGTACCCTTATTCAAATAAGGGAATAAGAATATGAAAAAAGACATCACCCGCCGGGATTTTCTTAACGGAACACAAATTGCCATTGGCGCAACGATAATGACCCCCTGGATCGTATCATGTGGCGTTGAGCCAAATGCAAAATCAACAGAAAATGGTTTTACTTTAAGCAAAGACTATTACCCGCCCGCCAAAAACGGACTGCGCGGAAGCCACGATGGCTCATGGGAAACAATGCACGCACGCGTCATGGGCGAAGACTGGCAAACAGACATCGTTGATGATGAATATGATCTGGTTGTTGTTGGTGGCGGTATCAGCGGTCTTTCATCAGCTTATTTTTATCGTCAGAAACACCCGGATGCCAAAATTCTTATCCTGGATAACCATGATGACTTTGGCGGACATGCCAAACGTAACGAATTTAAACATGGCGACAATACACGTATCAGCTACGGCGGCACAGAAGCCATTGACACTCCCTCATCATACCCTCAGGTCGCCCTTGATCTTTTAAAAGATATCGGCATTGATCTGAATAAATTTTACACAGCCTTCAAACAGGACCTTTACCCGTCCAAGGGGCTTGGTTTTTCAATCGTGTTTGATAAAGAAAATTTTGGCGAAACAAAACATGTGACCGGTTACGGTCAGAAATCATGGGAAGAATTCGCGGCCGAAGCACCACTGACGGACAAAGCAAGAGCGGATTTCATCCGCGTCCAGACGGCTGAAGTCGATTATCTTGAAGGAACACCGGTTGAGGAAAAATTCAAAATCCTTAAGAAAACAGGATATTCAAGCTTCCTTCGTGATTATGTGAAGGTTGATGAACAGGTCATCAACATTTATCAGCATTGGGGGATGAGCTTCTGGTGTGTTGATATGGAAGAAGTTCCAACAACATCCGTTCAATATTATGATGGCGGTATTCCTGGTGTTGATTATACATTGCCAATCCATACCGGTCGTGGGGATGATCCCTATATTTTCCATTTTCCCGATGGCAATGCCTCTGTTGCGCGTCTCTTGGTTCGAAAACTGATACCTGAAGCAATGCCGGGTACAACCATGGAAGATGTCGTGACCACGAAAGCCGATTATTCGAAACTTGACCGCAATGATCAAAATGTCAATATCCGCTTAAACAGCACTGTCGTTCACGCGGTTAATACAGAAGATGGAAAAGCCGTAGAAGTAACCTATGTGCGTGATGAAGTACCTCATAAGGTTCGCGGCAAAAAATGTATCATGGCCTGCTATAATATGGCCATTCCTTTTATCTGTCCTGAAATGTCTGAAAAACAAAAGGAAAATCTGGCCTTTAATGTGAAAGTTCCGCTCGTTTATACCAAAGTGCTGATTAATAACTGGCAGCCGTTTATCAAAATGAAAACCAGCTTCGTTTATTTTACCGGCGGTTTTTATAAACAGGCCGAGCTGGATTACCCAGTCTCCATTGGCGATTATAAATGTTCTGAATCCCCTGATGAGCCGATTATCGTCCATATGTGTCATGTGCCCTTATTTACCGATATAAAAGGCCCGGAACAATGGCGCGAAGGACGCCGGCAAATCCTGACAACCACCTTTGAAGAATTTGAAGGCCACGTCAAAGAACAGCTTACACAGGCTTTCGGCGAAGTCGGTTTTGATGCTGACCGCGATATTGAGGCTATTACCGTCAACCGTTGGCCGCATGGGTATGCCTATAGCAATGACCTGCTCTGGGGTGAGGAATTCGCAGAAGAGGATAAACCATGGGTTATTGGCCGTCAGCCATTTGGCAATATTCACATTGCCAACTCAGATTCTGATGCCAATGCAACAACAAAAGCAGCCATCAAAGAAGCCCACCGTGCAGTGAAGGAAATTCTGGCCTGATGAAAAAAGCGGTTTTAAGCGAAATTGACTGGCCGGAATTCGGCATCGGCGAACGCCCGGCCGATATTTCACTGGATGAATATCTTAAAAGACTTCAAATGGTTCGTGAGGCCATGGAAGTCCGTGGCTATAGCCATCTTCTGATTTATGCTGACCGGGAGCATTTCGCCAACCTTACATGGATGTGCAATATTGATCCGCGTTTTGAAGAAGCATTGCTTATTTTACGCTTTGACGCCAAACCCCTGATCCTGATCGGTAATGAATGCGAAGGGTATTTGCCCCACAGCCCGCTTTATAAAAGTGGCGATATGCGATCAGAGCTTTATCAACCATTTTCACTGCTTAATCAGGGGCGTGATAAAAGCAGAACGCTAGGCGAAATATTTGCCGAAGAAGGCATGGATGAAAACGCCAGAATCGGCGCAGTCGGTTGGAAATATTTTGGGGAAAATGAGGATCCTGCAGGACAACTTGCCCTTGATATTCCCAGCTTTATTGCAGATGCGGCACGTAAAGTCGCCGGCCATGATCAAGTCGATAATGCAACCGATCTTTTCATGCATCCGGGATATGGTTTTCGCTCTGTTGTTTCTGTCGATGAAATTGCCATATTTGAATATTCCAACATTAAAACATCAGAAGCCGTAAAAAGAATTTTGTTCGGCATGCGTGAGGGAATGAGTGATTTTGAGGTTGCAAAATTTATAGAATGGGATGGAGAGCCGCTCGGCTGCCATCCGACCTTTGCCAGCGGAAATCTCCCCGGTCTATGTGGACCACAAGGCAGAATCTTAAGCAAAGGTGATGTCTTTTCATTTAACGTCTGTTACTGGGGAAGCAACATTTGCCGTGCCGGCTGGGTCGCGGAAAGTGCCAATGATCTGCCCGCCGGAGCTCAAGATTATATCAATGCTTTTGCAGCACCCTATTTTGAAGCCATGGCAAACTGGTTTCGGAATTTGCGGATCGGCACCAAAGGCAAACTGCTCCATGATATAATTTATGGAACACTTCCTTTTGAAAAATTCGGTATCTTTTTAAATGCTGGCCATCTCATTCATCTTGATGAATGGGTCAGTTCGCCGATCTATGAGGGATCGGACCTGCCCATCCGCTCCGGTATGATGTTTCAGGTAGACGTCATCCCCTCGTCCCCCATTTACGGTTCAACCCGAATGGAAGACGGCATTGTTATTGCTGATGCGGAGCTGCGTGCAAAGCTTAAAATAATCCATCCGGAATGCTATGATCGTTGCATGAAAAGACGCGATTTCATGATCAACACACTCGGGTTTGATTTGCCGGAGGAAATATTGCCTCTGTCCAATATTCCGGCCATTGTCCCACCATGGTTCTTAAAACCGGAGCATATTCTGATACTGAAATAACAACAACGGATATAGGGTTAATCACATGCTGCAAAAATATTTATATTTTTTGATTTTCTTCATGATATGTCAACCCTCCTTTGTGAATTCCGCAGAACTCTGCCATATTGCCAATGCAGGTTTTTATGTATCAGACGGAAGTAGTAGTGTGTTATTTGATGCATTATTTGCGGACGGTCTGGAAGGTTATGCAACAGCCACTAAACAACTTGAGGAAAAACTCGAAAATGCAGAAGAACCATTTGATAATGTAAAAATGATAGTCGTCACTCATTTTCATGATGATCATATGAAACCTGCACCGATTATAAAGCATTTGTCTTCCAACCCCAAAGCCGTGGGTCTTATGACCGAACAAGCCTATAACATATTAAAAGATGATAATCTGTCCGAAAATAATGACCATAGAATAATGCACATTACACCTTTTATTGGAACACAGCATTCATATATTGATTTACCCTTTCCAACCACAGTATTTGGTATCAGCCATGGTGAGAAAAACCCAACTGAAAATATTGGTGTCATGATTGAAATTGACGGACAATCAATAATGCATGTAGGCGATATTGATGCCAAACTTGAAGATCTCCTCAAGGCCGGAACCAATCTGGCCAAGATAGACTGGTTACTTATACCTTATTGGGCTCTTACCGATGAGGAAGGAATTAATTTGGTAAAAACCGCCTTTAATGCCAGACATATAGTACCAATGCATTTTAATACAGATGAAAATAACTGGATTAAAGAGCATGGTGGTATGACAGCGATCAAAAATAAAATTTATGAGTCTTTACCTAATATGGTTAAACTGGACAAAGAAATGCAGTGTATAAATATAAACGGTAAGAATGTCCCCTGAAATAATGCATAGAAGACAGATCTAAAATACTATTTACCACACGATCTTTTCTATATTCTCAAAATCAATGGATCCGCCATCATCAAAAGTAATTGTCCCGCTGGCATCATGGGAAAGCAGAATTTCACCGGCATTGTCATCAGTTGATTGAATGGATGAACCATTATCAAGGGTCAAAGTCCAACCAACTTCATGGAACTCACCACTAAACCCATCTAGATTTATTGTGTCAGTCCATGCCATTCCACTACCACCATCGACAATATCATTTCCCTGGTGGGCGAGGAATGTAAGCGTGTCATCGCCATCCCCGCCAAATAACTTATCATTTCCAGCACCGCCATCTATCTGGTCATTGCCGGTTGAGGTCCAGATTACATCATCGCCATCCCCACCATGAACAGTAATACCCTGATCATAGGTATATTTGCTTGAGGTCATATCGACTATGTCATTACCATCGCCCATGTCAATTTCTTCAATATTCTGTATTCTGGCCTCACTGCCGGACGCGAAGCTACTTATCCCATCATCTAGGAATAAGGCATCATCTCCGGAAGAGCCCTGAATTGTGTCATGACCATCCCCACCATCAAAAACATCACTTGAACGATTATGGCCAGCTAAACCAGCATTTTCACCCGTTTCAACGTTATGGGCTTTGTTTCCGTTCCAAATACTGTCACTGTTATAGATCAAGGTATCGTCCCCATCACCGCCCTGCAAATTTTCGGCACCGACGGTCCCCTGAACGGTAATTCCGTGAACCGGGTCACTAATCTCTAAAAAGACGCTTACATCAACATTAACATCTTGATAGTCATGATCTCCGCCATCATCAAGATCTTCCCAGTTTTGATTTCCATCTTCAGAACTATCAATCATATGATTAACACCGTCAGAATTGAGGGCCATATCGCTGAAATAAGCTGGCGCATTTTCAGCGCTGGAGAGAGCATGCCCATCCACCATCGGTGTCCAATGACCGTTAATTTGCTCAAAAGTTACGGTTTCACCGCCTGACAGACCCGAATTTTCATCATTACCGTCCGGAATAATGAAAAACCCGACACTCGCGCCACCCGGATAATCGCTTGTATCAAATGTTATCATATTATCTGAAAAGCTTTTGACATTATCCTCAACAATCATTCCGCCAATCGGATTGCCGTCCGCATCAGCAACATAAAAACCATGGGAACTGTTATATCCGGCATCAGAAGATACATAATTGACATTTAACGTCACTATCCCACCGGCTGATATATCGTAAACACCATTTGACTGATTAAGCTCGACAGAAGATGGTTCCTGCTCATTCCCTTGGGCATTTTCAGCATTATTGTTTTCTGACGAATTCCCAGGTGCTTCCTGATCACCATTACCATATCCGTTATTGTCATGAAATTCATTTTCATCTTCTTGATCGTCGTCACTATCATGGTGTCCGTGATCATGATCCTCACTTTGGTGACCGTGACCGTGATCATCATCTTCATCATCTTCATCTTCATCTTCATCATCGTGATGGTCGTGATCATCATCTTCATCATCTTCATCATCGTGATGGTCGTGATGGTCGTGATCATCATCATCATCATCAATGTTTATTTCCTGTAATGCAGCAGCTTGCGCTTGAGCAGACTGCTCTGCCGCAGATTCCACTGCCAAAGAATTATCAGCAAACTGAATCGTTTCTACAGAATCAATAATATCCGTGCCATTTCGGCCTCCCACTGTATCTTCAATTGTATATGTACCATCATCATTTTCAGTTATAATATAATCTGCCTGGTTACCTGAAAGTAATACTGTATCATTACCAGCACCCCCGACAA
>JAGREE010000120.1 GCA_020446675.1 Alphaproteobacteria bacterium | reverse complement strand
GTGGTGGCTACACATTAGCTGAACTGGCTCTTCAAGGCCTATTCCAGGATGAGTTCTCGAACATCATGCAAAAATGGATCCTTGAACCCGCTGGAATGAAACACTCAAAGTTCACACAACCATTATCCGCCTCGGATTCTATTCTGGTAGCCAAAGGCCACACTCAATCAGGAGCGGTCATAGAAGGCGGATGGAGAAACTATCCGGAGCAAGCGGCGGCGGGGCTTTGGAGCAACTCTATTGATCTGGCTAAATTTCTAATTGAAATTTATAATGCGTATCAAGGCAATAGCTCGATATTTTCACAGTCTGATATTAAATCGATAATAAGCCAAGAACGAGACGGCCATGTTTATGGATTCCTGTTGAACCGTTCTGGTGATGATATTTCAATCACTCACTATGGAGGCAACGCCGGTTACCGTACGGGGATGACAATAAGCCTTACGAGCGGAAATGGATTGGTTTATTTGATTAATTCAGATAATGGAGGGGCCCTGGGGAACGAATTATTTTTATCAGCCTCACAGGTATATGACTGGAAGCAGTTTAAGCAAACAAGTGTTCAGCGGAAACAAGTAGCGCCAGAAGTTTTAAAGGAGTTATCCGGTAAATACAAGTGGAACGATCAAATAGATCTTTCCATCACATTTGATGAAAGCAATAATACAGTTTCACTCTATTTTCCTAATGGGGACGAGTATAAGCTCGTACCTGTTATTGGCGAAGGACTTGATTTCATTCACCCAAATACCGGTGTCGAAGTTTCGTTCTTAAAGAAGGATGACTTCCGGTCTTTCACCCTCTATGGTCAAACCGCGGTTAAGTTGAACCAGAAAAATATATACTGACAAAAATAACAGGCCGCTAATACAGGGTATCAACCCCTTTAAGCCAAGCCCAAAAAGCACAAGTTCCTAAAGAAGGATCAAAAGAAAGAAATGAGATTCTTAACATTTTGCCCGATGGATATTTTTGGCAAATGAAATAAGTAACTTAAAACAAAACAAAACAGATGGAAAACCAAAATGACAAATGGGTAAGAACTTTTAAAAGGCGATTGCCCATGCTTGCCTTAGTTGCGCCGTTATGCTTTTTTATTGCCTCGGTAGTAAGGGCTGTTGGAATAGGAACGCTTCCAGGAGAACTTAACTGGGCCAGTTCATACGAAGGCCTGATTATGACGATTGGTGTTCCTTTTTTTGTGGCCACCTTCATTTTCATGGGGCAAAGCATTGCAGAGCGGTCTCCCAACACAGGAATCGTGGTAACGGTACTGGGTGTTTTGGGTTCAGCTTTCATTGCCTTTATTTCTGGTTTTCGAGGGCTAGCTGCCGGTTTTGTTAGTTCAGGGCTGGATCCTAAGGCAATTAATGATGGATTGGAATCGGAAGCTACTTTAATATGGTTGGCTGGGCTATTCCTGTATAATTGGTGCTTTTTCTTCGCCTGGATCATTGCAGGTGTAGCTGTAATTAGAAAAAAAATAGCACCCTGGTGGGTTGGATTGGCTTTAATATTAGCTGTCCCATCCCTCATAACTGCCCAAGCCCTGTATTATAATTTGGAAATATTCTGGCCGCTTGCTAATGCATTGTGGCTACTTGGCGTTTGGGGACTGGTGAAGTTTGGTAACAAGTGAGAGAACAGTCTCCACGGAATGAAATCCCTGCTTTACGAGGCCTCAGTTAAGAAGCCAGATCACGTTCTCGATTTACGAAGCGCCTAACCCGGCTTAAAACAAAAATTTTCTTTACTTTAAAAAATGCAAAAGTTGAATCGATGA
>JAGREE010000119.1 GCA_020446675.1 Alphaproteobacteria bacterium | reverse complement strand
GTCAATGACCAATAAAAAACCAACATCTGAAAACGCGCCAGAACAAGCCAATTAACCTAGAGGTAAAACTGACTAATTAAAGTCGCTCTAAAATGTCGGTGAAGCGCGTTATAAGGGGAGAAAACTTACTTGTAAACAGTAAAATTGAATTTTTTTCATTTTTATGACATTTAATCATAATAGCCTGTTAACATAGGCTTAGCGGTGAGAGCTTTTATGTCTTTTTAAAAGATCCAATATTCATTAAAGACTATTAAAGACATAAAAAGAGCAAATTGTACCTTGATTTAGTGATGTGTCTTTTTTAAAACAAATTTCAGTTATAGTACCCTTTAAGTAATGAATGTTTGCAGATTGGCATTATAAGGAATTTATCATCAGGCAATATTTGCTGCATATATATAAAGAATACAGACCCTTTGTATTTGGTGCTGTATTTTTCATTTCCGGTCTTGCTCTTGGGCTGAGCAATCTGCTTTTTATGTCTTCAAAACCCGTCATGCCGGAACAAAGTAGCATTGCTGCAGAAAATTCCAGCACAGAAAATGCCGAAAACAGTTCTATGCCGGACGATACTGTTCCGATCGAGACCGTTATCAATAATATGCCCGGTGATGAACCCATGAGCCTTGAAGAAACTAAGGCCCTGACTGAACCGTCGGAGAATGAACTTATTTCAAAGGAAATAAGAATTAAAAGAGGGCAGGGGCTAATGGAAGCTCTGGTCGATAGCGGGGTTGACAGGCAGGACGCCTTTAATGCCATCAGAACTCTGGGTGATCTCTTTAACGTCAGAAAAATACAGGTCGGTCAGAAATTCGATGTTACCTATAAACCGGATGGCACATTAAACAGAATCGAAATGCAAAAGGACTTTGATCATATTATTGTCGTAAACAGGGACGGACTTTCCTATAAAGGCGAAACAGAAGACCTTCCAAGCCAGATCATTACCCGCCATGCATCCGGTATTATTGATGACAGTCTTTTTCTGGCCGCCCAAAAACAAGGCCTGCCACAGGTGGTGATTGTCGACCTGATTCGCATCTTCAGTTACGATGTCGATTTTCAGCGGGAAATCAGGCAGGGAGATCAGTTTGAAATTTTTTACGAGAGAAAAATTTCTGAAGACGGTCGGCGTGTGCAGGAAGGGGATATTATTTTTGCCCGTATGGTCCTCAGCGGAAAAGAAATCAAACTGTATCGCTATACTCCCCCTGGTAAGGATTTTGCTGATTATTTTCATGAAGATGGACAAAGCTCAAAACGGGCCCTTATGAAAACACCCATTGAAGGAGCCAGGCTTTCGTCTTATTATGGCAACCGGAAGCATCCTGTGCTCGGCTATAACCGAATGCATAAGGGCATTGATTTTTCCGCCCCAACCGGCACACCGATTATGGCCGCCGGAGATGGTGTGGTTGAGCGGGCCAGCTGGTTTGGCAGTTTTGGCAATTATGTGCGAATCCGCCATAACAGTACCTATAAAACAATTTATGCCCATATGAGCAAATATGGCCGCGGAATAAAGAAAGGCGTGCGCGTCAAACAGGGTCAGATCATCGGCTATGTTGGCGCCACAGGCCGTGTAACCGGCCGCCACCTTCACTATGAAGTTTATATGAATGGAACCCAGGTTAATCCACTGACCTTAAAAATTCCATCGGGAATTAAACTGAAAGAAAACGAGCTTGATGATTTCAAGCTGGCCATGAAAGATACGGACCTGATGATTGCGCAGACAAAATCACATATACTGCTTACACACAACACACCTAATACACCAGCGGCTATTAACAGTAGCCCATAATGATAGTTGAAGCACTACAACATTTTTTTACCCCTGCGCCTGAACATATTAAAAAAATGGGTTATCTACAGGAAACAATTGCTATTGAAAGGCGGGCCAAGCGCTGTTACGCACAATGGCAACCCCATCTGGATAAATGCAAATTACTCATCCTCAAAGCCACATTACAATTAAAATCGCGCTCAGAAATTCTCATTCTGGGCTCCGGTGGTCTACATGATGTACCGATGGACCAACTTCTGAAAAATGATTTTATAGTTTCCTGTGTTGATATCGTGCATTTGCCCAAAATAAAAAAGATATATCCAAAGGTAAATTTCATTGAAAAGGATGTAACCGGGCTGATTAAACCTCTCTACTTGTCCTTAAAAAATGGTGGTCGCGTTTTAGCTGATCCAGAGTGGGAGTTTATAAGAAAACCCGACTTGATTATTTCGCTTAATCTATTGTCACAGCTTTCCATGAAAATGGTTGCTTACGCTGAAAGAAATGGCAGAGAATTAGGACTATTATTTCATAAAAATGTCTTAAAAGACCATATTAATTGGCTTTTGAAGCAGAACACAAACATACTTCTTATTTCTGATATAGAAAGAGATTATTTTCATAATGACATGTTAATAGAAACAGTAGGCTCTCTCCCTAAACTGCCCCTAAAGAACCCCGAAGAAACCTGGTACTGGGATATTGCCCCTAAAGGGGAAGCCGATAAAGATATCAGCATTCGTCACAAAGTTGGAATCTGGAAATTATAACCTCTATTTTTTAAAGAAAATAATAATGTTGACGCAGAAAATTTGTTTCCGCGTCAACCAATTCTTTTATACAGCCATTTCAATACCCGCAGCGCCTGCCGTGATGTGAACTGTATCACCATCTTTCACTTCGCCACTTAAGATCAGGTTTGCCAAACCGTCCTGGACATTATGCTGGATTACCCGTTTAAGCGGCCTTGCCCCGTAAACCGGATCATACCCGGCATGGGCAAGCCAATCTTTGGCGCTCTGATCAAGATCGAGAATGATTTTGCGATCTTCCAGACGTTTCTCAAGAAGAGCAAGCTGAATATCAACAATTGCATGCATATGTTTTTCAGCCAGTCGATGAAACAGTGTAATTTCATCAAGTCGGTTGATAAATTCCGGCCTAAAATGTGCTCTGACCACGTCCATAACATTTTCACGAACCAGATCCACATCATCATCCGAACCAAGACCCGCCAGAATATCACTGCCAAGGTTACTGGTCAGAATGATCAGAACATTACTGAAATCAACAGTTCTGCCCTGACCATCAGTCAGGCGGCCATCATCCAGCACCTGAAGCAGAATATTGAAGACATCGCCATGGGCTTTTTCAACCTCGTCAAAAAGCACGACCTGATAGGGCCGTCGCCGGACCGCTTCGGTCAGTACACCACCTTCTTCATACCCGACATAACCGGGAGGGGCACCGATCAGGCGCGCGACCGCATGTTTTTCCATAAATTCGGACATATCGATTCTGACCATGGCATTTTCATCATCAAAAAGATATTCGGCAAGCGCTTTTGTAAGCTCGGTTTTACCAACTCCGGTAGGCCCGAGGAATAAAAAGGATCCAATAGGGCGGCCCTGTTCCTGAAGACCCGCACGGGCACGACGCACCGCTGCGGAAACCGCTTTTACCGCTTCATCCTGACCGATAACGCGACGACCGATATTTTCTTCCATTTGCATCAGTTTATCGCGTTCGCCTTCCAGCATTTTACTGATAGGAATGCCTGTCCAGCGGCTGATGACGGCGGCAATATCATTTTCAGACACTTCCTCTTTTAAAAGCTGATTTTCACCATCATCATTTTCCGTTGCCGCTTTCAATTTTGCTTCCAGCTCTGGAATTTCACCGTAAGCGAGCTCACCGGCGCGCGCAAGATTTCCGGCGCGCTGTGCCTGTTCAAGCTCGACACGTGCAGTATCAAGGCGTTCTTTTATTTTCTGATCGCCTTCTATGCGGTCTTTTTCAGACTGCCACTGCGCTGTCAGACTTGCTGAATTTTCTTCAAGTTCACTGAGCTCTTTTTCAAGATTTTTTAGGCGGTCCTTGGACGCTGTGTCTTTTTCTTTTTTCAAAGCCTCCCGTTCAATTTTAAGCTGGATGATCCGGCGGTCCAGCTCATCAAGTTCTGAAGGTTTGCTATCCACTTCCATTTTTATCTTGGAAGCTGCCTCATCCATCAAATCTATCGCTTTATCCGGCAGAAACCGGTCATTGATATATCGGTTGGATAGGGTTGCCGCAGCGACAAGAGCGCTATCTTTTATTCTGATCCCATGGTGCAGTTCATATTTTTCCTTTAGTCCCCGCAATATGGAAATAGTATCAGCAACAGTCGGCTCGCCAATAAATACCGGCTGGAAACGCCGCTCCAAAGCGGCATCCTTTTCAACATATTTACGGTATTCATTAAGCGTCGTCGCGCCAATGCAGTGCAGCTCGCCACGGGCCAACGCAGGTTTTAGAAGATTTGAAGCATCCATCGACCCTTCGGACGCCCCTGCACCAACAATTGTATGCAGCTCATCAATGAAAAGGATAACCTCCCCTTCGGCAGCAGATACTTCCTGAAGCACTGCTTTTAAACGCTCTTCAAATTCTCCGCGATATTTTGCACCAGCAACTAGTGCCCCCATATCAAGCGACATAATTCGTTTCTGACTAATACTGTCCGGCACATCACCGTTGGTTATCCGAAGCGCCAGCCCCTCCGCAATGGCGGTTTTACCAACACCAGGCTCACCGATCAGGACGGGGTTATTTTTGGTGCGCCTTGAGAGAACCTGAATAGTCCGTCGAATTTCTTCATCACGACCAATCACCG
>JAGREE010000118.1:2970-3610 GCA_020446675.1 Alphaproteobacteria bacterium | reverse complement strand
GAAACCTGAAAGTCCCTTCCCAGCGTCAGCTCGTCCCCGCTTTTCTCAAAATACCTTTTGCCCCATCTGGTTTTGTAATAAAAGCTGTCCTCACCAGCTCGGAATATGGCATCCCGCCACCTTCTTTTTCCCCGGTAAAATACCATGGACGAGTCGGTTTCGTCGATGGCGTACAGCACGCGCCTGTTTCTCACGAATGAAACTCGGCCGGGGCTGTCCACCTGGTGATATTGATAAGCGGGCCTCCGGTTGGGGCGGTATTTGACCCAGAGGGTATCCGCCGCGAAGGAATACTCGACAACCCGTTTATTCTTCTCCGGCCGGTTGATCTGCAGGATATCAAAACTATCGGAAGGCGCATTTAACAAGTAGTCCACTCTCAGGGTAAGGTTTTTATTGAGGTCATAAAATATACCGTTTCCCAAGTAAAACCCCAGCGGGTGATAAGGCGTATTTATGGTTTCTACTGTAGTATCGTTTTCCGGGAATTCTTCTGTTTGCCGGACCAGGTCGATCCGCAGGTTGTTGGGCTCCACTTCGGGCCTCAATTGCAGGGGCTCGAAGGAAACCTTTTCCAGGTTTTGAAGATCAGAGACATTGAGCGTGGTGCAGGAACTTACTGAAATGGCCAGCCCTGCCA
>JAGREE010000118.1:0-2922 GCA_020446675.1 Alphaproteobacteria bacterium | reverse complement strand
TTATTGACAATTTACCATTCTTAAAGTTCGAGCCCCTCTCCCGCCTCAATAGACGCCACCAACTTGTTCACAAACCGCGCCATCGGAGCGCCATCCATGACATCATGGTCCATCAGGATGGTCATTTTCAGCATTTCCCGGATGGCTATTTCATCTTCGAGCACCACCGGTTTCTTTATGATGGAACCGATCCCGAAGGAGATGGGATGTACGGAACGCTGAATGAACCAGCCGTCGATCCGCCCCATCATGCCGATGGAAGTAAATACCGCATTGCCCATTTTACCGTAGGCGAATTTGGGCCGCTGCAGCATCCAACGCCAAAAGGCCCTACGCAATGCGCCCGGCAAATGATAGTACAGGCGCTCGAAAAAGCCCGGTTTTCTATTCAAGACGATATCCTTTGTGGAAAGGGGGCTGCTCTTGGCCCTTTGTATTTCCCCTGAAATCTCCAGCGCGCTTTTTTCCTGGGTTTTTTCAATGACCATCGGGATCGGCACTTTATGCCCGTCCACTTCCTTCTCTACCAGCACGGAGATATTGACGTCCCGGAAAAGGATCAGCCTGCGCTTACTGTACAGGAAGGCGGCGGCGGCCTGGTATTCCGCTATCGTTTTGCCGATGACGTTCAGCAGCCAGGCGTTGAATGAAATATGCGTACCGGCCGCTTTAAGCTGCTCCAGTTTTTCCCGCGGCAGGCTGACATCGCACTCCAGCAACACGCTGATGTGGTGCTTCTGAAGGCCGACGGCGAAAATGTCGAAGGTGGCGATCCGGGAGGGGGGGAAGGTTTTGAAGGAGTAGTTGTCAGGCATTGTGGTAAATTGTGATGTTAACCGCAAAATGTAAAATAGGGCGAAATTTTGAATAGATTTCGATCCAAAACACAAGGACTGCCAAAATTTTCTTTTAGAAAGCCGATCAGCCCTGCCTGTTAATTTGTGGATGTCGGAGTTTTTTCACAGCCTGACGGTTTGCAGCTTGGCGAAGTGGCGGAAATTGAAGCACAAATGTTCAGTTTTGCACAAAAGTTCAATCGAAGAACTGCTATTGAATTTAGCACTGAACCCGCCATTTTGCCAAACTGCTGTTGTGCGTTCGGCTTTTTATTCTGTTTTGTTTAATGTCCAAATAATTGCTTTCTCTTTTGTCGCTCTAAAAATTGTCGTGTGTTTTTCCTTTGGCTCGTCAGAAAATTTCCATTTTAGATTTGCTTTGTTTTCCACTTTGAATATGTTGGCTAATTCTTTTGTGAATGGTGAAACATCTTCTGCATCCGAACCTGCAAACCAAATTCGTTTTTCAGTTTCAGTGAAATTTGCCAAATGTTCTTTTGCAGTTCTCACTAAATAATGATTATTCCACCATAATGAAGGGTCAAAAGCAATGTAATTGTCAAACATTTCGGGTGTCAAAAAGAACGTTTCCATAACAAAAAGTCCTGAAGCAGATTCGCCAATGATGCTTTTTTCAGTAGTTGTTCTGTATCTTTTATTGATTTCGGGAAAAAGTTCTTCTTTAATAAATGCTCTGAACTTTTCTGAACCACCTACAACTGGTGCTATTTCTTTGTCTTTTGCAACTTCTGTAAAACCTGTCAAATCTCTTCTTCGTTGAGTGTTTTCAATTCCAACAAGTATTAAAGGTTTTATTTTATTTTCTTTAATCAATTTTGCTAATGTATTTGCAATGTGAGGAAAATCTTCTTTTATTCCACCGTCTGCCATATACATTACAGGTAATGAGTCTGAACTTGATTTGTAGCTTGAAGGTGTCCAAACATTAATTATTCTCTCTTCTCCAACTTGTTTAGATTGAATTTTAAATGTTTCGTGTTCTGGAACCGGGTCGTTTGGTTGCGATGCGTTTGAGCAACTTGTAAGTGTCACAAGTAAGAAAATTAAGTTGTAATAAATGAATTTCATATTTTCTGTTTTGACTGTTTATATTTTGCACGCTGTCGTTTTAAGCGGACGTTTTGCAGCTACCCGAAAGGCGGGCGATTCACCACAAATGTTAATTAAAAGTATAAAAGTTTCAATAACCACAAATCTGTCTTTGGAACAACGAAACCCCGCCTTGGGGGTAGGTGCTGTTAGCGGTTCGTTGTTTATTTCCCATTAACAATTAGTTTCTTAATTCCTGTTTTATATCTGTCATTAATTTTCAAAAAGTAAAGTCCATTCTGTAATTCTGATATGTCAATTATGCTCTTATCTTTTGAAAGAAAAAAAGTTGATAATTCTTGTCCTATTGAATTAAATATTGTGACAGAAATATTATTCATAGCATTCCATTTCAAATTTAATTCGTCTTTTGCTGGGTTTGGATAAAGTAAAATTTCATTTTCAAAAATTGGGTCATTAATTCCTAAAGGGTTTGAAACTTCTCTGACTGGTCGCCCACTCCACGGACAAAATTGACCAACAGTTCCGACCCAATAAGCTGTGTCAGCATCAACATCTGTATACGGACAACCGTCACAAAGCTCAATTGCACTATTTACCAAATCCCACTGATTAGGAATAAAATGCCATAAAAACCAATGGTTTGCATTATGATTATGACCTCCATTGCCATAGTCAATAGGTCCGTTAATAAAGTTTCTTTGGTCTAATGGTCTGGATAGGTTGGCAAGAACCGTGTCAATTACAACTTGGTTAGAAGTTGAAGCTATAAACGTAGTATCCTGCCAATTTCCATGTCCACAGATTGTCGAAAACTCAAAATATCGTGTGGTCTGTGCTTTACCAATAAAACCTAATGTTAAAAGCAATACACAAGTCAATCCATTTTTTTTCATTTGTCTGTATATTTTTGGTGTTTAGTTCGTTGTTACAATGACCGCTAACGTCCGGCGTATATGCTGTGCCGACGAATGGAGGCATGGACAGGTAGCTTTGTTCATGATCATTAAGTTAA
>JAGREE010000117.1 GCA_020446675.1 Alphaproteobacteria bacterium | reverse complement strand
ATCTCGATCAATTTGGCGCTGGTGGTGCTGATATTGCTAGTATTGGTAGGGAAAGCATGAAAAAATAATACCTCGTAATTTTCCCGCCGTATTAATGATCAAAATAAAAAGCTATGAAAACAATTTACTACCTGCTTTTGGCTACTTGCCTATTCCAGAGCTGCACCGCCTACCATAGAGTCAAGTCCAATAAGCTGGTGACGAAGGCGGCCATCAAGGCAAGTGATTTTTATGAAGAGATTCCTTTTACGGTGGTACAGGGATTGCCGGCCTTTTCCATAAGACTGGGGCAAGACAGCAGTTTACATCGTTTCGTCTTTGACAGCGGAGGCTATACCGTATTGTCCCAAAAACTGATCGAATCGGCCAGTGGGAAACAACGAAAAAGCCATATCAATGTCAAAGATGGGAACAGGAAAACCGGCCGGATCAACATCTATAAGTTAGATCAATTAAATATTGGCTCGATTCCCTTTGAAGAGGTTGGGTTTGCAGAAATAAGCTTTACGGAATCAGATTTTTTTTCATGTCCCGGAATTGACGGCACCCTTGGGCCCAACATCATGAAAGAGTGTATCTGGTATTTTGACAACGACAAGCTCAAGCTCATTTTTACCGATCAGCTGGAGCGAATTCCTGGTATAGCAACAGCGATCAGGATTCCCATAAAAACCAATAACATCCTTAAACCGCTGATGAAGTTCTCGATCGATGGCCAGGAAAATTACCTCACTTTCGACACCGGCGACAACGGATTTATTAGCATTCAACAGCCACTAGGAGATCAGATCAGCAGGGATTATCCCAGTGTCACCAAATTCGGGCAACGGATAAGGACCGGGCATACGGAAATTCAGGAAGCGGTAAAATTGATAAAGATCGACTCTATCGGTTTAGGTGGAATCCTCTCCCTTGAAAACGTCCTCGTATCTTCCAGGAACAGCTCGTCGAGCCATAATTTAGGCATCGGGATTTTCGATCAATTCAACGTGGTGTTTAACCTTGCGCAGGAGGAAGTTTACTTTATAAAAAGAGCAGCCGGTTCCCTGAGAACGGAATTGAGGACTTTTGGGTTTGGCTTCGATTTTGTTGATCAGAAGCTGATCGTAGGCTACCTTTACAACAATAGCCCTGCCGAACGGGCGGGTTTAGCCATAGGGGATGAGTTGGTGGAAATAGATGGAAAAGCGTTTGATTTTCCCGATTATTGCAGCTTCCTGAATGGATTTGAAATCAATAACAAGGAGGAGATCGTATTGGGCCTAAAACGGGGAAATGAATTGATACAGGTAAAATTGAAGAAAGAAAAAATATTATGAGGGGCGCTGCCCGCGGGAAAATATACAGAAAAACAAAATTCCTAGTGGCCCAAACGATATAGATTATTTACATTTTTTTTAAATCGGACAAATTTACTTCTTCCTATCGCCTGCACTCAACTTCCCGGCTTGGAAGCATGGGATAATAAACATGGATCATCCCGAATTTTC
>JAGREE010000116.1 GCA_020446675.1 Alphaproteobacteria bacterium | reverse complement strand
TCACTTCCAATGCATTTAGGAATTTAAATGCCTGCTCGCGCCCACCGGGGACAAACACCGTAACAACGGTACCACCTGCTGACATTTGTTTCATCGCCAGTTCATGCTGCCTGAAATCAGGACGTCCTGGATAATTCACCGACGTGAAAACGCCAAGATCAGCAAGACCATCTGCCACTTTCGCTGCGTTTGAGCACATTTTATCAATCCGCAAATCCAGCGTTTCCATACCTTTTAGCATTACCCAGGCATTAAAAGGGCTTAAGTTTGGCCCGGTATGGCGAATATAGGGAAGAATAATTTCGTCCATATTTTTTTCAGAAGTAAGGATACAGCCGCCAAGGCAGCGCCCCTGCCCGTCAATATGTTTGGTAGAGGAATAAATTACAAAATCTGCGCCGTATTTTACCGGTTTTTGCAAAAGTGGTGTTGCAAAAACATTATCAACAACAACCAATGAACCATTTTCATGGGCGACATCACACACAAATTGAATATCCACCACATCAAGTGTAGGATTTGCAGGAGATTCAAGAAATACGGCAGTCGTATTTGGCTGCATTGCTGCTTTCCAGGCTTCATTATCCTGCCCGTCAACCAGAGTACAGCTGACACCAAATTTCGGAAGGATATTTTCAATGAAGACCCTACATGATCCAAACAAGGTTTTACTGGAAACCACATGATCTCCCGCCTTTACAATTGAAAGCATTGTAGATGTCATTGCCGCCATACCGGTTGCGGTTGATCGCGCCGCCTCAGTGCCCTCAATCAATGCCATTTTATCCTCGAACATGGCACATGTCGGGTTACGCAGGCGCGAATAGGTAAAGCCGTCCTGCTCTCCATTAAAGCGGGCGGCGGCATCCTCGGCACAGTCATAAGCATAACCGGATGTCATGAACAGGCTCTCGCTTGTTTCGCCGAGTTCGCTTCTATAAGTGCCTCCGCGCACAAGTTTCGTTTGCAAACGCCACTTATCTGTTATGCTTTTATTTTGCCCTGTGTCTCGTTTCATTGTCGTTACCCTGACTTGTAATTACGTATTTTAGGCTGGGATATATTTAAATTTAAACCAGACTCCGCTAATTACTACAGGATGCCCCACCAAGTACACAAAAAGTTGAACAAAATGGGTGATTTAATGAAACGTCCTGTCGGGCGGTTAATAGGCTTTCGCCCATATTGAATTGCTGATCAAAGGCAAGAAGCGTACAAGCCATAATGGCAGGACGGTCTGCCCCTTTATGTTTTACAACCATACGCGACGTCGCACACATCATATTATCAGGATTAACATTTAATATTCCCCAACAGGCCGTGGTGATTTCAACCACATCTTTCTGCAAATCCATTTCCGGGAAAAGGATTAGCTTATGAAGATCAAATGCATCAACTTTAATTGATAATTCAGAAAATAGATTTGCATATCCCGCTCTCAGATCTCCATCATTTTCACTGGTAAATGTTCGACCGGCAACATGAATGTCAAAGCCACTATCCGAAAGCCATTTGAGCCCCTTTATCATTGGTTCCCAGCTTCGTATCCCCCGTTCTTTTTCGTGAATCTCCTTGGTATAATGATCCATCGAAACCCTGATTGACAAGCGGTCAGAATAGCGGTTTTTCAAATCTAGCAAAGCATCCTGATGACGCATCATCGGCCGCATGGCATTGGTAAGCACTAAAACCTTAAAACCATAATCCAGCGCGGTTTCAAGGATTTTAATAATATCCGGATTCATAAACGGCTCACCGCCAGTCAGGCCAATCTCAGAAACCGCAATGTTTTTCTCTTTTATCTCTTCGAAAAAGGGTATCACCTCATCCAGACGAATATAGGAGAGCGCATCATTTTTTGGTGACGATTCAATATAACAATTGTCACATTCAAGATTACAAAGCGTGCCAGTATTAAACCACAGGGTTTCAAGGCTCTTCAGGCGAACATGCGCCCTCGGGCTGCCATCCAAAGTATATTCAGGATTACTAAACTTGCCTGTATTTTCAATTAATTTGTCCATTGGCGAACCATACATCAAAAAAATAGCAACCGATATCATTAATTTATAACAAAATCGTGATTATTTCTGTTGTTTATGAACTTATTTCGTCTGTGCGTTGCCGATCGTAATCGCTGTTAAAAACACATTTTTTGCTGTGCGAACCATCGTTGAAATATCTGCCCATTCATCGGGAAACCCTCGACGTCCGCCCCTTTCGCTTGATATTCCAATTGATAACGTTCCACCGGCAATCGACACATTTAAATTCGCCGATCCGGCATCTGAAAGTCGGGGACTATTTCCGAGAAACTCTGATATTTTAATTGATGTCTGCACCAACGAAGACTCTTTTGCTCCCGCAATCTGGCCAGGAGGTGTATCAGAGACAACTTCCATTTCAAACTTAATCCCCAGCTCCTTTGTCACTTCGGCAAGAATGTCACGAACTTTTTCTTCCATGGTCTTTATATGTTTAAGATCAAGCGACCTTACATCAAGCGAAAACCAGCCATGTTCCGGTTTATGATTAAAGACTGATCCACTATCTATTACTGCGACATTTAACCTTGTCCGTCTGTCCTCATAAATCTGTGGTTCCGGGATTTGCATAATTCTGTCAACGGCACGGCCAATTGCCTGATTGACATTGGGAAGACCACCATTCAGGGTGTGTCCGGCCGGGCCATAAGCATGAATTTTCCACCAGTGAATACCTAAAGCGCCATAACTGATACTATTTCCCTCGCCCAGCACATCAACAAATGCAATCGCCTTATCCTTATAATCTGCATATAACTTTTTCATGCCCCGAAGTCCTGTTTCTTCCTCGGCGACAGCGGCAAAAATGATATCATGTTCAGGAATGAAGCCCATATCGACCAACGCTTTTGCAGCCATTAATAATGACACGGACGTTAAGGACGTGTTGGTCCCTGGCCCAACCACCCGGTCCCCGTCAATATGCGGCAAGGTTCCCGCAGCACGTTGATTTTCAGCAACTGTGGTCAGGTCATCAAGCGTTGAAACAAAAAGGAGTGCCTTTCCTGAACGCCCTTTAATTTTACCTATTACATTTGGTGCCTCATCTATATGGACCTCGCTTAGTCCAATTTTTTTCATTTCATCGGCAACGGCCTCTGCCCGTTCATGTTCCTCACCGGAAGGGGAAATAATGCCACCGATTTTAATCAGCAAATTGGCTGCATCATCCCGCATCGCATTAATTTCTGATAAACCTTCCTTTACATCCTGATCTTTAAGTGCCACATTCAGTGATCTTTCACCTGCAGTTGCCGCTAAATTAAAAATCAAAAAAAATGCACTAAATGCTACCAAAATAGATCTGAACAATTGAAGCTCCCTTATAATTTTATTCATAAAAAAAGCATACTTTAGACCGGATATCAAGCCCGATTGATTTAAGCTGAAACTGCTGATAAAGATTGGTTTCATATTTAATGAAAGGGCTGAATATGCTGGATTTAAGACCCAACTGTGAATATTGTGATAAAGATTTACCACCGGATCCCGAAGACGCCTGTATCTGCACATATGAATGTACATTCTGCCGTGACTGCGTTGATCATATTCTTGTTAATGTCTGCCCCAACTGTGGTGGCG
>JAGREE010000115.1 GCA_020446675.1 Alphaproteobacteria bacterium | reverse complement strand
GACACGAGGTGCCATTGAAGGGATAAACCCGGAAATTGGTAAGCCGGCAAGAGAAATATTTCTACTTCAAAGGAAAAATTCTAAGATAGGTAGCGGGCTTGGTAAAACAAGCGGCTGGGCCCATCGGGCTGGTCTTCTTAAAAAAGGCGTAAAAATGATTGCCGGTTGCGACTATTTAAAAATAGATGATCAGGGGCTTCATGTGAGAATAGGCGGTGAAGAAAAACTGCTCCCCGTTGATAATGTTATCATCTGTGCCGGGCAGGAACCCATGCGTGAACTTGTAACCGGACTAAAAAAACCATTTCATCTAATCGGGGGTGCCGAGGAAGCCGTAGAACTTGACGCTAAAAGGGCGATTGATCAGGGCACAAGATTAATGGCCGAGCTTTAATAAAATTATCGTATAAAAAAGTCTAAAATCAGCGTTCTGACGGTGGAATGTCTTTGGCCTTGCTGGAAAATTCCTTTATTTCAGACATGGAATATTTTGTATTTTTCCGTTTTGTGGATGCGGGGTCGTGAGCGAGGCTTACGTTAGGGCGTCTGGCCGTTTTAGGTCTGATGGGGCGTTTTTCAAACCCGCCACCACAGTTGGGGCAGACATTTTCAAGAATATTATCAACACAATCACGGCAGAATGTACATTCATAAGTACAGATACAGGCGTCATCAGCATCCGGCGGCAAATCTTTATCACAAAATTCACAGTTGGGTCTTAATTCCAGCATATTAAATCCTTCATTTTAGGGACAAAATATTCGTTATCAGGGGCATAATTCGATGTCAATTATCGAAACTATGTCAAATTAAATAAAAAGCAAAAAACATACTCACGATTATGTTACAAATTAATGATATCGGGAATAATATTTTTGATGTATGGTTCGCCAATGGACAAATTAATTGAAAATACCGGTAAATTTAGTAATCCTGATTTTACTCTGGATGGCAGCCCGCGGGCCCATGTTCGCCTGAAAAACCTTGAAACCCTCTGGTTTAATACGGGCACACTTTGTAATCTGGAATGTGAAAATTGTTATATTGAATCGTCCCCAAAAAATGATGCGCTCTCCTATATCCGCCTGGATGAAGTGACACCATTTTTCACAGAAATAAAAGAAAAAAATATTGCGGTTTCCGAGATCGGCCTGACCGGAGGGGAGCCGTTTATGAACCCGGATATTATTAAAATCCTCGAAACCGCGCTGGATTTTGGGTTCAGGATTCTGGTTCTTACCAATGCCATGCGGCCGATGATGCGTCATCAGGATGCGTTGATTGATTTAAAAAACCGCTATTCTGACCGCTTGTCAATCAGGGTTTCGATGGATCATTACACCAGGGAAATTCACGAGAAGGAACGTGGGAATAAAAGCTGGGAGCCTATGATAAAGGGGCTTAAATGGCTATCGGATAACGGCTTTGACATCCATGTTGCCGGTCGAACATTTACCCACGAAAATGAAGAAGAATTAAGAGCTGGTTATGCAAATCTATTCGCTGAATTATCAATTAAGGTTGATGCAATTGATCCCCATAAGCTTATACTTTTCCCGGAAATGGATTTACAAAAGGATGTGGTTGAAATCACCACGGCCTGTTGGGGAATATTAAATGTTAATCCTGAAAATATGATGTGTGCCACGTCCCGAATGGTTGTAAAACATAAGGGCGCAGATCGTCCTGCCATCATGGCCTGTACGCTTCTTGCCTATGATCAGCAATTTAATATGGGCGACACGCTTTCATCTGCGCGGCAGGACGTTTCATTAAATCACCCATTTTGTTCAACTTTTTGTGTACTTGGTGGGGCATCCTGTAGTAATTAGCGGAGTCTGGTTTATATTTAAAAAATATTCCAGCCTAATATACGTAATTATAAGTCAGGGTAACGACAATGAAACGAGACACAGGACAAAATAAAGACATAACGGATAAGTGGCGTTTGCAAACGAAACTTGTTCGCGGAGGCACTTATCGAAGCGAACTCGGCGAAACAAGCGAGAGCATGTTCATGACATCCGGTTATGCTTATGAATGTGCCGAGGATGCCGCCGCCCGTTTTAATGGTGATCAGGACGGCTATACCTATTCGCGCCTGCGCAACCCGACATGTGCAATGTTTGAAGACAGAATGGCGTTGATTGAAGGCGCTGAAGCGGCACGGTCAACGGCAACCGGGATGGCAGCGATGACATCAACGATGCTTTCAATTGTAAAGGCTGGTGATCATGTGGTTTCCAGTAAGACTTTGTTTGGCTCATGCCGTGTCTTCATTGAAAATATCCTGCCGAAATTTGGTGTCAGCTGCACTCTGGTTGATGGGCAGGATAACGAAGCCTGGAAAGCGGCAATGCAGCCAAATACGACAGCCGTATTTCTTGAATCTCCGGCAAATCCAACACTTGATGTCGTGGATATTCAGTTCGTTTGTGACGTGGCTCATGAAAATGGCGCATTGGTTGTTGTTGATAATGTTTTTGCGACGCCACTTTTGCAGAAGCCGGTAAAATATGGGGCCGATTTTGTAATTTATTCGTCTACTAAACATATTGACGGGCAGGGCCGTTGCCTTGGCGGCTGTATCCTTACATCTGAAAAAAATATGGATGAAATTATTCTTCCCTATATTCGACATACCGGGCCAAACTTAAGCCCATTTAATGCCTGGGTGATGCTTAAAGGCATGGAAACGCTGGATTTGCGAATTGATAAAATGTGCTCAAATGCTGCGAAAGTGGCTGATGGCCTTGCCGATCTTGGTGTCTTTACGTCAGTAAATTATCCCGGACGTCCCGATTTCAAACAGCATGAACTGGCGATGAAACAAATGTCAGCAGGGGGTACAGTTGTTACAGTGTTTGTCCCCGGTGGCAGAGAGCAGGCTTTTAAATTCCTAAATGCATTGGAAGTGACGGATATTTCCAATAATATAGGGGATGCGAAAAGCCTGATGACTCACCCCGCAAGCACGACACATAAGTCTGTTGAGGAAAGTGCGCGTCTTGATATGGGAATTACGGAAGGTATGTTGCGGCTTTCAGTCGGTCTTGAACATGCGGATGATTTGATCGAGGATTTTGCAAGAGCGGCAAAGATCGCTGGACTGTAACAGTCAATTTGATTTGATTAGTATTTTAAAGAGCAGCGTTATGGACGAACAAAAAAAATATAAATCCATTACCAATGATATTGGCGTTTCAGTAGTCCCCTTTTACCTTGATCAGGAATCAGTTCCGGAAGAAGGACATTATGTCTGGGGTTATCAGGTCCATATTGAAAATTATGGCAGGGAAACGGTTCAACTGCATAGACGTCATTGGATAATTACAGATGGAAATGGACAGCAGCATGAAGTGGACGGCGAAGGTGTAGTGGGCGAACAGCCCATACTTGAGCCCGGTGGAGCGTTTGAATATACAAGTGGGGCGCCGCTTACAACATCTTCCGGGTTTATGACTGGTAGCTATAGAATGAGGGTAATGGACGGGGCCTATTTTGATGTGGAAATACCGACTTTTTCACTGGATATCCCGACAGAAGACAGGAAGGTTCATTAAATGTCAGATAAAAAACCAAGCAGAAAAGAAGCGGAAGAAGCCATTCGTACTTTGCTTAGATATGCAGGTGAAGATCCGTCGCGGGAAGGGCTGATAGATACACCCAAACGCGTCGTGAAATCTTACGATGAATTTTATAAAGGGTATCATCAGGATCCGAGAGAGTATCTTTCGCGCACTTTTGAAGAGGTACATGGCTATGATGAAATGGTCGTGCTGAGGGATATTCCATTTGAATCCCATTGTGAGCATCATATGGCCCCCATCATTGGAAAGGCTCATGTCGGCTACCTGCCAAAAAATAAAATTGTCGGTATTAGCAAGCTTGCACGTGTTGTTGAAACCTATGCCAAGCGACTTCAGGTTCAGGAAAAAATGACAGCGCAGATAGCCGACTGTATTCAGGATATTCTTGAGCCGTTAGGGGTCGGTGTTGTTATCCAGGCCACTCATGAATGTATGAGCACCAGAGGTGTTCATAAACACGGTGTTTCAATGGTTACAAGTCAAATGGTTGGCGCTTTTCGTGAGGATGAAAAAACACGCCGAGAATTTCTTGCCGTTGTAGGCCCTCTTAATGCAATGAACGGCTGATTTTTGCTAAAATAAAAGACCCTGATACGAAATTGGTCATATCCTGCATGCAGAATAAATCATGATTAATGGGTGAGAAATGGATAGAATGTCTACAAAAGAACTCCTGAATAAACTTATCGGATTTGATACGGTAAGTTCAAAATCGAATATGGATTTAATCCATTTTATAGAGGGGTATTTAA
>JAGREE010000114.1 GCA_020446675.1 Alphaproteobacteria bacterium | reverse complement strand
TCCTGCTCCTGCTCCATCCAGTCCATTGTCGCAGCGCCATCATGCACTTCGCCAATTTTATGGCTCATGCCTGTATAAAAAAGAATACGCTCTGTTGTCGTTGTCTTACCGGCATCAATATGGGCCATAATACCGATATTGCGATAATCTTTAAGGGGAGTAGTACGTGCCATCTTCTTAAACCTTTACCAGTTCTACCAGCGATAATGCGAGAAGGCTTTATTAGCCTCTGCCATTTTGTGAGTGTCTTCGCGTTTTTTAACGGCAGCACCACGATTGTTAACAGCGTCGAGGAATTCTCCTGCAAGACGTTCTGTCATTGTATTTTCATTGCGCTTGCGTGACATACTAATAAGCCAGCGAATGGCCAGCGCCTGAGCACGAGTCGAGCGCACTTCAACCGGCACCTGATATGTTGCACCACCAACACGGCGGGAACGAACTTCAACTGCAGGACGGATATTCTCAAGAGCAGTATGGAACTGCTCAATAGGATCCACACCAGTTTTTGCTTTAACAATATCCAAAGCATCATAAACAATGCGCTCAGCAGTCGATTTTTTACCATCAACCATCAGATTATTAATAAATTTAGCCAATACAAGATCACCAAATTTTGGTTCTGGTAATACTTTTCTTTTTTCGGCTGCGTGACGACGCGACATATCTTAATTCCTTTGATAAAGGCCCTTACTTAGGACGCTTAGCACCATATTTAGAACGACCCTGACGACGGTCAGCAATTCCCTGTGTATCAAGCACCCCACGAAGTACGTGATAACGAACACCAGGCAAGTCTTTCACACGACCACCACGAATAAGAACAACACTATGTTCCTGAAGATTATGCCCTTCCCCAGGAATATAACTTGTTACCTCGAAGCCATTCGTCAAACGCACACGGGCAACTTTACGAAGAGCAGAGTTTGGTTTCTTTGGTGTAGTGGTATAAACACGAGTACATACGCCACGTTTTTGCGGACAAGATTCAAGTGCCGGCACTTTATTGCGCTGTACTGGCTTCTTCCGTGGGTTACGTACCAACTGGTTGATCGTCGGCATTCTAATTCCTTAATCTTTTTTTCATTTCCATAGCACAAAAGACAGCCATGTTTTCTATAATAGAAAAAAGAGCGATTCTTTCGACCGCCCCGGCTACCTAAAATACTTAAGTTCAAATTTTCTTATTCTCTACAGTACAGCGTTTAGCTCGCATGTGAACTACCACCAGCACCTCTAAGAAGTGTGCGCATACTATGTTCGCTTAATTTGTCAGTCAAGAAAAATTTAACATAGTCTTACTTTTTATCAAAAAGGCTGCAGAATCTGGTGTTTCAGTTCCTGCAGCCTTTAAATTATTTGAATTTATATGCTGATAATATGGCAAATTACATAATAAACAGCAAATTAACTCATATTTCCTTATTCATGTGAAGCAGAACCCTATGAGTCGGTCACTTCACCAAGCTCACTTGCCAGCGGATCCGCATTTGCAAGCGCTTCTGCAGCCTGCTGTTCCAGTTCACTCTGAGCATCACGTCTGTGAGCGATTCTGTTATAAGCCTTCATCACCGAACCAGTACCGGCAGGAATCAGGCGACCAACAATCACATTTTCCTTTAAGCCAATAAGCTTATCAGATTTACCGGAAACAGCGGCTTCGGTCAGAACCCTGGTTGTTTCCTGGAATGATGCCGCGGAAATAAATGAACGCGTTTGAAGCGATGCTTTGGTAATTCCAAGAAGGATAGCTTCTCCTTTTGCTGGCTCACGCCCTTCAGCAATGGCCTTTTCATTTACTTCGTCGAACTCTTCACGTTCGACCTGCTCTCCGATCAGGAATGTTGTTTCACCGGATTTGGTAATTTCAACCTTCTTGAGCATCTGACGAACAATGACTTCAATATGCTTGTCATTGATCCCCACACCCTGAAGTCGGTAAACATCCTGAACCTCATTCACCAGATATTCAGCCAATGCCTCAATACCGAGAGACTTCAGAATATCATGAGGAGCCGGGTTACCATCAATCAGATATTCACCACGACGAATGTAATCACCTTCCTGTACAGATATATGCTTACCTTTAGGAATGAGATATTCGACCATTTCGTCCTTATCATTACGTGGATTAATGCTGATACGGCGCTTATTTTTATAGTCACGACCAAATTCAACATAACCATCAATTTCAGCAATAATTGCATGATCTTTCGGACGACGAGCTTCAAACAATTCCGCCACACGTGGCAGGCCACCTGTAATATCCTTGGTTTTTGACGCTTCACGTGGGATACGTGCAATCACATCCCCCGCGTGAACCTCGGCACCATCGGTAACCGAAAGAATAGCACCAACAGACATGAAATAACGGGCTTCCGTTCCATTGGCGAGTGCCACCACATTGTCCTTTGCATCACGGACAGTAATACGCGGACGAAGATCAGCACCTTTAGGATGAGAACGCCAGTCAACAACAACACGACTTGAAATTCCGGTTGCTTCGTCAATATTTTCACTAACCGCCACACCATCAGCAAGGTCAACAAATTTAATTGTACCACCCTGTTCGGTAATGATTGGAAGTGTATAAGGGTCCCACTCGCAGAGTTTTTCACCATGTTTAACTTTTGTACCTTCATCTTTCAGAAGATGTGAGCCAAACTGGACTTTATAGGTAACACGGTCACGTCCCTCTTCATCGACAAGAATAATTTCCATATTCCTTGAAAGCACAACCATCCTGCCTTTGCTGTCCTTAACAACTTTTTTGTTGATAATTTTGACAACACCGTCATGGGAGGCTTCAATTGCCGATTGCTGGGAAACAGAAGATGCGGTACCACCAATATGGAAAGTACGCATAGTCAGCTGTGTACCCGGCTCACCAATGGACTGTGCAGCAATAACGCCAACCGCTTCTCCGATATTGACAATCGTTCCACGGGCAAGGTCACGGCCATAACATTTTACGCAGCAGCCATTTTTAGTCTCACAGGTAAGACCTGAACGGACTTTAACCACTGAAAGACCAGCTTTTTCAATTTCTTCTGCTTTTACTTCGTCAAGATATGTCCCTGCCTCGTAAATCAGTTCACCGGATACCGGATCCTTAATATCTTTTGCAAGGCAACGACCGACTATACGATCACTCAGTTTCACGATAACGTCACCGCCATCTGTAACTTCTGCCATATCAATTCCAAGTGACGTTCCGCAGTCTTCCTCAGTAATAACACAGTCCTGTGACACATCGACAAGACGTCTTGTCAGATATCCGGAGTTCGCTGTTTTCAGCGCGGTATCGGCAAGACCCTTACGGGCGCCATGGGTAGAGTTAAAATATTCAAGAACACTGAGGCCTTCTTTGAAGTTTGAAATAATTGGTGTTTCAATAATTTCACCAGATGGCTTTGCCATCAGACCGCGCATACCGGCAAGCTGCTTCATCT
>JAGREE010000113.1 GCA_020446675.1 Alphaproteobacteria bacterium | reverse complement strand
TGATTGATGCACTAAATGAACATAAATTATAGTAAATCAAAAATTAATAATATTTATTTTTTAAATATTTAATATATAATAAATTCGCTTTTCAAATAGATAAAATCCGGTATCATATACTCTACATGCTAACAGTAATGAGTATTGGAGACTAACATGAGGCATTATAAACCAAATACAATTTCTGATAGGGAATTATACGAAAAACTGGATTATTATGATTATAGTGAATTTGACGATGATTATTATTTTGATTTAGTTAAAGAGCGCGATAAGAATAAATCCAAACGTAGCCGTCCTGCACGAAACCGCACCAGATATAATAGCGCTGTTGAGGATTACATTGAAGACTACTGAGTTTTTAAATTCAGAAATTCTACCGCCAGGAAGTATCTGAGAATTCAGATATTCCCTGATGGTAAGATCATTTTAAGTAGCTGTCATCATCTCTTTTCTTAAAACAGATATCCCTTTTAAAATGACCTTTATCAGGTCAGTTTCAATGTCTTCCGCATAAATTATATAAGCCGGATAAATGAACTTCGGTGCCCAGTCCACATACCAGAGCTTTCCTTCATTTACAAAACTGTCCGCAATTCTTCGGGGGAAATATCCACTGGAGGGGGTTGTAAGCAAATATTCAATACCGAGTGTACCTAGGTCGAGAGAAACCCTCGGCGTGGTCAGGTTCGGAAAATTTAGGGCATGGTCACTGATAAATTCCGGCCCCCAGTTCACAAAAATATAGTCGTGATCAAAAATATCAATCCCTTGATCCAGGGAAGAAACCAAAACAATCTCTTCTTCAAATATCTGTTTAATTTTAAACCCTGCCCTGTGTTGGGGTCTGTATAGGATAGCAATATCAACCGAGCCTTCGGTTAGTTTCTGCATTAAGTCAGGCGAATAGCCCATTTCAGTTCTGATGGCTATTTCCGGTGCATGTATGCGCATCCAAGATAATAATTTAAGCAAAAAACCATCCCAAAGACTAACCTGACCACCAATGCGCAGCAATGCTTCCATTTGCTCCCCTATGCCGACAGATAACCTCGCCTCATCCCATATTTTTACCAATGCTATAGCATGTTTGAGAAACTGCCTGCCTGCAAATGTAAGGCGCGCGCCCTGCTTGCTTCTTTCAAATAAATATGTCCCCAGCTGATCTTCAAGATTTTTGATCCTGATGCTCACTGTGGACTGGGTCACATAGACTTTCTCAGCCGCTGCAATAAAACTGCCTGTATCAGCGACAGCGATAAATGTTTTAATTTGAGGAATATCCATTTTATCTGAACCAGCTGTTATTTAAAATTCAAATAATAATATCATAAAATATTCAATTTTATAATTTAATTTACTGCATATAATTCATAATCTGAAAGACAATTAATTGAAGGAAACTGATTATGGGAAGCCGAATTTCCGAAGCAAAAGAGCTTTATAATTCAGACGCATCTGCAGTAAATCAAAGGCAGATCATTTCCGACTTCGATGGTAAGTTAATTTACGGGCATGACAAAAACATTCCTGAAACATTATCACTGGAAGAATATCAGGCTCTAATAGAAAAAATTTATTTTAAATAATGTCCTGAATATCATCTGGTTTTGCGACTTTGCCGGACAGTAGACGAGACATTATTTTCAATATATTCTATTATTTTTTCAGCAACATTTTTTCTGGATGTTTTCTCCAAACCCTCAAGACCCGGTGAACTGTTGACTTCCAAAACTTTTGATCCTGTTTCCGTTCTTATTAAATCCACGCCTGCAACCGTAAGTCCAAGAACATTTGCTGACCTGATGGCAATTGCTTTTTCTTCTTTACTCAAAGCAACCCGTTTTGCCTTACCGCCAGCATGTAAATTTGAACGAAAATCTTCTGCATCGGCCGTTCTCATCATTGCCCCGACCACTTTTTTGCCGACAACAAAACAGCGAACATCCGAACCCGCGGCTTCTTTTACAAATTCCTGAGCGATAAAATGGGCATCAAGCCCCTGAAACGCGCTGATCACAGCTTCCCCTGCTTTTTTTGTTTCCGCCAGCACGACACCTCTTCCCTGAGTGCTTTGCAATAACTTAAGCACGGTAGGAGCCCCGCCTACCAGCGAGAGCAAACTGTTTGTATCTTTAGGGGAATTTGCAAAGGCTGTTGTCGGCATAGGAATTCTGTGCCGTGCCAAAATCTGATGGGCAGCCAGTTTATCACGTGACGCCCCTATTGATGCTGCACTATTAAGACAAAATGTTCCCATTGCCTCAAACTGCCTGACAACTGCCATACCATAAAACGTAAGCGAAGCGCC
Organism: Alphaproteobacteria bacterium; assembly: GCA_020446675.1. Taxonomy (GTDB): domain Bacteria; phylum Pseudomonadota; class Alphaproteobacteria; order Sphingomonadales; family Emcibacteraceae; genus Pseudemcibacter. The sequence goes on along the minus strand of JAGREE010000113.1, from coordinate 11,511 downwards.
AATTCGTGGAATGACAACATCAAAAACTGGAAGGGGTTTACCGTCATAATGAACTTCGGGATTATGACTTTGTATGTTGAGATAACATCTTTTGGTATCGATAAGTTCAATAACATGATTTCTTTTTTCTGCCTCTTCCACCAGCCGTCTTGTCGAGAAATTATTTGGCTCTCTAGTGAGAACAGCTATTCTAAGTGGCCGTTTAATCGGCTTCTGACGGGCAATTTTATCATATAAACGGTAAGATAGTTGCCCTTGGATAAAACTTTGCGTTGGCTGAACGGCTATTTCCTCAAGAGCTGTACGCCCTAATAACATACGGTAGGCCATGTTACCACGATTGGTCAGCGTTATTTCAATATCCCATTTTCTTTTTCCAATAATTATTGGTGTTTTAATGACATACCTAAGTTCTTTCTGACCATTCGATGATGTCACTTCTCTTCTGTCAACAACGCGGGCGGAACAAAAAACTTCAATATCCGGATTATCGGGAACCGGGTGAATTCCAAACCTGACAAAGGGCTTTTTTTCACTACCAAATGGCTGAATAGAAAATGCATGTAAGGCGGATGTTCTTGCTCCGGTATCCGTTTTTGCCTTCAACGCAGGCAAACCCAACTCCGGCAGTGTTACCCATTCTTCCCATCCAACAACAATATTTTCCATATTCAATCCAATTTCGTTTTTCTTATCGGCTTCATTTAGAGGATTATTACCAACTATGTCAAATAGGCTAACCCGGTAATTCCAATATTTCTTATTAACCAATATTGATTGAAATGATGTTTCTGCTTTATAAAAAGTATTTTCTGGACAATAATAATAAAGAACAAATCAGGGTAAATTCTATATGTGGAAATCAATACTTAAACCAAAGACATGGGTCGCTAAACTGCTGCTATTGCTTGTTGTGCTCGGCTTTTTTGCCCTTGGCATTTCCGGATATTTATCGCCTGTTCAAAGTTTTCTTGATTCCGATGCATTGTCCTTCCAATTAGGGGCTAACCGTTATTCGATCTATTTGCTCACCCGCGCGGCAATTATCATCGTCCTGCTTTTCTGGCTTGCCGGTATTGTCGCCGATTTTGGTGAACAGCATATTTTAAATCTTAATAAAATTACCGCAAGCAACCGTGCTCTGATCGTCAAGGCAATGCAGGTTCTTATTTATTTTATTGCGTTTCTCGTTGCACTTGATCTTCTGGATATAGACTTGACCGGATTGGCTATCTTTAGCGGCGCAATCGGGATCGGGATTGGTGTGGGTCTACAAAAAATAGCGTCAAATTTTATCAGCGGTATTATCTTATTGTTTGAAAAAACTGTGGTTGTCGGTGACCTCATCGAACTTGAGAACGGTACTACTGGATTTGTTAGGCATACAGGTGCCCGATACACACTCGTTGAAACCTTCGAAAACAGGGAAATAATGATCCCTAATGAGGATTTTATTACGCACAGTGTAACGAACTGGACATATACAAATACGCTCGGCAGGGTAGAGATTAATATTGGCGTATCTTATAAAAGTGATATTAAAAAAGCGTATGACCTTATGCTGGAAGCGGCAAGAGAACACCCAAAATCAAGCACCGTATCACCACCCGATTGTTTTCTTGATTCTTACGGAGATAGTGCTGTGATGTTTACCCTATATTTCTGGGTCGATAATGTGACTGAAGGTAGAAAAAAGCCCAAGAGTGATGTTCTATTTGCCATATGGGATAAGTTTGCAGATAATAATATCGAAATTCCATTTCCGCAAAGAGATGTTTACGTTAAAAATTTAGGTGAGTTAAAATGAGTAAAACAATGTTGCTCGCTTATGATTTTGACGGCAAAGGCGGCGGAAATGCAATTGATGATATTAAAGTGGCCAGCCAAAAAATTAAGAATTCACAACTGGCCTGGGTCCATCTTGATGCACGCAACCCCCAAGCGCGTGAGTGGCTGGAAAATGAGCTTTCATATCTTGACCCGTTTGTCGTTTCCGCATTACTCGCTGAGGAAACCCGTCCTCGTATTACCGAAATCGGCGATGGGGCCATTATTATATTGAGAGGCGCCAACCTCAATCTGGATGCTGACCCTGAAGACATGGTTTCTATCAGAATGTGGGTCGACAAACACAGAATTATTAGCGTTCAGAAACGCCAGCTTAAGGCGATCCTTGATATTAAAGAAAGAATAGAAAATGGACGCGGTCCTACTGATGCCGGGCATTTTGTGACCATGCTGATCACTCGGTTATTTGAACGCATTGAACCGGTAATTACCGAGCTTGATGAGCGAACAGATGATATTGAGGAAAAAATTCTCGATGATCCTGATTTGTCACTACGGGAAAATATCATCGACATAAGACGAAAAGCAATCATCTTCAGACGCTATATGTCCCCACAGAAAGATGCAATTGGTCAACTGAGAATTTCTGAGATGGAGTGGCTTTCCACAACACAAAAACGCTACCTATATGAAAATTATGACAATGTCTTACGTCATGTTGAGGATCTTGATGCAATAAGAGAGCGGGCCCAGATCGTAAAAGATGAACTTGCAAATATGTTATCGGACAGACTTAATAAAAATATGTATGTCCTCTCTGTCATAGCGGCTATATTTCTGCCTCTTGGATTCCTGACCGGACTATTGGGCATAAATGTAGGTGGAATTCCCGGTGCTGATTATGCTTATTCATTCTGGATATTTTGTGCAATATTAGCCGCTATTGTTGTGGGGCAAATTATCGTATTTAAAATTCAGAAATGGTTCTAGCCAATTCCAATCTGCCATAAGGAAAACAAGAACTCTAATCCCACAATATTCAAAAAAGAAATAAGATTAAATGTCATTATTTATCGAAAAACTCAAAGCAGAATATGGTGAAAAAACTGTCCTGACAGGGGACAGCATTTCAAACCGCGCCAGCAGTTATTGGGATGCCACCCCGATTACGGCAAAAGCCATCATTAAGCCAACGTCTACGACACAGCTTTCTGAAATTATAAAGAAATGCAATGACGAAGAACAGATAATCGTTACTCATGGTGGCCTGACTGGATGTGCAAAAGCCGCCGATTCAACGATAGATCACGTGATTATTTCCACAGAACGCATGACCGCGATTGAAGAATTTGATGAAACAGGCGGCACTGTTACTGTTGAAGCGGGGGCAATTCTGGAAAATGTACAAAAATCTGTGGCAGAGAAAGGCTTCTATTTTCCCCTTGATCTTGGTGCAAGAGGAAGCTGCACTATCGGTGGTAACGCCGCAACAAACGCTGGGGGGATTAATGTAATCCGTTACGGCATGATGCGAAACCATATTCTCGGACTAGAGGCAGTATTGGCTGACGGCACTGTTATTTCTTCCATGAATAAAGTTATCAAAAACAATGCCGGATATGATTTAAAACAGCTATTCATTGGTTCAGAAGGCACGCTTGGCATCATCACAAAAATCATTGTCAAACTCGAAACGGCAACGACCAACAGCCAGACAGCATTGGTCGGGTTAAATAGCTTTTCAAATGTTATCCGTTTTTTAAATCTTATGAAGAAGAAAAACGGACCCCGCTTAAGTGCCTTTGAGGTTATGTGGGGTAATTATTTTCAGGCAGTGACCGGACCTGATGATCATAAGGCCCCAATGAACCGAGACCATCACTATTATGTTATTACCGAATGTACCGGTACGGACGCACAATCAGACAATATGATTTTCATGAACGCCCTTGAATATGCAATGGATGAAAGTATCATTACCGACGCCATCATACCCAAGTCTGAACAGGAACGAAAATCTATCTGGATTATCAGAGAGGGTTTCGAGCCAATATTAAGGAATTCCCCATTATTTCTGTATGATGTCAGCCTTCCAATTAAACATATGGAAAGTTATATTGTACAGGTACAGCAAAAAATTGCGACCACCTGGCCGCAGGCTAATTGTTATGTCATCGGTCATATCGGCGACGGCAACCTCCATTTGATGATTTGTCCGAACACCGGTGATGAAAGCCTTCATGAACAATCCAATGTTATTGTCTATGATCCGCTTAAAACAATTGGAGGCAGCGTCTCGGCAGAACATGGTATCGGTCATGAGAAAAAAGCCTGGCTCGCCCATAGCCGGTCACAGGAAGAAATAGCCCTCATGAAACTGCTTAAGAAAACCCTGGATCCAAAAAATATATTAAACCCCGGCGTAATCTTTTAAACCACACCAATTTAGTATATGATTACGATTCTTTCATCAAATAATAGAATTATTTTCTATAATATAGGGAAAACTGCTTCATGGATGATTTTGACAAAAAAATATTAAAATGCCTTCAGGAAGATGCCACTATTTCAACTGCTGCCCTCTCTGAAAAAGTCGGCCTATCCACAACACCCTGTTGGCGACGGGTACAGATCCTGGAGGAAAAAGGCTATATTGAAAAACGGGTTGCACTGGTCAATAAAAAGAAACTCAATCTGGGCCTGACTGTCATTGTCAATATAAAAACCAGTCAGCATTCAAAAGACTGGCTGATAAAATTTCGAAACTCTCTTATCCATATTCCGGAAGTAGTCGAAATTTTACGCTTAAGTGGCGAAACTGATTACTCACTAAAAATACTGGTGCCCGATATGTCAGAATATGACCGGGTTTATCAGGATATTATTTCTAAAATTGATGATCTTTATGATGTTAGCTCCAGTTTTGTAATGGAAGAAATAAAAAGCACAACAAAACTTCCGCTAAATTACGTATAAGCAGGTTCATTTTTCTTAATATGACCTAATATATGTAAAATTATACTATCTTTTTAATTAATAGTAATATTTTTTTTCAGAAATTCGTAATTTTTATTAAAGAAAGCAAAAATCTTTTCTCCCGCATATGTTATATTTCCTAAACTAAATATAGGATAAATTAAGGATAACAGACATGCGAATTTCATTTACCGAACACCCTGCATCCGTTGGCGAGACGTATTTTGGGCATCTATTATCCGCACTTACATTCTGTGGCAAACTGACACTTGCGCTACTTGCCTGCCTGACCCACGCTTTTTTTCCGTTTTTATTTGAAAAAACTGGAAGCAGAATAATCAGTCAGTTAATGGATGATATGGTTCATAACCGGGATAAAAGGGAACCTTCGAAAAATCTCTCCCGCGCCTCTGAACAAGCAGATTCTGCTTAATTATGTGTTTTCTTCAATAAATTTTTATGAGGTCTGCATAAAACAGACCTCATAGGAGAAGAAATTCTTTGCTGTGCTCTTAAGCTTAAATAAGTTTCGTTATTATCAGTCCAACTATAAGAGAGGGAAAGAAGTAAATTATTCCTTCACTTCCAAGCAGTATTGACGTCAAAGACGGCCCCGGACAAAATCCACCAATCCCCCATCCAAGTCCAAAAATTGCTGAACCAATAATCAGATTTTTATCAATATCTTTTCGGGTTGGTATGTGAAATGCATTGTCAAAAATTGGCGTATTACGTTTCAACACCAGCTTGTAACCGGTAAATACAACAAGAATAGCACCTCCCATAACAAATAGCAGACTGGGATCAAACGTACCGGCCAAATCAAGAAAATTTAATACTTTGGCGGGATTGCTCATACCAGAAATAATTAGACCCAGTCCAAAAATCAGCCCCGCAATAAAAGCAGAAATTATTTTACCCATCAGAATGCCCCTTCAATAAGATGACGGATGATATAAACTGTTAAAAAACCGGAGATCATAAAAGTCAAAGTTGCCAGAATTGATCGCATGGAAAGACGCGAAATACCGCAAACCCCATGGCCACTTGTGCATCCACTGCCAAGACCGGTGCCATAGCCAACAAGCAGACCTGCTGAAATCATGACAATTTTACTGTCAGACACAACTTGCTCAATATTTTGACCGGTAATGAGTTTAACCAGTATGGGCGAAATAATAATACCAAAAATGAAGGCTGCCCGCCAATCAAGCCCTCTGGCTTCCGCCCAGGGCGGCAAGAGCCTTCCTAAGATGCCGCTAACACCGGCTATACTACCTTGAAATAACATTAAGAGTACTGCTGAAAGTCCAATTAACGCTCCTCCTATGAATGAAGCAAAAGGTGTAAATTCTGTCATAATTAACCTCTCAAGTTACGAATTTCGATTTTTGCAATAAATCTGACGACGACTGAAAAATTTTGTACTACTCTAACATAAATTAAACCTGAAAAGAGCATTTTTAAATGAAAGATGGCCGAAATTTATTTAAAGTTGATAAGAAGAACCCAGATAAAAAACAGCTTTTTATAGATGCAACGATCTGCTCTCTGGCAAATTTTGGTTATAAAAGAACGACTGTACGTCGAATTGCCGACTTTGCCGGTGTTACTCCTGGACTTCTGACCCATTATTTTACTGGTAAAGAAGAACTCATTGCAGAAAGCTATAAATATTTCTCAAATTTATTCCTGGAAGATTTTAAGACAAAAATTGTCCCTATGGATACAGACCCTATAAACGCACTTAAGGTTTATATCGAGAGCACTTTTGCCCCTGATGACGTTGACCCAAAATATCTCAGAGTCTGGCTTGCCTTTTGGGCGGTTACATTAAGTGAACAGGATCTGAGGATGGCGCACAAGGAAATATATCAACAATATATTGATGCAATTGAGTCCATCCTTAAAGCAGCATACACAAAGCACAACTATTCTTTGACAGGGCGCGACACCCGGTCACTGGCCATTGGAATTTATGCATTGTTAGACGGTCTTTGGCTTGAATGCTGCCTTGACCCCGAAGGCTTCTCACAAAGAAAAAGTCTTGAAACTGCCTATCAGTTTATTGAAAGCTCAACAGGTCTTATTATCAATGGCCGATAATCATTAGACCATATATCATTCGGCTAGAAATCATCCGGTGGCGTTTTTGTTTTTCTGGGCGGGTTCCATGCCGGACCGTCCATAACCGTACATTTCGCCCAGCGCCTGTTCCATTTAAGCTCTTTTTTATAATAAATTTCTGCCCAGATGATATCCCCCACTTTGCCATGGGGCATATCTACAAATCCGAGGGCAATATTTTTCTTGGCCGACGGTGCCCATACCGCACTGCTGACATAGCCTATATTCTTCCCATTTTCTTTATCAAAAAGATACGCATTACAAGCCGTCTTATTGCCTTCAACATCCAGCCTGACGAAACGGAATCTGGATCCCTGCTGTTTTTCCTTTAACAAAGCCCGCCGTCCATTAAAAACGACCCCCTTATCCAATTTGACAATCCAGTCCAGGCCCAGCTCGAACGGTGATTTGGCATGCCCAGGACGCACTGTTTCATTGGCTGGTGAAAAATCAACATTGGCTGCAATAAGACCGGCTTCAATCCTGGCTATTTCAAGGGCATTGCCGCCAATCGGTCGGATATTATAATCTTTTCCGGCATCAAAAATAGCATCCCACATTGGTTCTGCCTGCTCATTTTTCATCCAAAGTTCGTACCCCAGATCGCCGGTATATCCGGACCGGGAAATCATTACCTCTCCGCCGGGAAAATCAAAATAGCGAAGATCGAACATCTTCATGGTCTCGATATCCTTAAACCCCATATTCTTAAGAATTTTACAGCTGACCGGCCCCTGAAAGGAAAGTGCCGCAATCTCATCCGATATTTCTTCAAATTCAATATCAAAGCCGATAGCATTCCTTTTAAGAATTTCCATCTGCCGTTCCTGTGCGCATAAAAGATATTCATCCTCCGCCACACGAAAAACAGTTCCGTCATCGATCACCATACCTTCATCATCACACCAGGCAGTATAAGCTACTCGGCCCACGCGCAATTTAGTCATATCCCTTGGTAACAGGCGGTTCATATAATCAAGAGCTTCCGGTCCCCAAATCCGGTATTTTGACATTGGTGTTAAATCAAAAAGACTGGCCGTATTTCGAATGGCGAAATATTCAAAAGTTGTATTTTCTAGCACAGTTGGCACCGTATACCCGGCCCACCGATGCCACATATTAACCATGTCATGGTCTTTTAGCTTATTATAAAAAGGCGAAAATTTTACGGCACTGCGCCAGTGGTCCCGATCAATCTCTGTGGTCATTTCACCTCTCCTTTTAATATTGCTTTTGCTGCATTACGCCCGGCAGCACCCATAACGCCGCCACCCGGATGGGCTCCGGCCCCACAAATGTAGAGTCCGTCAAGCGGCAATGCATATCTTGATGCTTCCGGCACCGGACGAAGCATGAGCATCTGGTCAAGGGTAAGCTCCCCATGATGCCAGTTACCACCGACCATACCGAAACGGTCTTCAAGATCTTTTGGTGTTAAAATTTCCGCATGTTCTATTTGCTCCCGTATATCAGGGGCATATTCGGCAATTCGATCGATACATGTTTCAAGAAACGCCGCCTTTGCTTCCTCTGTCCAGCCACCTTTCAGCGCATAAGGAGCATACTGAACAGTGGCACTTAAGACATGACCATTGTCAGCCAGGCTTTTATCAACCAGTGACGGAATGGATATTTCCATCATCGGGGAAGGGGAGGTTTCGCCATATTTTACATGATTAAAGGCGCGTTCCACATCCTCCTGATCTGGTGCAATGAGCAGGCGATTGGCCAAATCCTCTTTTGAAAGTCCTTTAAAGTCAGGAAGGGCATGAAGGGCTATATGCAGTTTTGCTGCCGCCCCGCGCATTCGGTAATTGGTCATACGAAGCACAAAATCAGCTTCAAAATGCCGTGTGCCCACCAGATCAAAAACAGTTGTTTTGGTATTGGCATTGGAAATAACCATACTGGAATTGATGATCTCTCCATTTTCCAACGTCACACCACTGACTGCACAATTTTCTACATTAATTGTCCGCACCCGTGCGTCTGTTCTAACCTCTGCACCTGACGCCGTGGCAGATGAAGCAATGGCATTGCTTACGGCACCCATACCACCTTCCGGAATATTTAAAGCCCCACTATCGCCGGCGGCATAGCGGTAAAGAAAATTGAGAAAATTACCTGGCGAGTAAGGACCGGTATGGGTCCCCAAAACCGCATCAAAAGATAATGCGCCTTTAAGTTTATTATTTTCAAATTCATCATTAAGCACATCGCGGATATTCATTCCGATCATCCTTAGCAACTCAGACATTTTTTCTGCGCCAAGCCCGACCCTCAACTTCCAGCCAAGTTTCAGAGCTGCCAGTTTGTCATCCCAGTCCGGATTGAAAATATCGATCGGCGGACTATCCATTAAAAATCCCAGCGTTTTCGCATAATCATGAATGAGCATCATAAAATTTTTATAGGCAACAGCTTCTTCTTTGGTGATACCGCCGCCTTTAGCCGAATTTTTTGTGAGAATTAGATGATCCCCATCCCTGTCTAATGAGACAGTTGACAGGTCCCTTGCTGCAAACTTTAGCCCATGTGCTGCCAGATTTAATTCCTTTAAAACATGGGTATTCAACTGGTTCAGAAAATGGGCACAATATGAAATCCGTTTGCCGTAACATAATTCGCTTGTCACCGCGCCGCCACCGACCTGGCTGTTCGCCTCAAGCACAATTACTTTTTTACCAGCTTTCGCCAGATAAGCCGCACAAACAAGACCGTTATGGCCGCCGCCCACAATGATGGCATCATATTTATTTTTATTGCTATCAGTCATCCCCTTCATCCTCCGGCACGGTGGTGCTTATTTTCATATCGATCAATATTTCACGGGCCGCATTTGCGCCGGGGGCTGCCATAACGCCGCCTCCGGGATGGGTGGACGAACCACACATATACATACCATTTACCGGTCCACGGTACTGGGAATATCCCGGAAATGGCCGATTAAACATGAGCTGGCTTAAAGAAAGCTCTCCCTGGAAAATATTACCGCCGGTCAGACCGATTTCTTCCTCAATTTTACCAGGAGTTCTGACTTCAACATGTTCAATCAGGCTTTTGAAATTCGGACTATATTTAGCAATAGTATTGATAACGGTATCTCCAAACTGTTTCACCAGTTCTGGTGTCCAGTCCTGGCCGTTAACTTTTTCAGGGCAGTACTGAACAAAAACCGACATAAAATGCTTTCCTGGTGGTGCCATTGTCGGATCCGTAAGGGACGGAATTAGAACGTCAAGATATGGATTTTTTGACCAGGTCCCACTTTTCCATTCGTCGTAAGAGCGTTCATAAGCTTCCATATTGTCAACCACATGGAAGTCACCCTGAATGAGTTTGCTGTCCTTAGGCAGAGCTGAAAGTTCCGGAATTCCGTTAAGAGCAATATTCAGTTTGCCCGATGAGCCGCGGATTTTAAATTTCTTGGCGGCTTTTACCACTTTTTCCCCCGCATCTTTCGGGTCCATAATGCCTAGGAATGTTCGCTTGGCATCAAGGTTTGAAACAACCCGGTCCGCTTTTATTTCTTCACCATTTTCAAGTCGTACCCCCGTAACCTTACCGTTTTTAACCGTGATTTGCTCAACTCCGGAACCAGTTCTTATTTCCCCGCCGTGCTCCTGAAAGGCCCCGGCAAGGGCCTTAGCCACTGCGCCCATTCCCCCACGGGCAAACCCCCATGCCCCAGTTGCCCCATCAACATCACCCATATAATGATGAAGAAGGACATAAGCCGTACCCGGGGAATATGGACCAAGATTGGTTCCGACAACGGCTGAGCCGGCTTTGTGCGCTTTAATCAGGTCAGAGGTAAAAAACTGATCAACAAAATCACCAACACTGATTGTAAAAAAGCGCATAAAATCATGCAGATCCTTATGCCCCAATTCCCCAAATTTTTTGGCGAGGAACCTCAGTTCATCCAGATCACGGATTTTGAAACTGGTCGGGTCTGGCGGCGTCCGAAGAAGCAATGGTCGGATAAAACGGCACCATTTTGCCATTTCGGTATAATAACGATCATAGGCATCAACATCAATAGGGCTATGACGTTGGATTTCGCGGCGCATCACATCATGATCACTATAACTGCCAAGATAATCACCACAGTCAGTGAGTGAAAATCCGCCATTGTAGGTCACAACCTGAAGCCCGTGTTTCCCCAGATTAAGATAGCGATAGATTTCCGGCCTAAAAAGACTGCAGACATATGAACAATTTGAATACATCCAGTCTTTATGAAGGTTGCGGCTGACTGACGCCCCACCGATATAGTCGTTCTTTTCAACCATCAGGACATCAAGCCCTGCTTTTGCCAGAAAAGCCGCATTGGTAAGACCATTATGACCCGCTCCAATGACTATCACATCATACTTTTTCATCGCTTCATTTCCCTTAGTCGGCGGCCCCACAAGAATCATTCCCTGATAGTCTTAAAATATGCCAACTGAATATTTAATTGTCCAGCTTTAAATGAATGAATATATATTCAGTAAATTTAATTAACCTATTATATTGACTTATATTTTTATTATTATAAAATATTTTTTTATTTTTTTTTTTCTTAATATTTATATTATATAAATTATAGATTTTTTTTTTTTTTTTTTTGTTTTT
>JAGREE010000112.1 GCA_020446675.1 Alphaproteobacteria bacterium | reverse complement strand
TCAATTTTGGAAAGATCAAGAATATCATTCACCACGGTGGCTAGGTGATCACCGCTTTTTTTGATATCGTTTAAATATTCCTTGTGTTTCGGGTTTTCGATTTCCCCGCCAAGTCCGGCCAGCATCGCCTCGGAAAAGCCGATAATGGCATTAAGCGGGGTTCTGATCTCATGGCTCATATTGGCAAGGAAGGTTGATTTCGCCTTGTTGGCTTCTTCCGCTTTCGCCTGTGCATCCTGCAGTTTTTTATTCCAGATCATAAAAAACATCACGATAAGAGAGGCGACAATAAATATTTTCCAGATCAGGCTATAATCCACGGTCGGGGCAGCGGTCATACCAAGCCAGTTTCTTGAAATTTCCGAGCGCTCCTGAATGGAAATGGACTGGAGTGCTTTTTGCATGGCACTTGCGAGCAAAGGCAGATCGTTGCGGATGCCGATGGCATTATCATTTCTGAAATCCGTTTCGCCGACAATGGTCATATTGGTCAGGGCTTCGGCCGCAATATAATATGTGGCCAGCGGCATGCTGCCGATATAGGCATCAGCCCCGCCATTGGCGACAAGGCGCAGGGCATCGGGAATGCTCGGGGTTTCGATAACGTCAATATCCGGATAGCGGGCCTTGACCATTTCCGTGTTGGCAAAACCTTTTATCAGGGCAACAGAATGACCGCGGAGCGTGTCCATATTACGGTAGACCGCTTCATCATCACGGGCAAATATCATATAAGAGACATTGAAATAGGGATCAGTGAAATTTAAATATTTCCGTCTTTCATCGGTTGCGGAAAGCAGCGTGATGATATCCGCTTCACCATTTTTGATCTGTTCCATACCATCGGCAAAAGTGGGATTACCAACCCATTTGAAGGTGACATTGAGTTTTTCGGCGATTTTATCAAGATAAGCCCCTGTGACCCCTTCAATGTCCCCATTAGAATTAACAAATTCAAGTGGAATCTGTGATGGGTCAACCGCCGTATTGATCACTTTATGGCTCGAAAGCCAGGCTCTTTCATCCGCTGTCAGGTCCAGGATATCGCTGGTCAGTATGGCTCTATTGCTTTGCCATTTCTCGGAAATTTCCATAAATTCAGGGTCGCTTACGGCGGCCATACCTTTTTTCAGGATATCAATCAGAATTTTATTTTTCTTTAAAGCGCCGAAACGATGATCAAGTGTGTTGACATCCAGCACGAAATCCGGCCCGATGACTTCAAGATCAGGAATATAATTTTGTAAAATGGAATAATTGATGGAAACAATATTGCCGGTAAAGATATCAATTTTTGAAGCAGAAAGCGCCTTTAACGCATCGGTCATATTGTCAAATTCAACATAGGTCAGCCCGGGAAATTTATTGCGGTAAGCATAAGTCAGGACATAGCCACGGATCAGGCCAATGCGCTTATCCCGCAAATCATCAATATTATTAAGATGCGCTGTCCCGGCGCGGCCCATATTAACCACCGGCATCTTTAAATAAGGCTGGGTGAAGGAAATATAGGCATCCCGTTCATCATTATTCAGGGCGCTATGAATTAAATCAATTTCACCGGCGCGGAACAATTGCATCATGCTGGTCCAGCTGCCTTCTTTGACAAATTTGACTTTTAAGCCGACCTTTGATGCTACCAGCTCAAGATATTCTGCGGCAATACCCTGTACCTTACCATTGCGGGTAAGGGAATAAGGTGCTGAATCATCCGGATTGGCGGCGGTGATAACGGGGTGGGCCTTGATCCAGGCCTGTTCCTCTGCGCTGAGAGCGGGGAATTCAACCGGGATTTGGGCCCCGGCCGGAAGCGTGGCAAGGAAAGTCATCAAAACGAAAATGATGAGCGATAGGCTATATCCCCTGTGCTCCCCGGCAAATCGTTTCTTTACGGCCACTTTTTAAGTAATCCTGATTTTTAGCATTTCAAAATAGTTCTGAGCTTAAAAAATAAGTTAAATAGGTTAATATTCAATTAGCCGCAAGCCTGTTTTTATCAGATTTTGGCAGATTTAAGCCAGACACCGTTATCATGATAAACCACGCCGCCGTTGGGGGCGGCGACCTCGGCGCTGACCAGTTGGTTTATGCCTTTGCCGCCATTAAAGGCAGCGTTTTGCCAGATGCCCTCGGCGACAAGCACACCGGGTTTGGCGCCGCTCACAATTTTGGCGAATAGCTGAACCGATCCCAGTTTATTGCCGATGATGACGGGATCACCGTCCTTAATGCCGTGCTTTTCTGCGTCCGCCCCATGAATTTGTAAAGTGGGCCTAATTTCCCGTTTTAAGGAACTTGGCGTGTTATTAAAGCTTGTGTTTAAAAAATTCCGTGCGGGCGGGGTCACCAGCCGGAAAGGGTGGGTCTCATCAACGCCGCCCGGGGCCACATAATGATCGGGCAGGGCGGGAAGCTCGCCGCCGCGCGGGCCGATATTTTCCCAGCCCGGTTTAAAGCGGAATTTGCCATCGGGAAACGCAAAGCCATTCAGGAAATGATGATTTTCAAAGCTTTCGGCGCAGTCATGGAAATGAAGGTCGCGCATGTGATCAAGGGAAGGATAACAGGAAATTTCAAGTGTTTCAGCAATAATTTCATTGGCGCTCATCGAAAAGCCGCGGTGTTTGGCACCAAGCCGTTTGCCAAGGTCGCAGACCACATCATGATTTGATCGGCTTTGGCCCACCGGATCAATGATTTTGGGGCCATAGTGGATAAAGGTATGCCCTCCGCTTTTATAAATATCATCATGCTCGACAAAGGTGGTGGCGGGCAGGACGATATCGGCCATCATCGCGGTTTCGGTCATGAATTGTTCATGGACACATAAAAAAAGATCCTCGCGCGAAAATCCCGCCCGCACCTTATTCTGTTCCGGCGCGATCACCATCGGGTTGGTGCCCTGTATGATCATAGCGGTGATGGGTGGGCCATCCCCAAGGTCGTCTTTATCGCCGGTAAGCGCCGGTCCGACCCGTGAATGATCGATTGATCGGGTGTTGCCCCGTTTATTTTCAAGTCCCTGAATAAGGCTATTGTCAAAATGATAAATACCGCCACTGGCAAAAAATATGCCCGAGCCCGGCACTTTCCATTTGCCCGCCACCACGGGAATGGAGGAGACCGCATGAACATTGACCGCGCCATTGCGGCAGCGTGAGAGGCCAAAGCCAAGCCGGATATAGGCCCGTTCGGTGGTAAAATAAAGCTTGGCCAGATTTTCGATTTCTTCTGCCCTTAGCCCGGTGATTTCCGCCGCCCATGCGGGGGTTTTGGTGGCGAGATGCGCTTCCAGCTCCCCCGGTACATCAGTATATTTTTCCATATAGTCCCGGTCGGCATAGCCATCGCGAAAGGCAATATGCATCATGGCGCAGGCAAGGGCGCCATCGGTACCCGGACGAAGGGCAATATGAATATCGGCGGTTTTCGCGGTCGGGTTTTCGTATGGGTCAACGACGATGACTTTGGCATTTCGGATTTTCCGTGCCCGGGCGACATGGGTCATGACATTGACCTGTGTCGACACAGCATTGGTACCCCAGATAATGATCAAATCCGCTTCGGCCATTTCGCGGGGGTCGGGGCCGATTTTGCGGCCAAATCCGGCCAGCCATCCGGTATCGACCAGCCCGCCGCAGGTGGTTGAGCGCATGATGGAATAACCCATTTCATGACGCAGGCGTTCTAGCCCGCCTTCCTGCAACAGCCCCATGGTCCCACCGTAGCTATAGGGCCAGACCGTTTCCGGGCCGTGCTTTTCAGTGGCCGCCTTAAAGGAGTCTGCGACGGTGTCCAGCGCCTCATCCCATGTGATTTCGCTAAACTCCCCCGAACCCTTGGGTCCGGTCCGTTTTAAGGGGGTGGTCAGGCGCTCGGGATGGTGGGTGCGTTCGGCGTATCGCGCCACCTTGGCGCAGATCACCCCTGCGGTATAGGAATTATCAGGGTTGCCATTGACGCGGCCGATTGTTTTTTCGTCCAGCTTTTCCACAACCAATGCGCAGGTGGACGGGCAGTCATGGGGGCAGGCGCTATAATGAATTTCAGGTTTCATATTCTATTTTACTTTTTTTGCCAGCCATTTACGGACGGTGCCGATGACAAAATCTTTCTGTTCGCCCAGTGTGGCATGACCGGCGCCGGGCACCACCACATTGGTGGCGTCATTGACCATGGCCGCGTATTTGGCGCATGATTTTGGGGCCGCTTCGTCAAATTCACCGCACATCATCAGCACCGGAACCTCAACCGTGGGGAGCTTCGGGCTGATATCATAATTTTCAAGGGTGCCGTTGGCGGTAAATTCGCTGGGTCCCCACATGGTCATATACATGTCCCGGTTGCCGGGTGCGCCATTATCCCGAAAGCCATAATCAACACAGTCATTATGGCACATATGCTGATCATAAAAGGCGGCCTCGGCCGCGCGGTATTCGGTATTATCAAAGGTGCCGGCGGCTTCATTACGTTCAATCGCGTCCCTATAATTTTCCGGCAGCTGGCGGATCCATTCACGGTTATCGGCAACCCATTGCGGCGTGCTGATCAGCGGGCTGCTGAATATGGCGGCGATCAGCCCCTTTTCATTTTTAACCGCATATTCGGCGCTTAATGTCCCGCCCCAGCTATGCCCGGCGATGATCACTTTATCCAATCCTAATGCTTTTCTGATGCTGCCGATTTCGCTGACGAAATGCTCCACCGTCCAGTGGCTATGGTCATTCGGGTCATCGACAAATTTTGCCGACATGCCGGTGCCAAGCTGATCATAAAGAATGACGGGGTAGGTATCCGACAGCTCAACATAGGGCATAAGCCCCCGGTGGGTGCCGCCCGGTCCGCCATGCATGACGATAATGGCGGGGGCTTTGCCCAAGTGTTCAAGGCCGTTAAGCCGGTACCAGATTTTGCCACCTTCCACATCGATAAAGCCCGACTGCTCCGGGTCCTGATGGGCCAGCGCAGGGGGGATCGCGGTGAAGAGAATAATCAGCAAAAGATGAATAATTTTCATGACAAGGTCCGGTTTTTTTGGTTAAGTGAATGACACATATTATGATTTTATACTAAAGTACAATTTGGGTTTTATTGCAAGAGTGAGCGAACAAATGTCAAAAAAATTTACCCACCGGTTGGCGCAAATGTCCGATGTCGAGGATATAAAGGCGCTGATGGGCGCGGCCATTTATGAATTACAGAAAAATTATTTAACCAAAGAACAGCTTGAAATCGCCGGGCAGTTTATGGGTGTGGACACCCAGCTTATTGAGGATCAGACCTATTTTATTATTCTGCACGGGGAAGGCACGGACACGCAAACCATTGTCGGTTGCGGCGGCTGGGGCAAACGAAAAACCCTATATGGTGGCAACCATACCCCGGGGCGGAGTGATGAGCTTCTGGACCCGGCCACCGACCGCGCCCGCATCCGCGCCA
>JAGREE010000111.1 GCA_020446675.1 Alphaproteobacteria bacterium | reverse complement strand
TCTGCGCACCCCAGTATTTATCCTCGTCCACCTCAATTGTGCCCATAGTGTCTGTCTCAATACGTGTGCCCATTCTGAATAATTCCTTTTACTAAAAGTTTATCTGCGTTACTAAACTTTATCCCAAATATAGACCTTCTTTACAAATGATTTATGACCTCTAAAAACCTGATCACTCTATAAGATTGTCAGCAATGGAATTTATACTTATAAAAAACCATAACAAAATAACAAAGGCAGACTATGGCAGAGAACTTTTCATTACTCGACTGGCTGATCGTATCCGGGTATCTGCTATTGTTATTTGGAATTGGATGGGCTTTTACTTTATTAAAAGCACAAACGACACAGGATTATTTTCTTGGGTCAAATAAAATGCCTGCCTGGCTGGTTGCCATTTCCGTAATTGCCACAACACAGTCTGCTGCAACTTTCCTCGGTGGCCCGGACCAGGGATACCGTAATGATTATTCCTATCTTGCTGTCAATATCAGTGCGATTATCGCGTCACTTTTCATAGCGAAAGTTTTGATGCCAAAATTTTATGCCATGAAAGCATCGACTGTTTATGAGCTTCTTGCTTTACGGTTTGATGAAACCGCCATGAAGGCCGCAGGCGCAATGTATCTGGTTGGCCGATTATTTGCCAGTGGTGCCCGTCTTTATCTGGCGGCAATTGCAGTTTCAATGATTTTATTTTCAAATATCAGAGCCGAAAATATCATCGCTGCATCTGCATTACTTATAGTGATCGGGTTCTCAATAACATTTCTAAATGGAATAAGGTCCGTTATATGGAGCGATTTAATTCAGTTTTTTGCTTATAGTTTTGCTGCCATTGCGGTTTTATATTTTTTAATTAATCATATCCCCCTTACTCTCCCACAAGTAATCAGTGAGCTGAAACAGACACCAGAAGGGTTCAATAAACTCCGAATTTTTAATACCAGTATAAATTTTACAGACCCATATACTCTTATTTCAATACTGACGGGCATGACACTTTTATATATTGCCAGTTTCGGACTGGATCAGGATATAGCCCAGCGCCTGCTTACCTGTAAAAAAGGTCACGACGGTGCCAGTGCTGTTATAATGTCTGCTTTTATTGGCATTCCGCTGATCTGGATGTTTATATCAATCGGGGAATTACTCTACCTTTATTATGACCGTCCAGACATTATGGCAACGGCCGCAAACTTTTCTCCAGACCGGCAATTTCAGGGGGAGAAAATTACCATATTCATGCACTATATTTTAAATGAACTTCCATCTGGGTTAAAAGGAATGGTCACAGTCGGTGTTATTGCCGCTGCGGTCTCGACCATCAATTCCGGTTTAAATTCCATGTCATCAGTTATAGTTCAGGATTTCTACCGACCATGGATTAATAAAAAACGAAATATGCCCGAGCGTCATTTTGTCAGTGCAGGTCAGTTATGTATGGGCCTTGTTGGGATCGCTCTATTTTTCATGTCGATACTCTGTTTTTACTGGCAGCAATATTCTGGTCTTCCTCTCCTCGATTTTGCATTGTCCCTTATGGTATTTGCCTATTCCGGTCTGCTTGGTGTTTATTTTACGGTATTATACACCAGGCGCGGATCAACAAAGTCGGTAATTTTCGCTCTTATTATAGGTTTTGTTGTAACTTTAATTCAGCAGCGTTATATTGTCGATCTGCTCAAACTTCCTGAATGGTTTGGTAATATTGCTTTCAGTTGGCAGCTTTGTATCGGAACAACAGTTTCATTCTTAGTTTGTCAGATAGGGAACTGTAAAAATGAGGTCATCCAAAATGATACCCCAAGCAAAATATAAATATATTTTTATCACTTTCATTACACTTTTTATTACTGTCGGCTGTTCAGAAAAACAGACGGTGCAGGAAACTGCACATTATGACAAAATCATACGTGGTGGCATGGTTTATGACGGGCTTGGAAGTTCGGGAAAAATCGCTGATGTTGCAATTAATGGTGATCGGATCGCAGCAATTGGTGATCTTAGTCAGGCCACCGGAGACACAGAAATTAATGCAACCGGCCTTGCCGTTTCCCCAGGTTTCATCAACATGCTGAGTTGGGCTGCTGAACCGCTTATATATGATGGTCGCGGTATGAGCGACATCAAACAGGGCGTGACTTTGGAAGTATTCGGTGAAGGGGACTCTCCCGGCCCTATTAATGCAGACATGAAACAACACCAGATCGATACCCAGGGCGAAATGAAATATGATGTAAACTGGAACAGTCTTGGTGAGTATCTATCTTATGCAGAGAAAAAAGGAATTACACCCAATGTAGCATCCTATATCGGAGCCACCACCGTCCGTATAAATGAACTTGGTTATGACAATCGTCTGCCCAATGAAGAAGAATTAAAAAATATGCAGCAGCTGGTCATTGATGCCATGAACGAAGGGGCACTTGGCGTTGGAACTTCGCTTATTTATGCACCGGCCTCCTATTCCAATACTGATGAGCTTATCGCTTTAAGCAAAGCCGCCAGCGTCTGTGGTGGGTCCTATATTTCCCATTTGCGAAGTGAGGGCAATAAATTGGAGGAAGCCGTTGATGAACTGCTGACCATTGCGCGGGAAGCCAATATTCCGGCGGAAATTTATCACCTGAAAGCCGCAGGAAAAGAAAACTGGCCCAAACTTGACAATGTTATTGCCAAAATTGAGACTGCCCGTGCGGAAGGCTTAAATATTCGCGCCAATATGTATAATTATACGGCCGGCTCAACCGGACTTGATGCCATGATCCCACCGTGGATTCAGGAAGGCGGTATCAAAAGCTGGATCGCCAATATGCAGGACCCGGATCTTCGCGCTAAAGCACTAAAGGAAATGCGCGATCCTAACAGGGACTGGGAAAGTCTTGGTGCTGCATCAGGCTATGAAAATGTTGTGCTTGTTGGCTTTGATAACCCTGATTTACGCCCGCTTACCGGTAAAAAACTTACTGAAATTGCTGAAATGCGTGGGTCCAGTCCGGAAGAAACCGCCATGGACCTTGTTGCGGAAAATGGCGCCGATGTCAGCACCGTTTATTTCATGATCAGCGAAGATAATATTAAAAAGAAGCTTAATCTTCACTGGGTCAGTTTCGGATCTGACGCACGGGCAATTCCAAATGAGGGCGTCTTCCTCAATTCCAGCACGCATCCGCGTACTTATGGTAATTTCGCCCGGGTTTTAGGAAAATATGTTCGCGATGAAAATGTTCTGCC
>JAGREE010000110.1 GCA_020446675.1 Alphaproteobacteria bacterium | reverse complement strand
TCTGCGCACCCCAGTATTTATCCTCATCCACCTCAACGGTGCCCATAGTGTCTGTTTCAATACGTGTGCCCATTCTGATCTATCCCTTATATGCAGATTATTTTTGTACTTTGTCACTAAACTTTATCCCAAATAAAGACCGCTATTACAAATGATTTGTATCAGCCGAGTTGTCTTGAAAATCTATAAGATTGTCAGCAGGGGAATTTATACCTATAAAAATGTTATAGAAAAAAACAAAGGCAGACTATGGCAGGAAATTTCTCAATACTCGACTGGCTGATCGTATCCGGTTACCTGCTCTTGTTATTTGGGATTGGATGGGCTTTTACTTTTTTAAAAGCACAAACTACGCGCGACTATTTTCTTGGGGCCAATAAAATGCCCGCCTGGCTGGTGGCAATTTCAGTGATTGCCACGACCCAGTCCGCGGCCACTTTCCTCGGTGGTCCTGACCAGGGATACCGAAATGATTATTCCTATCTTGCCGTCAATATTAGCGCAATTATCGCATCACTTTTTATTGCAAAAGTTTTAATGCCCAAATTTTATGCCATGAAAGCTACGACCGTATACGAGCTTCTTGCCTTACGATTTGATGAAACTGCCATGAAGGCCGCGGGGGCAATGTATCTGGTCGGTCGGTTATTTGCCAGTGGCGCCCGTCTTTATCTTGCAGCTATTGCCGTTTCAATGATTTTATTTTCAAATATTGAGGCTGGAAATATCATTTCTGCATCAGCATTACTTATTGTGGTTGGGTTCTCCATCACGTTTCTAAATGGAATACGGTCCGTTATCTGGAGCGATTTAATTCAGTTTTGCGCCTATAGTTTTGCCGCAATTGCGGTTTTATATTTCTTACTTAATCACATACCTCTCACCCTGCCTCAAATAGTCAGTGAGCTGAAACAGACACCGGAGGGGCTCAATAAACTCCGTATTTTTAATACCGGTATTAATTTTACCGACCCATATAGTCTTCTTTCAATTCTGACGGGTATGACGCTTTTATATATTGCCAGTTTCGGCCTTGATCAGGACATAGCCCAGCGCCTGCTTACCTGCGAAAAAGGACGTGATGGAGCCAACGCAATTATACTCTCGGCATTTATTGGTATTCCCCTGATTTGGATGTTTATATCAATCGGGGAATTGCTCTACCTTTATTATGACAGACCAGACATTATGGCGACGTCAGCTGATTTTACTCCCTCACAGGAATTTCAGGGGGAGAATATTACAATATTCATGCATTATATTTTAAATGAGCTTCCATCAGGGTTAAAAGGGATGGTCACAGTCGGTGTCATTGCCGCCGCGGTCTCGACCATCAATTCCGGCTTAAATTCCATGTCATCGGTTATCATTCAGGATTTCTATCGGCCATGGATTTTAAATAAACAACATAAGCCCGAACATCATTTTGTCAGGGCCGGTCAATTATGTATGGGGCTGGTGGGAGCTGCTCTTTTTTTTATGTCGATACTGTGTTTTTATTGGCAGCAATATTCAGGTCTTCCCCTACTCGATTTTGCATTATCCCTTATGGTATTTGCCTATTCCGGTCTGCTTGGTGTCTATTTTACGGTGATATATACCAACCGCGGTTCAACAAAATCGGTAATCTTTGCTCTAATTATAGGTTTTGTTGTAACTTTAATTCAGCAGCGTTATATTGTCGATCTGCTCAAACTGCCGGAAGGACTGGGGAATATTGCTTTCAGTTGGCAACTCTGTATAGGGACGATTGTTGCATTTATAGTTTGTCAGATAGGGAACAGTAAAAATGAGGACATCCAAAATGATAAACCATTCAAATTATAAATATATTTTTATCACTTTCATTGCTCTTTTTATCACTGCCAGCTGCTCTGAAAAACAGACGGTGCAGGAAACGGCACATTATGACAAAATCATTCGTGGTGGTATAGTTTATGATGGACTTGGGAGTTCGGGCAAAATCGTCGATGTTGCGATTAATGATGATCGGATCGCAGCCATAGGTGATCTTGGACAGGCCGTCGGGGACACTGAAATTGATGCAAGCGGTCTTGCCGTTTCCCCCGGTTTTATCAATATGCTGAGTTGGGCCGCTGAACCACTTATATATGATGGTCGTGGCATGAGCGACATCAAACAGGGTGTGACCTTGGAAGTTTTCGGTGAAGGTTCATCCCCTGGCCCCTTAAATGCTGAAATGAAACAACATGAAATCGATATTCAGGGTGAAATGAAATATGATGTAAACTGGAACAGTCTTGGTGAATTTCTGTCCTATGCTGAGAAAAAAGGAATTACACCAAATGTGGCGTCCTATATAGGGGCCACCACTGTCCGCATAAATGAACTCGGCTATGACAACCGTCTGCCCAATGAAGAAGAATTAAAAAATATGCAGCAACTGGTCATAGATGCCATGAATGAAGGGGCCCTTGGCGTTGGGTCATCCCTAATTTACGCACCGGCTTCCTATTCCAATACTGCAGAACTTATCGCTTTAAGTAAAGCGGCCAGCGTCTGTGGTGGTTCCTATATTTCCCATATGCGCAGTGAAGGCAACAAATTGGAAGAAGCCGTTGATGAACTGCTGACAATTGCTAGGGAAGCCAATATACCGGCAGAGATTTATCACCTGAAAGCCGCAGGAAAAGAAAATTGGCCTAAACTTGACAATGTCATTGCCAAAATTGAAGCCGCCCGCGCGGAAGGCTTAAATATTCGTGCCAATATGTATAGCTATACGGCCGGATCAACAGGACTTGACGCTATGATCCCACCTTGGATACAGGAAGGCGGCATTAAAAGCTGGATCGCCAATATGCAAGACCCAGAGCTACGCGCCAAAGCGCTTAAGGAAATGCGCGATCCAAACCGGGACTGGGAAAGTCTTGGTGCGGCATCGGGATATGAAAATGTCGTGCTGGTCGGTTTTGATAATCCTGACCTGCGCCCTCTAACCGGCAAAAGACTGACGGAAATTGCTGAAATGCGTGGATCCAGCCCCGAAGAAACCGCCATGAACCTAGTTGCGGAAAATGGTGCAGATGTCAGCACGGTTTATTTTATGATGAGCGAAGAGAATATTAAAAAGAAGCTTAACCTGCCCTGGGTTAGTTTCGGGTCTGACGCACGTGCAATCCCAAATGAAGGCATATTCCGCCATTCCAGCACTCATCCGCGTACCTATGGTAATTTTGCCCGGGTATTAGGAAAATATGTTCGCGATGAAAATGTTCTGCCGCTTAGCGAAGCGATAAGACGAATGACCTCCCTTCCAGCTGAAAACCTGAAAATTGCGAACCGTGGCGCTCTTAAAGTCGGCTATTTTGCCGATATGGCAATTTTTGATCCTGCCACAATAAAGGATGTCGCCACTTATGAAAACCCGCATCAATATGCC
>JAGREE010000109.1 GCA_020446675.1 Alphaproteobacteria bacterium | reverse complement strand
AATTTCATCCTTCGGGCTGAAAATGTCCCTTTTTCGCTTATGCTACGTTGTCGAAATGGTCACGTACCTAAGGGTATGCTCCCATTTCGACGCCTTGCCTAAGCAAAAAATGAATAATTTTCATCTCCAAAAACGAAATTTGAACAAGCTCTTAGTATCCGATGGGGTCAATCTACATTCAAAGAAGAATTTCAGGTTAGTAAGTAGTTGGAATTCCTCTAATAGATGCAATGACAAAAATCAGCAATACAATCTTTTTTCTTTCCCGATTGAAGCATTAGAGCCTGGTATATCTCCAGTCGATGATGCCGTCGGCGCTATAAGGGCGCCCCCTGGTTCGGTACTGCCTGTCAAACTGCAGCACCTGCTGCAGCAAAAAGAAAAAACCCGCTGTAATCAGCTGAATTACAGAGGGTTTCGAGTCTACCAAGTGGTCCCACCAGGATTATTAAAATCCACACAATTTATTGATAATCAATAAGTTGCAAGCAAATTGCCAGGATTTTAAAAATACTGTAATACGATATCCCAGGCTACTTTCTCATCAACCCCAAAATATTTATGGATAATAATGTTTCGAAGGCCGACAATATCTCCCCAAGGAATAGAGCCATGTTCCTGCTTCAGTTCGTCAGAAAGATGGTTGCTGGCTTCACCAATAATGCTCAACTGATAAATACAGGCGCTCTTCAACATCGAATCCTGTTCGAAGGCGCTGAAATCCACTCCATCTGTGAAGGAGGCAATTTCGCCTATTGCGTCCAGGATGTGCTGCAACCTCGCCTTATCACCAAGCTTACCGGGCATAGATCAGCTGTTTTTCCCGGTCAATTACCGGCTTTAAGTACTTGGACATGCCCTGAGCAGACACCAGGTCAACCTTTCGGTTCAATATCCTGGCCAGGTCCTGCTCCATTCGGATGAACAATAGTCCAATTGGATTGCGGTAATCCAGTTCGACTAAAATGTCGACGTCACTATCGGGGCCAGCTTCTCCCCGGACAAAGGACCCAAACAGATAAGCTCGGTTCACTGGCTTATCCTGAAGGTAGGCCTTGATGAGTTCTATGTTCTTTTGGTCCAGTTTCATATTGGTATTGGCTAATGCTCACCCATAAAAACCAGCAAGGCAGCATCTGCAGTTCCCCATTGTCGGCCATTACGATCAAAGGGCTGGCAATTTTAAAGATGGGTGAAATTTCCTTAAAGATAGGCAATCCGGAGAAGATTGGCTCCACCATTCCTGCTTTTTGGCACATTTTAGCGTTTGTATGTTACCCGGCTAGTGCATCGAAGTAGATAGCAACCAACGCAAGGTTGCTCTTAAAGGCACTTGTTCTTCCCTGCCCTCCGGGTAGGGGCTCCGGCTTGCGTTATCTCCAACTCATTCTCCCCCGTACCCGGGTTATCCTTTATTTCA
>JAGREE010000108.1:726-5438 GCA_020446675.1 Alphaproteobacteria bacterium | reverse complement strand
TTGGGCTCACAAAGGAAACGAACCATGCCCATTCCACGTTAATTTTGAAAACGCCAAACAAGGTGATGTACTATGAGAATCTGGGCCGGTACAAGCGGAGGATCACACCGTTTATCAGATGGGAGGCGTTGCCGATGCTGCGGTTGAGGGATGTTTGATTTGTGGTATTCCTGCGCCAATCCCCCTATTGTTCGCGAAAAGGGCTGAATTTTATGAGTTTTCGCGGTCAATAACACTTAATCACCCGCGAAAACCCGTATATTGAGGTAGATTTCGCGAGCGAAAAACGATTCCTATGAAAAATACACCTCTTATTGGTAGGATTGAAGAAAGAAAAATATTAGAACAGGCCTTACAATCGCCAAAAGCAGAAATGGTTTCCGTGATAGGCAGGCGGAGAGTAGGCAAAACTTTTTTGGTAAGATCCGTATATGAAGGCCGGATCGACTTTGAAATTACAGGCATTCAGCATGCCACGCGCAAAGAGCAACTCCGGAATTTCATGATCCAGCTTGCTAATTTTTCAAAGGGTAGTTTCCCGCAAACCGAACCCAAAGATTGGTTGGAGGCTTTTCATTTTCTGACAAAGTTCCTGGAAATGAAACAGAAGAAGGAGAAGATCGTGGTGTTTTTGGATGAATTACCCTGGCTGTCAACGCATAGGTCGGGCTTTTTAAAGGGCCTGAGTTTTTTTTGGAACAGCTGGGCGGTAAACCAAAATATAGTAGTCGTCATCTGCGGGTCTGCAGCTTCATGGATGATCAGGAAAGTAGTGCACCACAAAGGTGGCCTTCATAACCGGATCACCCGGCGTCTCACCTTAAAGCCTTTTAACCTGGTGGAAACCGAAGATTTCCTGAAAGCCAAAAACATCAACCTGGATCACTACCAAATCCTCCATTTATACATGGCGATGGGAGGCGTACCACATTACCTGGATGAAATTGAGGCTGGCAAAAGCGCCGCTCAAAATATCAACCAAATCTGTTTTTCAGAAAATGGGCTGCTGCATGATGAATTCTCAAAATTATATAGCGCTCTGTTCGAAAGCTCGGAAGCACACGTCAAGGTGATCAGGGCATTGGCTAAAAAGCGAAAGGGCCTTACCCGTTCTGAAATTGTTGAGGAAAGCCGCCTTCCCGAAGGAGGAGGCACGACAAAGGTGCTCGAGGAATTGTTGCACTCCGGTTTCATCTCCATGAATTATCCTTTCGGTAAAAAGAAAAAGCATAGCCTATATCGCCTGACGGATGAATATTCCCTGTTTTATATCCGCTTCATCGAAAATAACCGAAGCGAAGGCAAGGGGGTTTGGCAAGAGCTCAGCCAAACTCAAACTTATACGAGTTGGGCCGGTTACGCTTTTGAAAGCATTTGCCTCAAACACCTTCCACAGATCAAAAAGGCGCTGGGAATTTCCGGGGTTTATTCAACGGCTTCCTCCTTTTACAAAAAGGGGAATGAAGAGGAGGAGGGGCTGCAAATCGACCTTTTAATCGACCGTAAAGACCATGTGATCAACATCTGCGAAATGAAATTTTATAGCGCAGAAGTCACCATCACCAAAGCAATGGCGACGGAGTTACGCCAAAAAATATCCAACTTTAAAGAATCGGCAAAAACACGGAAGCAAATCTTTCTGACCCTCATTACCACTTTCGGGCTGAAACAGAATAAACACACCCTGGGCCTGGTCGACATCGCTTTAACTATGGAGGATTTGTTTGGAAGAGAAAACTGAAAAACCAACGGCTGAAGTTTTTTGGAGGGGCCGCCAGAAAAGCCTGTCTGCCTTTATTCCTGATTGTGGCCAAGTCTTCATCGATGGCGGTGAGGTTTTCCGGAAGAAGTTCCCGGTTCTTCTCCAGGTGCCATACATAAGTTGCTTCCTCGGTATTAAATGTTTCCAATACTATGTGAAACAGTTCTTTCCCTTCTAAAAGGAATAGGAAGGCAAATGGGTTGAGTACGAAGCGAAGTTTCAAAATGGACCCTTGGTGTTTTTCCGCGAGGAATCTCAGCTGCTTGTAATGCCTGGCCTTTTTGTTCTTTAAAGCATATTCCAGAAGCGCTTCTTCTGAACCAAAGAGTTTATCGATATTGCCATCATCTTCCAGCTGATCAGAGCCAAGTAAACCAGGGTTTTCGGATGAAAGTAGTTTCCCTTCAATAAGGGCTTCATCAACGAACCGGAATTTCACGGTTTAAACAATATCCTGGTTGATCTTTTCCAAGTCCGGGCAACTCGCCATTTGGGCAACCAGTTGGCCATTTTCCATCTCTGCGTAAATTTCCACCTCTACTTTATCGGAGCCAATGATTTTGGAAAAGTAGGGCTTCAACACCTCAAATTCCGGGCGGATATAATAATTTTCAATCTCGAATTCGAGTTCACGGTTGATTTGAGGATCGGTGAAAGAGAAAGTGAACAACCCAAATTGAAAGTCCAATTGTTCCATAGGAACCTTAATCCGGCGGTTTACCTGTATTGTGTCCTTCTGAGGCGGTTCATCCTCAGGGTCATCAAACAATGTAGCCTGCCTTTCCAAATGGCGGTAGTATTTATTCCGCTTTAAGAAAAGCTTGTTCAGATAATCAATCCTGGAGTCTCTGTAATCATAGATAACAGGTGTGACTTCTGAGCGTTGCACCCTTCCAATATATTGGATCAATTTACCCTTAAAGGAGAAGGGGTAAACCAGGAAGAGGCGGGATGCATTTTGCAGGTCCGTCCCCTCTCCAAAGAACTGGCCGGTTGTGATCACAACCTGAAAATGGCCGGCTTCCAGTAATTTCCACTTTTCCTTCCTGCTATTTTCTGTATCCTCCCCACTCAAAGTAACCGTTTCATAGGACTGCTTTAAGAATTGTTCAAGGGTTTGAATGTGCTCGCGCCTCTCGGTAATGATCACGGCTTTGTTCCCTTTCTGCAGTTCTATGGCCACATCGTTTAGGATCAGTTTATTTCTTGCCGTGTCATGCACCAGTATCTTCGACAAAGTTTCAAAGGGGTCAACCTTTGCATTATAGGGGAATACCCAAAAATGCTTCAATGCGGTCCACCCATTGTTCCAGGAGTTGCTTCCGATGCACAATAATGAGGGCAGGTTGCTGCTTTTCGGCAATGATTTTTATCGCCATTACTGTTTTTCCGGAGCCCGGAGGGGCTACAATAACTCCAAATTCCTTTCTTTGGGCTGCTTGCATTACCACCCTCTTACTCAAGGCGCTTTTTCTCATCCAACAAGAATTGTTTCAGTACTTCTTCACTAGGTAGTTTCAATAAATACCTTGAAATGAATACTTGATTATCCAATCCTCCTGTGGCGTATTTAACCACTGCCGCGTGCTTTAAAGAGCAAAGAATGATCCCAATTGGTGGATTATCGCCCTTATGCATTTCATTATCCTTAAAATAGTTCAAATAAAAATTCATCTGCCCGGCATCCTCGTGTGTGAATTCACCAGTCTTCAGGTCAATGAGTATATGGCATTTTAACAAGCGGTGATAAAACAGCAAATCAACACTATACCTTCGGTTATCGATCAAAAAACTTTTCTGGCGGGCTTCAAAACAAAATCCAGTTCCAAGTTCCAAAAGGAATTCCTGAAGATGGTCCAGAAGAGCTTTTTCCAGGTCCTTTTCCAGAAAGACTTCTTTCATTTTCAATCCTAAAAATTCAAAAACATAGGGATCCCGGATGATTTCTGCAGGCGTGGGTAAAGAAACTTCCTCTTTCAGTTGAGACAATAAGGCTTCTTTATTGATAGATAAACCAGTCCGCTCATACAGGGAGCTGCCGATCTGCCGTTGGAGTTGGCGCACTGACCAATTGCCCTTTATGCTCTCCGTTTCATAGAAGGCTCTTTGTACAGGGCTTTCAACTTTGATGAGCTCAATGAAGTGAGAAAAGGATAAGTTGTTCAATAATTTTTCGGGGGGAGTGTACCATTCCAAATCTTCAGACACTGTCTGAAGATTTAAAGAAGCACTATCTATTTCCGAAATATCTTTGGCAAGTAACCTGAACTGTGGGTAAGCCAAGTAGAATTTTCTAAATAAGGTGAGGCTGGTGTACGAGACGCCTGCCAAACCGATTTGCTTCAATTCATCAGATAATTTATACAGTAAGCGGTCACCATGGCTGGCATAATCTTTACCATTTTGCTCAAACTCAACGATAAAAAAGCCAAACAACCAATTTCGGATTACCAGGTTCTGATTGATAACTTTAACTGTTCGCCTCTGAAAGGACCGGTGTGTTTCCTGGATAGCATACACTAATTTCCTGAAGTCCATTTTATATTCTATTGAACTTGATCAACGTGCAAAGTTAAAGAAGCCAGTCCGATAAAACAAATGCATTCTATTTTATTCCAGGCTGAAACATAATGATTTACTATTGTCTTGGCTCTACCTGTATTTCTTCATTCACCTCTATCCTCCACTTATCATTCCGTTCTATCATTGGCCCGTTATAGTTTGAAATCAGCGGAATATATTTAAGGCTATGGTTTTTCAAGAAAGAGGACACCGCCGGATGTAACCGGCTTTCTCCGGCCACTTTGTCCAAAATATACCCAAGCCTTTGCAGGGTTCTTGTGGAAAAGAATGGAAACAATGGTTCCAATGCATCCACTGTAACCAAATCTGCCAATTCGTAAATCACCTCTGCAGACCGCTCCAGGCGCCCTACACTGCTTTCGTACTT
>JAGREE010000108.1:0-611 GCA_020446675.1 Alphaproteobacteria bacterium | reverse complement strand
AGTGAACATGGACCCCTTTTTTCCTAATATTTTTGATTGCAGGATACTCGGTAGTAACATAAAAAGTCATGGGAGCATGATGGGCTGCGCCATGCCAAGCTGCCGCTGTCAATAGGCTGACATAATATGGCTTATCAAGGTGCGCCATGAGTTGGTGAATAAACCGCTTCGGTGCGGGCATCCCTTGCTTCTTCTCTGTAGGTAATAATATGGCATAAAACCCACTTTTTACCGGCACAATTGCTCTTTTTTGGGTCAGCCGGTTTAACGCCCGGGAAATGGAACTCCGCTTTATCGGCAACAAGCCATCCAGTTCATCCAAAGTGAACGTTATTCGCCCATTGGATTGAATTTCAAATAAGAAAGAATCTATGCTCTGAATTGATTCCATGCTATTGCGATAATAGACAAAAACTGTCTAATAATGCAACAATATGGCTAGAAAATACTCGGAGAAGGGAAAATGGAGACAGAAATATTGTGGCATATGAAGAAAACTGAAAAGGGCGGGAAAAGTCAAAAAAAGTCAGATGAGGTTCTTCCTCAAAAAGAAAAAGCCTTGACAATTAGCAACGCAATAAACAATTTAATTAAAAATTAGATTGTATTTT
>JAGREE010000107.1 GCA_020446675.1 Alphaproteobacteria bacterium | reverse complement strand
AGGCAGCAATCAATTTCCCGAAAAAGGAAATTTTTTCTTTTAAAATCCTTAGACTGGTTGAAATAACGCCTATTGCGGTAAATTCAGGATTTATTGGCTCTGACATATACTCCCCCTTTTTAATTCTTTTGTTAGTTGTATCAACTATGAATGAAATACAATTAAGAGTCAATCTGAGGAAAATGTTATATCGCGATCAATGCCGCTGTCACTTTACGGCCTTCCTGAAGCAGGACATTATAGGTTCGGGCCGCAGCCCCGGTATCCATCACCTCAATGGCAATGTCATTCTGGCCAAATTTCTGGCGGATCGTCTTATCCAGAAAAGCCATTTTTTCCCCCATGCCGATAATCAGGATTTCGACATTTTCCGCAACCTCAAGAATTGGGGACAGGCTTTCAACGGTAATCGCATCCTTATTGGTGACTGCCCATGGGTAAAATCCATTTGGCGTAATTAGCATTGAACCTTCAAAGCGACTTTCTCCCATGCGAAAGCCACCATCACCATAACCGGCAATGAAGGCTTCTTCGCTGGATTTTATTTCATTAAATTCCATTACCTGAACTGCTCTGGGATATGTTCCTTATGAGGCTCCGGCTTTGCCGTCGGTTCGCGGTTTAGGTCAAACCACATAAGCACGGGCGACGCAATAAAGATCGATGAATAAGTCCCGACAAAAATACCCCATATCATCGCCGCTGTGAAACCATGTATGACCTCACCACCAAAATAGAACAAGGCGAACAGGGCAATGATTGTGGTAAAGGATGTCATTGTCGTCCGCGAAAGCGTTTCGTTAAGAGTATGGTTTAACAGTTCCGGTAATTCCATCTTGCGGTATTTACCAAGATTTTCACGAATTCTGTCATACACAACAACCGTATCATTAAGCGAATACCCAACAATAGTAAGCAGCGCCGCAATAATATTAAGATTAAATTCAAGTCGCGTCAGAGAAAACATCCCAATCGTGATGAGTACGTCATGAATAAGCGCAATAACCGCCCCAAGTCCAAACTGCCATTCAAATCTAACCCAAATGTATAAGAGCACCGCTCCTATAGACAGCAGCACTGAAAAAATGCCGGCTTCAATAAGATCCCCCGAAACTTTGGGGCCAACGGATTCTGTCCGCTCAAATCTTACATTATCCCCAATTCCCTTTTCCAGAGTGACCCGGACGATATCGACAACTTCGCTCAGTGATTTATCTTCCTGATATTCAAGACGGATAAGAATTTCATTATCCTGCCCGAATGTCTGGACTGCCACATCACCAAATCCGAGATCGCTGGTCAGGCTTCTTACTTTCCCGACATCCGTTGCATGATCCGTATGGGCTTCGATCAAAAAACCACCCTTAAAATCAATACCAAAATTCAGGTCTTTGACAATATAAAGCGCTATCGAGCTGATAAGCAGCAATGACGACAAAACATATGCAAATTTCCGCACACCAATAAAATTGATATGTGTATCTTCCGGAACCAGTTTAAGTAGTTTCATGGGTTCCTCCTTTAAAGTACAAGACTGCTAGGGCGACGCTTACGCACCCAGGTGACGATCATTAATCGGGACAGGCTTACGGCTGTAAATACTGATGTAAAAATACCGGCCGCCAAAGTTACGGCAAATCCCTTAATTGGTCCCAAGCCAAACTGAAACAGGATAAGCGCTGCAATCAGTGTGGTCACATTGGCATCAACGATGGTACTGAGTGCCCGGTCATATCCCACCTCAATGGACGGGAGGACGCTCTTACCACGTTTTAATTCTTCCCTGATCCGTTCAAATATAAGCACATTGGCATCAACCGCCATTCCGACTGTCAAGACAACCCCGGCTATACCAGGAAGGGTCAGAGTAGCCCCAAACAGGGACAAAACACCAAAAATCATAAATATATTGACGGTCAGCGCAACATTGACAATGAACCCGAAGAAGCCATAGGTCAGCATCACAAAGATCATCACCGCGGAAAGACCGATTATTGATGCCTTTTTACCTGCTTCAACTGAATCCGCACCAAGGTCTGGGCCCACTGTCCTTTCCTCTTCCACGGTCAGGGGTGCCGGCAATGCCCCTGCTCTAAGCAAAAGCGCAAGATCACTGGCTTCCTTCGCTGTAAAACCACCGGAAATACTGGCCGAACCGCCGAGGATAGCCGTATTGATACGCGGTGCACTGATCACCTTACCGTCAAGAACAATGGCAAAGGGTTTGCCAACATTGGTTCTTGTCGCATCAGCGAACAATTTACCACCTTTTGTGTTAAAGCTGATATTGACGACAATCTGATTGTCCTGATCTATTCCCTGATTTGCCTGTGCCAAATCTTCTCCTGGCACCATAATCCGGTTTTTAATTGCCATATAGAAAAGCGGGTTGCCATTTTCATCAACTTCATAGGATGGCAAAACCGATGACCCGGGCGGGACACGGCTGTTTTTGGTCAAAGTTGCATTATTGACCGTAAGATCAGTCAAATGAAAATTCATCTGGGCTGTCGTTCCGATAATCTTCTTAAGTTCCTGAGTATCTTTGATGCCCGGCACCTGAATAAGAACGCTGTCTTCGCCATTCTGCTGGATGGTCGGCTCTTTGGTACCCATTGCATCAATACGGCGTCTAAGAACCTCAATTGACTGAGCGACGGTCTGGTTTTTCTTGTCTATTACAGCCGCTTCTGACAAATGCAGA
Organism: Alphaproteobacteria bacterium; assembly: GCA_020446675.1. Taxonomy (GTDB): domain Bacteria; phylum Pseudomonadota; class Alphaproteobacteria; order Sphingomonadales; family Emcibacteraceae; genus Pseudemcibacter. Next base: position 12,262 of record JAGREE010000107.1, on the reverse strand, counting down.
TTAATAACAGGCCCGCTTCCATCTTCAATTACAAGGTCATCCGAGCCAATTGATGTCATGCTTGCGCCGACTTTTTCAATGGATGATCTTATAATGCGGGTGGCATTATCCCGGTCTGCCGCATTGTTTAAAGTGATAACCAGTTCTTCACCGCGAATGGTAATCCGGTGGGTTATTTTCTCATCACGAAGATCATCCCTGATGTTATCCCGCTTGTCTTCAAGCATTCTTTTGATAACTTCACTGACATCGACCCCCATCAGCATATGTGCACCACCCTGAAGATCAAGTCCGAGCGTTACCCGGCCACTTGGAAAAAAGGATGGTAATTTTTCAAGCTGTTCATCGCTTAGAAAATTTGGCAGGGAAAGCAACATCCCAAAGAATGAGACAAGCAGAATTGTAATAACTTTCCAGCGCGGGAATTCGAGCATTTTCCAGATCCGTCTATAATTTTCCGTCTAAATTAATTTATTTTTTATCGTCATTCGCCGGGGCCGGTTTACCCTGTACCTGACTGATTGTCGCACGCAGCACCTGGATTTTAACATCCGGTGCTATTTCCAGCTCGACTTTTTCATCATCAATGACTTTGGTAACTTTGGCGACAATCCCACCCGATGTAATGACCTTGTCACCACGTTTCAAAGCTTCAACCATTGCTTTATGTTCTTTTGCGCGTTTTTGCTGTGGTCTGATCAGCAGAAAATAGAAAACAACAAAAATCAGAATAAATGGCAGAAAATCCATCAGGCCATTTGCACCTGGCGCACCTGCCGCCTGAGCATATGCTTCAGATATAAACATTTTGCATTCCTCGTTATTATTATAAAAATTATCTATTGGATATAAGCGTATGACAGCGTAAAAACAAGGATAAAGCTTTTATTTTTGAGGAAACGATAAAAACATGCCTGAAATTGACAGTAAAACATTAACAAGAATTGCGGATGCACTGGAACGTCTGGCCCCTTCGGTAAAGCCGGAACCAAGTCTGGAAGGGGCAAATGCCTTTGTCTGGCAGGTTGAACCGGACCGGCTGATCGGCATTAAAAACGTCAATCATGTTGATCTTGATATTCTTAAAGGTATTGACCATGTGCGCGATATCCTGATCAAGAATACCCGACAGTTTGCCGATGGACACTCTGCCAATAATGCTCTGCTCTGGGGAGCGCGCGGCATGGGGAAAAGTTCCCTTGTCAAAGCAATCCATGCCCAAATAAAAGATCTGGTCCTTATTGAAATCCACCGGGAGGATATTCCAAGCCTGCCACGCCTGCTTGATATTATAAGAGCCTCTGATAAACGCTGCATCCTTTTCTGCGATGATTTGTCCTTTGACCATGATGACGGTACTTATAAATCCCTAAAAGCCGTCCTTGAAGGCGGCATTGAAGGGCGCCCTGACAATGTTATTTTTTATGCCACATCCAACCGCAGGCACCTTATGCCCCGAGATATGATGGAAAATGAACGTTCAACAGCCATCAATCCATCTGAAGCGACAGAAGAAAAAGTGTCCCTTTCCGACAGATTTGGCCTATGGCTTGGTTTTCACAGCTGCAATCAGGACGATTATCTTTCAATGATTGACAGTTATCTTGACCATCATGGAATAAATGCAGACAGGGATAATATCCATGCTGAAGCCCTGACATGGTCAAGGACCAGAGGAGCACGCTCAGGACGTGTCGCTTATCAGTATATGCAGGATTTGGCTGGGAGAATGGGGATTAAATTATAGTTTATCTTTATGCATCAATAAGATAAACACTATCTTTAATGTGATCCTGAACCAGGATTTTAAAAGTCGTTTTCTTTTCCTGTCTCGGTAAGATTAACGGCCTGTTTTCATGCGCATCAACCTGGGAGAGATAATATTCTACACTATAAATGTCGGAATGTTTTTTCATAATCTTTTACTCAAGCCTTAAGCGTTATTAGAGAGAATCGCCTGTCTTTATTAAGTAACTTTTTATACCCGATAATCATTACACTTTAATTAAATCCAAATTATGGCAGATTTTGCTACCCCGCCATAAAAAAGGCCGGAGAAAATCTCCGGCCTTCATATAGTACATTAATTATGGCTTGTAAAGCACTGTTTTATATAGAGGTTTAGAAACCGCCCATACCACCCATGCCGCCCATGCCGCCCATGCCACCCATATCAGGCATGCCAGAAGATTTTTCTTCCGGGATTTCAGCAACCATTGCTTCGGTTGTAATCAGTAGACCGGCAACAGATGCTGCATCTTCAAGAGCTGTACGAACCACTTTGGTCGGGTCAATAATACCAGCAGCAACAAGGTCTTTATACTCGCCTGTTTGCGCATCAAAACCAAAATTGATGTCATTCTGTTCTTTCATTTTTCCGGCGATGACAGCACCATCATGACCAGCATTTTGTGCGATCTGACGGGCTGGCGATTCAAGCGCACGACGCACGATATCAACACCAACAGATTGATCAGCATTGTCGCCTTTTACGCCATCAAGCACACGGATTGCATAAAGAAGTGCAGCACCGCCCCCAGGGACAATTCCCTCTTCCACAGCAGCGCGAGTTGCATGAAGCGCATCATCAACACGGTCTTTTCTTTCTTTCACTTCGATCTCTGTTGCACCACCAACTTTAATCACGGCTACACCACCGGAAAGTTTGGCCAGACGCTCCTGAAGTTTTTCACGGTCATAGTCAGAAGATGTTGCTTCGATCTGTGTGCGGATTTGTGCACAGCGTGCACCGATATCTTCTTTTGAACCGGCACCATCAACAATCACTGTATCTTCTTTAGTGATGTTAACGCTTTTTGCTGTTCCGAGCATATTAAGAGTAACAGTTTCAAGTTTGATACCCAGATCATCAGAAATGACCTGTCCACCTGTCAGGATTGCAATATCTTCAAGCATGGCTTTACGGCGATCCCCAAAACCAGGTGCTTTAATCGCAGCAATTTTCAAACCACCACGAAGTTTGTTAACAACAAGTGCTGCAAGTGCCTCACCTTCCACGTCTTCCGCAATGATAAGAAGCGGACGGCTTGATTGTGCAACAGCTTCCAGAATTGGCAGCATTGTCTGCAGGTTTGAAAGTTTTGATTCGTGAAGAAGAATATACGGATTATCAAGATCAACCGACATTTTCTCTGCATTCGTGATGAAATACGGAGAAAGATATCCGCGGTCAAACTGCATTCCTTCAACTACATCAAGTTCCGATTCAAGGCCTTTGGCCTCTTCAACAGTGATCACGCCTTCTTTACCGACTTTTTCCATGGCGTTTGCAATCATCTGACCGATTTCTTTTTCACCATTGGCAGAAATTGATCCTACTTGTGCCACTTCTTCACTTGTTGAAATTTCTTTTGAACGTGCTTTAAGTTCCGCTGATATTTTGCCAACGGCAAGATCAATACCACGACGAAGATCCATCGGGTTCATACCTGCGGCAACTGATTTAAAGCCTTCGCGAACGAGCGCCTGTGCAAGTACGGTTGCAGTTGTGGTTCCGTCACCGGCAACATCATTGGTGCGTGAAGCAACTTCACGAACCATTTGTGCACCCATATTTTCATAAACGTCTTTAAGTTCGATTTCTTTTGCAACGGACACACCGTCTTTAGTGATGCGCGGTGCGCCGAATGATTTTTGTAACAATACGTTACGACCTTTTGGACCAAGCGTGACCTTTACGGCATTGGCAAGGATATCAACACCGGCAACAATACGTGCGCGGGCATCAGTTCCAAATTTTACTTCTTTAGCAGCCATTTTTAAAATTCCTTATTTTTGCTAATTCTAATTTCTGATTGAGGCGCCGATTATTCAACGATGCCTAAAATATCGGATTCTTTCATAATCAACAGTTCTTCACCGTTAACTTTGATTTCAGTGCCGGACCATTTGCCAAACAGCACTTTGTCACCCGCTTTAACATCAAGTGGCGTAACTTTTCCATCAGCGGCTTTTGCACCGTTACCAGCTGCAATTACTTCACCTTCGCTTGGTTTTTCCTGTGCAGAATCAGGGATGATGATACCACCCGCTGTTTTCATTTCATTTTCAACGCGACGTACTAGGACGCGATCATGTAAAGGACGAAATCCCATTTTCTCTACCCCTTTTTTGGGTTGTTAATATTAAAGTGTTAAATCAATGTGTGTTAGCACTCTCGATAGGAGAGTGCTAACAGCTGTAGAGAACAGATAATCGTTACAGAGAAATAGTCAAGGCGTGGAAGTAAAAAAAATCAGATTTTTTTATAAATATTTTTACGGCTTTTAAAAATAATGGCTGCAGCACCAATCAACCAGAGCACTGCTCCACCAGCCGCAAGCTCCATAAACCCTATATTTACCAGTCGCCAGATAAGATCAAACACAACCAGAAAAAGGGTAGAGTAAACTACAAGAATTATAAAGCTCCAGCTGAAGCGGTTTTCTTCTTTATTCCAGATCATTATTTTTCGCCTCCAATTTTCTTCAGCTCATCGGCTTTAAATAAAATACTTTCGCCAGCGACAACAATATCGCCGATATTTACAGCCGGTGTAAGCTGATCCGGAACATCAACAACAACAGTACTGCCCAAATGAATTCTTCCAAGACGTTGACCTTTTTCAATTTTATCACCAACTTTTGGCCAGACTTCAATTCTGCGTGCTAGCGCACTTGTAATCAATCTTACTTTTATCAGCCCCCAGTCAGACTGAATATGAATAATTTTCTGCACCGGACTCATCTTTTCCTTCAGATAAACCATGTTATAGGCTTCGCCATCCATTAATGTATCGCCCTGGTCTTCAACCTTAACAACAATCCCGGCTACAGGCGAGCGCTGTACGTGAACATCCCAGAACGTCAAAGCAATGACCACATATTTAACCCCGTCTTTTTCATCAATATAACGTATGCTGCCATCGGCCGGCGCCACCATATCATTTCCTGCAGGGATAGAGCGGTCGGGATCTCGATAAAAGAATGTCATAAAACCTTCGTCAATATTACCTGATGTCACCCAGTCGGAAACCTGCTGCGTTGGCCAGCGTTTATTGGGGCTTAACAAATCAAAAATAAGTGGGGATGGATATGGAAATCGCAATGCCCAATACCCAATAACCATGCCACATACGGCAAGTATGGCGATTTGCCAAAAAACCACTTTAATTGCTTTAAATAGAGTCATTATCAATATTTTACCCGGTATATTTTGAATATATTATTATCAACTGAACCTGATATTACACCGTTATTATTAAAATAAAACTAATGGTATAATTCAGAGCACTATTAAGCTTTATATTATTAGATAGAGTAAAATGGTCGTTGCGCCAATTGTAAGGGCATAAGGAAGCTGGGTAATCACGTGGTCCATATGATCACTTCCGGCGCCAATTGATGCCAGAACAGACGTATCAGACACCGGTGAGGAATGATCACCGAAAATACCACCGCCAACAACCGCTGCCAAAGTTTTATAAACAATCGGATCATTGGCCACACCCCCTGAAAACCCATAAGCAATAGGAAGAGCGAACGGGATCATCAAAGCGAATGCCCCCCAGGATGTCCCGGTTGAGAAGGATATCACAGCCGTAATAAAAAATGTTGACGCGACCAGCAGTGTTGGTGTCATAAAATCTTCGGAAAAGGCCATAATATATTCCGCTGCCCCAAGGCCCTTGGTCACAGAATTAATGCAGTAAGCAAGTGCCGTAATTATAATTGCCGACATAACACTTTTGGCGCCCGCAATGCCAATTTCCGTCAGATCACTGAAATTTTCCACATATTTCTTTATATAAAGCGACGTGCCAAGATAAATCACCGCCATTATAAAGGCTTCCAGGATCATCAGGCTGCCAAAAGCAAAGTAAGTGACAATAACAGTTCCAAATACAATAATGATCGGAACGGCGAAATCCCAGAATAGATAAGCTTTATCAAATTTTTTCTCAAACAGCCCACCTCCTTCATCACTGACCATGGGAATGGCACCATCGCGCAGAACCTTGCCTTCTTCCTTTGCTCTTTTTTCCGCCTTTTTCATAAAGGCAAAATCGGGAATAATTTCAAGACTTATCAGCATAGTAAAGATGACAAGTAAAATCGGATAAAGGTTATAGGGAATAGATCCTGCAAACAGCGTAATGGCTTCATCAATGGAGCCAATTGGCCCCCCTTCTTTTGCAATAAGACCGCCTAAATAAGCACCCCAGGACATAAAAGGCACCAGCACACAGACCGAAGCCGTCGTCGAATCAAGAATGAAGGCAAGTTTCTCACGGGAAACTTTTGCATTATCGGTCAGTGGTCGCATCACAGGGCCTGTCATCAGGGGACTAAAATAATCATCAACAATCAAAAAGCCCATCAGCCAAGTGGTAAATTTTACTTTTTTTGGTGATGTTCCTGTTTTTGACACTTTATCCGCAAAGCTGACCAGCACTCCTGCCCGTTTGAATAATTCAAACAGTATGCCGATAAAAATAATAATCACACAGATACGGATAAATTCCCCGCCCAGACTAGTTTCAATCAGACGGACCAGACCACCCGCCGGGTCAAGCCCGTACAGAGTTGCCATTGGGTCATAATCCAGCATCATTACCCCGATAAGACATCCTGCAAATAAGGAAAAAATGGCACTTCTGGTCCAGAAAGCCGTAACAAGTGCAAAAATGAGCGGCACCAATGACCACGCCCCGTAATTAACCGCTGTTTCCATAAACATCCCTTTTTATTTTTTTAGGATATTAAAGTCACAATTCCGGGAAGTACAGAATTTAAGCCGTCAAATACGTGCTTTTTTATCAACCCATTTTTGCCAGATAATATATACACCGGCCAAAACTGCGAAAATAAGCAACAACGCTTCTATGAATGTCGCTCTCTCAAGGTTGAGCAATAAAGTCGGATCAATCCAGAAGGATACAAGCAGGCATAAAAAACAAATGCCCCGGGCTAGAAGCAGTCTTTTTCTTGGCCGGGCTTTGTTCATTTATCATCCTTCTCTCTTTGTCTAGCGCCCCAATGCCGCTTTTAATTTTGCCAGCAAATAGGCAAAACGCCCTTTTAAAGTGGGAGGAAACGCAATTATATCAATAAGGTCATTATAATATTCCGACCCCCATTGTGCTTTATAGCCGGAATCACCAAGACCGTTGTTGATATATTTTATACCTTTAACGATGGCATCGGAAACAAATTCCACTTCCATTCTGACGCCTGTATTAAATCGGGCGACTTTTTCATCATAGCTGCTGGTCAGATAATATCTTATTCCCCCTGCATCCAATGCCACTTTTTTACTAACCGGCTTATCATCAAGATATAAAATCCAGACACTAAGCGCCTTTTTATAAAAATCATCCTTAACCAGTTCGTTCCAGTAAGTCTGTTTTTCCTGCCCTACAAAACGCGGTTCTCCGGATTTGGAGACCCAGGCATTACTTTCAACCGTTTCAATATCCTTAAATATCTGTTCCCAGGTTGAAGCATCCACGTCGTTGAAATGTTTTAACTCCACCTTACCCAACGCATCCATTTTACGGGCATGTGCGCGCATTTTCTGACGTCTGTTTGCACTGAACCCTGATAAATATTCCTCAACACTGGCGGGAGGAACCATGCCATAATTGGCGCCGATAGTCATGGTAATGATTTTCCAGCCATTCTGCTTAAGCTGCTCTGTCAGGTCTGAAATAAATCTATCATTACTTTCCACCGGCCCCATTCGAAAGCCGTATATTCCGGATATTTTACTTAATTTTTCTACCGTTTTTTTAATTAGCGTAGCATCAGGACCAGTATTCACTATACCGCGGTGCGGGAAATATGCCCCCGGCAATGACGCAAATTTAAGGGGACCTACTTTCTGAAAGGCATAGGGAATGATGGCACAGCCACTATCAGTCTCGCCAACATAAATATACTCAATTTCCCTGGTCCAGCTATTTGATGACTGAACAAGATTAAGCCACGCATAAAACCAGTTCTCTCTCAGAAATTTAATAGCAGGCGCACCATCGGCCTCGATGCATTTCCAAAATTTTTCTGGCAATTCAGTCATTTATCTACCTAATTCAATCCGGTTTTAGTTCGGTGGCGAATAAACGCCCTTATTATCTTCTATTTCCAGAACCCATAAATCAGGATCGAAATCAATCTGACGGGCGATATATTGGTCCGCATCACGTTCTTCAATAAACGCTTCACCCTTTGGCTGTTGCCAGAACAGATTACCATCCATATCTCGGCTCTGTGTGAATATTTTGCACCCTTGACCGTAAACATATTGTTTAATCAGCAACAAACCCCGATCTGCATCGCCTTTATGATTAACAGTCGCAGACATTGACATATTTTCACAGCGTCTGATTTCCGCCCCGACAATTATGCTGGTTTTAAGACTGACTTCCAAGGACTATCAGGCCTTTTTCCGGCTGGATGCTGATGGGTCCCGACCCATGCCGACTGTGCTGCTGCTTACCCTTTTTAGTTCCTCAATTTCAGCAGAAATATGCTCTCTTTTCTCTTGGCTCATAGGGGCAATTTTTTCAACCTGGGCAATCAGCCGGTCCAGTCCGGCACTCACCAGATCGAATTTTGCCGTGACATGATCTGATGCTTTTGAAACATCTCCTAAATCTTTGGCTGTCTTATTCAGGTCTTCCAGAATCGAGTTTTTAACAAATGCCGTATCAGACGCCTTGCTCACTTCCTTATTAAGGGACGTAATCAGCTTCTCAATTTTGTCAGAAATAGTTTCAAATGTTTTATCCTGACCCATGTCCAGCTTCTTCTGGGTTTCTTCAATTTTCTTTGAATAGTCCTCAAATCTTTTTGAAATTTCCTTTGAAGCCTCTGTCGACTGCTTCGTCAGCTGATCCACCAGTTTCTGCAGTTCTTTTGTCTGATCAGTGGTCGCTTTGCCAATCTGTTTCACATAATCTTCAAGGGTTTTTACAATCAGTTGATTGACAGCCTCTTCCTGCTTTTCATTAATGGATTTGGAAAAATCCTTAAATGTTGAAACGGTTTTATTGAGGGCCGATTCAACAGATTCAAATTGCACGGCTTCCTGTTCTTTGGTCTCAAGATTAAACAGATTTTCAATCATTTTCACCACTTCAGCGGCACGATGATAAATATGCCCCATAAAAACCCGGAACATAGCGGTCATAAAAACACCGACACCAATGCAGAGCGCGAATGAAGATGCCCCCATAAGAAATGTTTCATTACCAACCAACGTACCGTTATCAGACTGTAACGCTCCGGCAAATGAAACGATAAACAGCAAAAATCCGATACCAATCAATACCCGCGGCATTGGTCGCATGAACCATACGGAAAGCCGTGAATTTAAAATGCGGTCAATTTTAAAAATCTGTGATGCAGGTGTTAAAACACTGACGATCACAGGATTCATCACTTTTGCTTTTCCCTTGCCAATAAAAGTGGTTTTTTTACGTATATCCTTTTCTTGGCGCTCAATAATATAAGACGCATAAGGGACAGCAAATTCAGCATAAACAAGTTTGAATTCTGACATGACTTTAAGAAATTTTTCTTTTGTAACATGCTGGGCATTATCTGATGCCCTTGGCAACTCCGAAATTCTGCCTTTCAGGGATACCAGTCCGACAATATTGACCACAGCCGGGATCAGAAAGGCAGACAAAAACATCAAAAGTGAAAAAGTCGACCAGTAACTGGCAATGCCCCATAACGAGCTTCCATCCAGAATCCGGGTAAATATGCTGTTTACTTTAATATCAAAAACAAACTGCAATAATGAAAACAGCCCGGAATTTAAAAAATATGCCGCAACCGCCGATCCCAGCAAGGCGATCATAAACAATAGGTTTCTGGGTAAATTATCTCTGTTTTCCTGCATTCTTCCTGCTCTTTTTTCTGTTTTTAAACTTATACCATCATGTTAAGGCGAATTAATTAATTAACTTATAACATGAGGGGTATTTAATAAATGTCCGCTTTCCAAACATAACTGAATAATTATTTCTTTGTAATTCTCTCATATATTGCCGGATAATTGGCAACTGAATTTTTCCAGTTACGGACCTCTTCCACATAATGACGTCCGGCAGCGTGGAATTTCGGCCACTCGTCCCGCTTTTCAATAAGATCACATATTTTCTTTGCCAGGGCAATCGGACTGTCAGGCTCAAATAACATACCTGTTTTTCCATCTTCAATCAGTTCCCTATGACCACCTATATCGGATGCCGCAACCAGCTTATGCTGCGCCATTGCTTCCAATGGTTTTAGGGGCGTAACCAGATCCGTCAACCGCATTTTTTTACGTGGATAAACAAAAATATCCACAAGATTATAATAATCCTGCACTTTATCATGGGGAACACGGCCAGTAAAAATAACCCGGTCTCCCAAATGTTTACTTTCCGCCAGTTCTTTTAAGGCCTTTTCCTGCGGACCGCCACCAACAAGAAGCAGACAGGCATTTGGAATGCGGATAATAATTGAATTCATTGCCCTTATTAGAATATCTAGCCCTTCATAATCATAAAAGGACCCGATAAAGCCAAGTACAGTCATCCCTTCAAGGCCCAGTTTTTCCTGTAGCTCCTTATTCGCTTCATGGGGACCGGAAAATTTAGTTATATCAACGGCATTGGGAATAAGGGTGATTTTGTCAGCCTCAATGCCCCGGCTGATCAGATCCTGTTTTAGACCGTCACAAATCGTGGTAACGGATGCCGCATTTTTAACGACATTGGTTTCAAGCCACTTTGTGATTTTATAGCGAAGGTCCCCTTCTTTGGTTGTGCCATGACTAACCGCGGCATCTTCCCAGAAGGCACGAATTTCATAATGAACAGGAATATTGTATTTTTTGCCGATTTTTAATGCTGCCAGCCCATTCAAAACAGGGGAATGCGCATGAATGATATCCACTTTTTCGCTTTGTACGATTTGCTCAATCCGGTTGCTTAGGGTTCTGACCACATTCCATTGATTGATGATTGGAATTTTATTCAGTATCCAGCCGCTGGGACGGGTCCGGTAAAATTCAAAACCGTCAACCGTTTCCTTTTCCTGATAAGGGGCAATATGCTTGATGCCTGTCACCTGAAGTGTTTCTAGGCCAAGCTTGCGTTGCTCAGATAAAATCTGAAAACTTCTGAAGGTATAGCCGCTATGAAGCGGGATCGAATGATCAAAAACATGGAGTATCCGCATCAGTCAGCCTTTCTTTTAAATTCGTCAATCGTCCTGTCTATACAGGTTGACATAAGATCCATTCCTCTTTGCCATGAATGATGGCTTAAAACCCTGGCTCTGCCGTTTTTGGAAAATTTCTTTTGTCGTTCAGGGTCGGCAAAAAGGCTCATTATCTCTTTTGCATAGTCTTCCGGCCTGGTTGCCGCCAGAATATGGTCTCCCACCACCGCATCAACACCGCGTGCTGCCAGATGGCTGGATACAACGGGAAGCCCCATGGCCATCCCTTCAAGAATTTTATTCTGTGTGCCACGGGCAATGACCAGCGGAGCCACCATTACCTGACAGGATTGAACATGTATCCTGATATCATCGACCGTTCCTGTCACCAACACCCCGGGAAGCTCATTTAGCTTCAGTACCGATTGCGGCGGTGCAGCACCAATCACCTTGAATGTTACATCCGGATAGTGTTCGCGAATAATCGGTAAAACTTCATGGCAGAAATTAATGATACAAACTTCATTTGGATAATAATCCATCCGTCCAACGAAACAGATACTGTTCTTTTGATAGTCAACATCAATCGGTTTGAAAAAGTCACTGTCAACGCCATTTGGGAAATAACCACTGGCAACGCCGGTTCCATAACTGTCAAGGGTTTCCACCTCAAAATCAGTGGCACAGCTGCATAGGTCGAATTTTTTTGCCAGTCTTTTTTCGTCGGCTTCAAGTTTGCGTCCTTCAAGGGCATATCCGGCGCTGATTGGCCATTTTTTATAATCCACATAGGCCAGCCATTTCTGACTGTCCATATCGCAGAAATCAAGCATTTTGGCTGTATCTGTGACATGCTCGACATATTGTGCGGCTGATGAGCTGAAAACCACAATCAAATCAAATTTTTGTTTTTCAAGAAGCTGATTTACTTTTTTCTGAAGCTCGCCTGAATAAAAATACCCCATGGATGAAGGGTCACTGGATAAAAGTCGCGAGACCATCCTGATTTTCTGGATAAACTCATTAATTTCAACCAGAATAAAGTCATG
>JAGREE010000106.1 GCA_020446675.1 Alphaproteobacteria bacterium | reverse complement strand
ATCCATCATACCCGGCATTGAAACACGCGCGCCGGAGCGGACAGACACAAGAAGCGGATTTTCCTCATCACCAAATTTGGCGCCAACAGTGTTTTCAATTGCTGCAATTGACGCCTTTACCTGTTCAACCAGATCATCTGGATAATTTTTGTCATTTTCGTAAAATGCTGTACAAACTTCGGTGGTGATTGTGAACCCTGGGGGAACCGGAAGGCCAAGATTTGACATTTCCGCCAGATTAGCCCCTTTCCCGCCGAGCAAATTCTTCATGGACGCCTCGCCCTCAGCCGATCCATCACCGAAATTATAAACCCATTTTGCCATAATTACTTAACCTTCTATTTTAGAAAAATCGACGACCAAATTCATGGTTGTCCTGATTTGTGATAATAATTTTAATCTATTTTCGCGTATTTTATCGTTATTGCTATTTACTGTTACTTTTTCAAAGAAATTATCAATTGGTCCACGCAGTGTGGATAGTTGTGACATGGCTTCCTCGAACTCTTCACGTTCATTAGCTGCCACCGCTTTATTTTCAGCATCTGACAAAGCATTAAATAAGGCTATTTCCTCTGACATTTCTAACAATGATTGGTTAACAATTCCCTGATAATTCACGTTATCTTTCTTTTCCTCTACTACAAGGATATTGACCGCTCTTTTATACCCGGCCAGGAGATTTTCACCGTCATCGGTTAACACAAAACTTTGCAAGGCTTTTGCCTTGTTCATCAACTTTACAAAATCCCAACTGAATTCAGCACCGATAATATCATGCCGGATGCCCCCATCCCTGGCGTAGACCTTCAGTCGGTCCCAAAAGAAATTCATAAGATCTTCCTGATCATAGTCAAATCCATAGGTTTCCGCTGATTTTGAAATTATTGCATCAAGTCCAATCCGTAATTTATTCTCGATAACCAGACGGATAATACCAAGGGACGCACGGCGAAGTGCAAACGGATCTTTCGACCCGGTCGGTTTTTCATCAATTGCAAAAAAGCCTACCAAAGTATCTATCTTCTCAGCCAAGGCAACCGCCATACTAACCTGCGCCGAAGGGCAGATATCAGACGGTCCTTTCGGCGAATAATGCTCAGCAATGGCATTGGCAATGTCTTTATCAAGTCCTTCATGCAGGGCAAAATATTTTCCCATTAGTCCCTGAAGTTCCGGACATTCCCCGACCATACCGGTCACTAGATCCGATTTAGACAGTTTTGCCGCTAATTTTGTCTTGTCCTGATCCGCACCAAAGAGGCCCGCTATAAACCCTGAAAGTTTTTCAAGCCTTTCAACACGTTTGCCGACAGTACCCAGTTTCGCATGGAAAATAATGTCATCCAGCGCCGGCAGATGATCAGCCAATGTTGTTTTTAAATCTTGATCCCAGAAAAATTTTGTGTCACTAAGCCGGGCGCGTAAGACACGTTCATTCCCATCAATGATTTTTGCACCACTATCAGAGGTTATCATGTTTGACACAAAGATAAATTTATTGGCAAGATTGCCCGTTTTATCTTTAAGTGAAAAATATTTCTGATGAGTACGCATGGCTGATGTTAATGCTTCTGGCGGCACATCAAGAAATTCTTTATCAAAGCTTCCCAGCATGGCAACAGGATATTCCGCAAGTCCTGCCACTTCACCCAGAAGGACCTGATCCTCTACTAAATCAAGTCCGGATTCCACCGCAATTTTAGCAGCCTCATTTGCAACTTTATCCATACGTTCATTGCGATCTATAAGAACATAGGCATCTTCCAGCTTCTTTTTATAGTCGGCAAATGACGAAACCGTTATTTCATCCGGTGCCATAAAACGATGACCGCGCGTTTTATTATCCGACTGAATGCCATCAACATCAAAATTGATAATGGCCCCGTCAAGAATACAGAGAATACTGTGCATCGGGCGAACCCAGCGTAAATTTCCAGACCCCCAGCGCTGCGATTTCGGCCACGGAAAGTTTTTAATTATATCCGGCAGGAATTCCGCAATGACATCTGCCGCAGGGCGACCTTTCTGATTGATAACGGCATATAAAAATGATCCCTTTTTATCCTGTTTCTCAATTAGCTCTTCACGACTAACCCCTGCACCGCGCAGAAAACCTTCAATTGCTTGCTCCGGCGCATCGGCCCTTGGGCCACGACGTTCTTCGGAAACATCCGGCTGTTCGGTTGCGAGACCATTAATATGTAGTGTCAGCCTTCTTGCTGTTACATAAGAAGTAGCATTACCATAAGCCAACGTTGCATCATCCAATTTTGAGGTAACAAGAGCGGTCAGGTCAGCAGCAGCCCTTTCCTGCATTCGGGCCGGAATTTCTTCCGAGAAAATTTCAAGTAAAAATTCAGCCATTTATGCCTCCTCACCCAGTGAAACCAGATAAGCTTCACAGCAAGCCTTGGCGAGGGCACGAACCCGGCCGATATAGGCCTGTCGCTCAGTAACACTGATAACACCGCGGGCATCAAGCAGGTTAAAACAATGGGATGCTTTTATACATTGATCATAAGCAGGCAGTGGATAATTCCCCTGCTTCAGGATTGACCGGCATTCTGTTTCTGCATCACTGAAATGACGGAATAATGCATCCGTATTGGCCAACTCAAAATTATAGGCCGAAAATTCCTGTTCGTTCTGTAAAAATACATCACCATATTTTACGCCATTATTGTTCCAGCGAAGGTCATATACGTTATCAATACCCTGAATATACATAGCCAGCCTTTCCAGGCCGTATGTCAGTTCACCCATCACCGGTTTACAGTCAAAACCGCCAACCTGCTGAAAATAGGTAAACTGGCTTACCTCCATTCCATCACACCATACTTCCCAGCCAAGACCCCAGGCCCCAAGGGTTGGACTTTCCCAGTCATCCTCAACAAAACGGATATCATGCTGACTGCTGTCAATGCCGAGCACTTCAAGACTTTTAAGATAAAGTTCCTGAATATTATCAGGAGATGGTTTTAAGACTGTTTGGAACTGGTAATAATGCTGCATACGGTTTGGATTTTCGCCGTAGCGGCCATCTGTTGGTCGACGACAGGGTTGAACGTAAGCTGCTTTCCAGGGCTTGGATCCAAGTGACCTGAGCGTCGTTGCCGGATGAAATGTACCGGCACCGACTTCCATATCATAGGGCTGTAATATTACACAGCCTTGATCCGCCCAAAAGTGCTGCAATTTCAAAATAAGATTTTGAAAACAAGTATCGTCCAAATTATCACCACTCATAAGGCAGGATCTTCCTAATTTAAATGAAGAAAAACACGCTGAAAACTACCTATCCGGATGGCCTAGGTCAAGGCTTGAAATTATAATTCACATAAACTAAAGTGGAGGTTGGTTTCAAGGGTATATATATCTCTGAACTTAAATAAAAAAAACCATTATTTTCAGATAATTAATAAGAATCAGCATGGAATAGCCATCAGTGAAAGACACCATAAAAAAAACCATTCTGATGGTTGCGAAATATATCGGCCTTTTCCATCTGGCCAAATTATCCTACAGAAATAGAATCCGTATTCTTTGTTATCATGGTTTCAGCCTGAAAAATGAGGAGAAATTTGTCCCCGGATTATTTATTAAACCGGACATTTTTGATGAGCGTATGCGCTTTCTCAAAGACAAAGGCTATAATGTCATTTCACTTGAAGAAGCATTTCAGGCAACAAAATCGGGAAATATAGAGGATAATTCAGTTGTTATCACCATTGATGACGGATTTTACAGCACCTATGCACTTGGTCTGCCCGTTTTAAAAAAATATGGGTTTGCGTCTACACTTTACCTGACGTCTTATTATTTTGACAAGGATTGCCCCATCTTCACTCTTGGGGTCAATTATATGTTCTGGAATAGCGAACTTGATGAATTTGATCTTTCCCAACTGGGGATTGAGGGGTTGGGAACAGTGAAAGCGGGAACAGAAGAATGCGAAAAAGCCCGCCTGAAAATTACGGCAACCGGACAGGCCTATGAGCGAAACGAAGACAGGGTAAACCTACTCACCAAGCTTGGAAAAGCAACTGAGCAGGATTTTGATGTCCTTAATAAAAGCAGGATTTTAAATCTCATCAACCAGGCAGAGCTTAAGGAGTGTGTGGAAGGAAAAATGGATATTGAAATTCATACTCACCGCCATACATTCCCCACAGACCCAATCCTCGCCGCCAAAGAAATTGAGAAAAACAAGCAACAGATTAATCCTTTGCTTGAAAAACCAATGAGCCATTTTTGCTACCCCAGTGGTGTCTGGTCGAAGGAACACTGGCATATTCTTGATGAGTTGGGGATTAAAACGTCAACCACATGCGATAATGGCCTGATCACACCAGAAACACCATATCATGCTTGGAGCCGCTTTCTGGACAGCGCGCGCATTTCACAAATCGAATATGAATCCGAGCTTTCAGGCTTTACTGAATTTTTAAGAAAACTTCGTGGAAAATAACGGCTCTTTACAAGCCAAATCGGCCCCATTCGCTTCTTG
>JAGREE010000012.1 GCA_020446675.1 Alphaproteobacteria bacterium | reverse complement strand
CCATTGACAATTATAACAACACCAAGGGTCTGGTTCGTGCCTTTGACGTGCGTACAGGCAAGAAAATCTGGCAGTTTGACCCGATCCCCCGTCCTGGTCAGTTTGGTAACGATACCTGGCTCGACAATTCATGGGAGCGAAACGGTAACGCCGGTGTCTGGACACAGATAACTGTTGATGAGGAAAATGGTCTGGTATTTCTGGCTGTTGAAAGCCCGTCATCTGACTTTTACGGTGGTCACCGCCCTGGTAACAACCTGTTCGGGGAAAGCCTTGTTGCCGTTGATCTGAAAACCGGTAAATATAAATGGCATTTCCAGGTGGTACATCATCCAATCTGGGACCATGACCTTTCATCGGCTCCCCTTATCATGGATGTGAAGATTGATGGCAAAGACCGTAAGATCATCGCCCTGCCAACAAAACAATCATTTATCTATGCCTTTGACCGCCTGACTGGTGAACCAATCTGGCCGATCCCTGAAAAAGAGGTTCCACAAGGCAATGTACCGGGCGAATGGTATTCACCAACTCAGCCAGAGCCGCCAATGGCATTAATGTATGGACGGGGTAAGCTAAATCTTCCGGATGATCTGATTGATTTTACACCTGAACTTCGCCAGGCAGCATTGGATAAAATGGATCGCTGGGACTGGAGCAATGGTGGACGCTATAACCCACCGCTGCTAGGTGATGTTAATGGAGTTCTAGGTGCCATCAATATTGGTGCAACAACCGGCGGTACAAACTGGCCGGGAGCATCATTTGATCCTGAGACAGGTATTGTCTATGCCCCTGCTTCTCAGGCTTATATTGATAATATTTCACTGGCACCGCCACCAAAAGGATATTCAAATGTTGATTATATCGCCGGTCGTAAAGGTCAGCCTTTCCGTATGGCGTATGCTGCCGGAACAGGGCAAAACCCTGATGCACCGAAAGTGGAAAGTGAATTTGAAGATCCAGATGCGGCACCTGTGGCAATTCCTTCTTTGGATGTGGAAGGTCTTTCAATTCTGAAACCACCATATGGTGTATTATCGGCCATTGACATGAACCAGGGCAAAGTCCTCTGGACTGTACCTCACGGTGAAACACCGGACAATGTCCGCAATCATCCGAAGCTGCAGGGTATGGATATACCACGCACAGGTCAGCCTGCAAACGTTGGTGTGGTGGTGACCAAAACACTTGTGATTGTTGGCGATCAGCGGATAACAAACCCAGGCGGTCGTGAGCGCGGTGCCATGCTTCGTGCTTATGATAAAATGACTGGTGAAGAAGTTGGTGCCATCTGGATGCCTGCAGGACAATCCGGTTCCCCAATGACCTACATGATTGATGGCAAACAGTATATCTGTGTTTCTGTCAGCGGAGGTGCTTTTGCTGGTGAATTCAGAGTGTATGCACTGCCTGATGATTAATCTGTTAATCATAGAGCATTTTTAAATTTTGTATAGAAGCCCCCTTAATCTTAGGATTAAGGGGGCTTCTTCCAAATAAGAAAAAATTAAGGGGAGGAAAAAATGACATACTTCAAAAACACAGTAAAAACCATTTTCATTCTGATAACAGTTATATTCGCACTTTCCGCTAACGCGAAAGCACCGGATACATCAAATGGCGAATGGCCGCATTATGCAGGTGACATTAAAGGATCCCGCTATTCGCCGCTGGATCAGATCAATACCGATAACTTCAACGATCTGGAACTAGCCTGGTCATTTTCCACAAAAAATCTGGGCAGTCGCCCTGAATATAAACTGGAAGTCACGCCGCTGATGATTGATGGTGTGATCTATGCAACCGGCGGAACCCGCCGGACCGCATTTGCCCTTGATGGAGAAACCGGGGAACTGATGTGGCTTCATAGCATGGACGAAGGCTTACGTGGTGGTATGGCCCCCCGTCAGCTGTCCGGCCGTGGTCTGTCCTACTGGTCAGACGGTATAGGCGATGACCGTATTTTCTATGTAACAACCGGATATAAACTGGTCGCGCTAAATGCCCATACTGGCGTTCCGATCAATTCATTCGGTACTGACGGCAATGGTATCCTTGATTTGAAAGTCGGTGCCGTACAGGGCAACGAGGTTCAGATCGACCTGGTGACCGGGGAAATCGGCCTTCATGCAACACCAACTGTTGTTGGCAATCTGATAATTATTGGAAATGCCATGAAAGAAGGACTAACCATTGACAATTATAACAACACCAAAGGTCTGGTTCGTGCCTTTGACGTGCGTACAGGCAAGAAAATCTGGCAGTTTGACCCGATCCCCCGTCCTGGCCAGTTTGGTAACGATACCTGGCTCGATAATTCATGGGAGCGAAACGGCAGCACCGGAGTCTGGACACAGATTACCGCAGACGAAGAAAATGGACTTGTTTTTCTATCCGTTGAAAGCCCATCATCAGATTATTATGGTGGACATCGCCCGGGCGATAATCTTTTTGCCGAAAGTATAGTTGCCGTTGACCTAGAAACCGGTAAATATAAATGGCATTTCCAGGTGGTGCATCACCCACTCTGGGGCCATGATCTTTCCTCAGCACCAATGGTTATGGATGTAAAAATTGATGGAAGAGTGAGGAAAATCCTTGCCGTTCCTACTAAACAGGCCATGCTTTTTGTATTTGATCGAATAACGGGAGAACCTATCTGGCCAATTAAGGAAGTGCCGGTACCAAAGGGTAATGTCCCCGGCGAATGGTACGCGCCAACCCAGCCAAGGGTCATGGAAAAATTAAATTATGGCCGCTCGGAAATGAAAGTTCCCGATGATCTGATTGATTTTACCCCTGAAATGCGGGCAGAGGCCTTAAAAAAACTGGAACGATATGTGTGGAAGGAAGCCACGCTTTATAACCCGCCAATACTTGGCGATGTAAACGGCATGCTAGGCGCAATAGCCCTTGGCAACTCTGGTGGTGGTACTAACTGGGCTGGTGGTGCATTTGATCCGGAAACCAGTATCCTCTATGCTCCAGCAAACGTATCGGCCATTAGTGGAATTTCGCTGGCACCCCCACCTGAGGGATATTCAAATGTAAATTATCTTGAAGGACGAAAAGGGCAACCATTTAAAATGGCTCTTGCTGGTGGAACCGGCCAGAACCCTGGTGCCCCAAAAGAAGTGGATTACCCCGTCTATGACGGACCACCGGTAAAAGTACCAACCCTTAATATTGAAGGCCTTTCCATTCTGAAACCGCCATACGGGGTTATTGCCGCGTTTGATATGACTAAGGGTGAAATTCTTTGGCGTATAGCCCACGGTGAAACACCGGATAATGTTCGTAATCATCCGAAACTGCAGGGTAAGGATATTCCCCGAACCGGCCAACCCGGCAGTGTCGGAATGATGGTGACAAAGACATTGGCCATCGCTGGCGATATGCGTGTGACAAACCCAGGTGACCGCGAACGGGGGGCCATGCTTCGTGCTTATGATAAAATGACAGGGGAGGAAGTAGGGGAAATTTGGATGCCCGCTGGACAGTCCGGATCACCAATGACCTATTCCATCAAGGGCAAGCAATATATCATTGTTGCCGTAAGCGGTGGATCTTATCCCGGCGAGATACGGGCTTATAAACTGCCGGATGACTAAGAAACCCTTAAAATAATATTATCAACTAAAAAACCCCCGGTGACATATTCACCGGGGGTTTAATATTTTAAAATCGAAACTTAGGGTAAACGACGATTAATGAAGTTTACCGGCAGGCCAAAGAGCACCCTGATCCGCAGCAGGAATGTTTTTAATTCCTTGGTATACGAATTTCTGGATACGCTTACCTTCGTAAGTTTCAGTTGTATAAATGTTCCCTTTTGAGTCAGTAGCAAGACTATGTGGTGCGAACCACAGGCCTGGCTGACGTCCACCACCACCGAATTTGGTAAGAATTTTCATAGTAGCACGGTCAATGATATAAACGCGCTGGTTCTGACCATCAGCAAGGTAGATATATTTTTGGGCTGGATCTTTTGAGAAATCAAGATCCCAGGTTGATCCTTGTGCACCTGTTTCAGGAGCAATCAACACTTCAGATTTATATTTACCATCGCGGTCAAAAACCTGAATACGGTCACTGGTACGGTCGCAAACATATAGTAGGCCATCATCTGATGGCTCAACACAGTGAACCGGGCCTGTAAATGTTTTTGACGGTGGTTTGGATGGGTCATGACGATATCTTTCTGTAGGATCGTCAATTTTCTTGGAACCGTAAGCACCCCAGTAACGTTTAAACTCACCTGTATCTGCATCCAGAACGGCAACACGTCTGTTACCATATCCGTCCGCAATATAGGCCTCATTCGTTTCTTCAACGACAGAAATTTTAGCAACACGTGAGAAGTGAGTTGTATCATTGCTGTCAGGTGTGGAAATACCTGGTGTGCCATATTGGGCAATAAATTTACCGTCATTGGTAAATTTCAGAATGTGTGAATCGTTCTGGCCATTGCCACCGATCCAGACGTTTCCTTTATAATCCACTTCAATACCGTGGTTTGATTCTGGCCATGTGTATGGTGCGCCGTCAACAGGACCACCCCAGGCACGGACCAGATTACCGTCTGCATCAAATTCAACAACTGGAGGAGCAGGTGTACAACAGATACTTGTTCCCTGTTGCAAGCCAAGCTCAGCAAAAGGTTTGAAGATTCCTTCTCCCCATGCACGATGAACAATATAAACATGATCGTTTGCGTCAACTGCAACACCGATTACGTTCCCCAAGATCCAGCCATTTGGTAATGGCTGCGGCCAAAAGGGATCAACTTCAAATGCTGGTGCCTGTGGTGCTTGTGCAGTTGCATCACCACCCATACCGACATATGATTGTCCAAGGCCTAAACCGACGAGAGTGACAACTAATGCGGCCCCCATCAAAACCTTATTTTTTATTTTCATGATTCCGTTCCATTTTAGTTTTTATTTATTCAGCTTAGCATAACGTTTTAGCGCTTTTCTAAACTGAACACTATGCTGTGAAAAAATGATACAGTATATCATAGGTACGTTCAAGCATTGAATCAGCTGAAAAACAGTGTAAAAAATTGACTCTTTGTTTTGCTTTTCCTATGTAATACAACGATTATAGGGAAAACAAAGCCAATAAAGGAATTTTAGTTCATGAAGAATAAAATATTTAATGATTTTACTGCTCTTGGAAAATCTTTGATTTTTGCTGCAATCATGCTGACTGCATTCTTCATTTCTCCTTTAACAACATCAGTAAAAGCACATGATATTCCAGCATCTGTAACAGTACATATGTATGTTAAGCCAGAGGGGAACACACTAAAACTCCTGCTTCGGGTCCCACTTGAATCCATGAGCGAGCTTGTATATCCGACTTTTGGCCCTGGATATCTTGATTTTGAAAAGGCGGATCCGGTTTTACTTGATGCGGCCCATGTTTATCTGACTGACGAACTTCAGGTCTTTGAAAATGGTGAACTAATTAACGATAAAATGATTACAGCCTACCGCGCAACTTACCCGCAGGATCGCTCAATCAGTACTTGGGAAGCGGCCATTGAAAATATAAAAAAGCCGCCACTAACCAATGAAACAAAATTATACTATGGCCAGGCCGTTCTTGATGTGCTTTATGAATTTCCGATTAAGTCCGAACATTCACGATTTTCAATTGAACCCACATTAAACAAACTGGCCAATGTGACAAATACGGTATTGCGCTTTTTGCCGCCTGACTCCGGAGAGCGGGTCTTTAACTATATTGGAAATCCTGGTGTTGTCGAACTTGATCCTAGTCTTTTTCACGCCCTTTATGAATTTCTAAAACTTGGCTTCTTCCATATATTGGAAGGAACAGACCACATTCTGTTTCTGCTATGCCTGATCATTCCGGTCCGTAATTTTATGGGGCTTGTCCCGGTTATTACATCATTCACCGTTGCTCATTCCATTACTCTTATTTCCACGGCCTTTGGTCTGGCGCCCCAGGCATTATGGTTTGCACCACTTATTGAAACGCTCATCGCGCTTTCAATCGTTTTTATGGCTTTTGAAAATATTGTTGGTGCAAAACTAGAAAACAGATGGATTGTGGCTTTTGCTTTCGGTCTTGTGCATGGTTTCGGTTTTTCATTCCTGCTCTCAGAAAGCATGCAGTTTGCTGGCACACATCTGTTCACCTCGCTGCTCTCGTTCAATCTGGGTGTCGAGGTCGGTCAGTTATTCATCCTGATCATTGTATTGCCGCTCCTAAACCTATTATTCAAATATGTCGTTAATGAAAAAGCTGGTACAATTCTTCTTTCTGCGCTCGTAGCGCATAGTGGCTGGCACTGGATGACAGAACGTAACGATAATCTTATGCAGTATATATTTGTCATGCCAAAATTTGACCGTGCATTTTATGTCGACCTGATGCGCTGGGGTATGCTGCTTGTTATAATTGCTATTGCCTCATGGGCTATGTATGAGCTTAAAAAATATATTGAAAAAAAGGCAGAACTAAAAAAAGCCTCTAATTAATCAGAGGCTTTTTCAATCTTTTTATTAATATTTTATTCTTTAATTCCGTTTTGGCGGAGTGGCAAAATAGCCTTTTGGTATGTATTTACGCATCCTCTTCTGTAGCACTTCAGCACCATAAACATTTCCGGCTTCATCCGCTGTTACCCCTTCTGCCACGCTTGTATAACGAGGTTCCATTCCATTATTGGGATCAGGAATAAAAGCTGTTACCCATCCGGTAATTGAGCTACCGATACGGATACCGCGTTCCCAGCCAGGGTTACGATGCCAACCAGTATTGGATTCACTGTCAGCAACATACATAATATCATTTTTATCGATATAAATTCCACTTGGGCGACCAAACTGGGTCCATTGATCAAGATGATGTCCTTCCAGATCAAAAATCTGGATGCGGCTATTTTGGCGGTCCCCAACAAATAATTTTCCCTGCGAATTAATAGCCAGTGCATGCGGCTCACTTAATTCGCCACGCTCAGCCCCGGTATCACCAAATTCCATCAGATATTCACCCTTGCTGTTATATTTGACAATGCGGTTATTTCCACCCGCTTCATGACCATCGGCAACAAATATATCGCCATTTGGCGCCACAGCAACATCGCAGGGCTGATCAAAAATATATTTATCCCTACCCGCAACACCAGCCGTTCCGATTGTCATCAGTAGTTCGCCGTCCGGGCTAAATTTTAGAACCTGATGGCCCTTTTTACGCTTTTCATCACCACGGGCATCGGCAATCCATAAATTTCCGTCCGGGTCCACGTGCATTCCGTGAGGCCAGACAATCATATTTTTACCGAAGCTTTTTAAGATATTACCATCCACATCGACTAGCATAATCGGATCAATATCCGGCGTATCCAGACAGTTTCCATTACCACCGCACCGTTCCGCAACCCAGATATTACCGTTACCCGCGTAATAAACAGTGCTGGTTGATCCCCACTGACGTCCGTCAGGTAATGTAATCCACTCCCCTTTAATAGCCTCATACGGGTTATCCTGTGCAACTGACGTTGTTGCAACGACAGACGTCAGGGCAGTAGCTGCCAATAACAAATTGGCTATTATTTTTTTATTAATCATTGATTATCCTCCAAATTTTTAGTCCATTTCATGGCCATTTTTAATCCGGTTCATTGGACTATAAATTATAGTTTTTGTAAAGATATTAGATCAGACATTCTTTGTTTCAGAAAATCCTGCTCCGCTTTATTGCCGCTTAAGCTGATTGCTTTTTGATAATATTTAATGGCTTTTTTATTTTCGTTGCATCGCTTGTATAAATCCGCCAGAGCCGCAAAATAAGGTTGATAATGACCAATATCCTGCTTCAAACCCTCTAGAGCCTTTATGCTTTCTTCCGGTGACATAAGATAGGAAAATGCTACTATCCTGTTTAACTGAATAACAGGAGTTGGCAGCAGTTTAAAAAGCTCATCATAAAGAAGGACAATTTCCTGCCAGTTGGTATCCTTAAATCGACTTGCTTCTGAATGTAATGCGCTAATGGCAGCCTGTATCTGGTATGCTCCGATTTGTTTTCGGGCCAGGGACTTTTCTACCAATTTAGTTCCCTCATTAATGTCCTTCTTGTTCCATAATGACCTGTCCTGTTCTTCCAATGGTACAAGAACCCCATTTTTTCCAAAACGTGCTGTTTTACGCGAATTATGAAGAAGCATTAATGCCAGTAGCGCTTCTGCTTCCGGCTCATCCGGGCAAAGATGAAGCAATATTCTGGCCAATCTTATGGCCTCATCACATAGCTCTGCCCTGATATGTTTCTTCCCTGATGATGCTGAATAACCTTCATTAAAAATAAGATATAGTACGCTGAGTACTGCATCAAGACGGGCGGGAAACTGTTCCTTATCAGGAATGATATAGGGGATTCCCGCCTGTTTAATTTTTCTTTTACCCCGGACCAGACGTTGTGCCATGGTTTCTGGCTTAATTAAAAATGCCCGGGCAATTTCCGTCGTGGACAACCCGCCAAGAAGCTGCAAAGTTAAAGCCACTGAAATATTATGATCCAGGGCCGGGTGACAACAGGTAAAAATTAATCTGAGCCTTTCATCCGGGACTGAATAATCAGACTCCAGCAGTTCATCATTATCCAAAAGGGGTACTATTTGCTGCGTTTTGGATTCAAAATTTTTATCACGTCTTATTTTATCAATCAGTTTGCGTCTTGCTGCCGTCAAAAGCCAAGCCCGGGTAGAGGGCGGCAGACCTTTTTCCCGCCAGTTAATCAGAGCCGCTTCTACGGCATCCTGAAGGGCATCTTCCGCCAGATGAAAATCATTAAAGGATTTAATTAACGAAGAAATCAGGTATCCCCAGTCCTCACGGATAATTTTATGAATTGCCACTTCAAAATTTATCGGTGGCGTCGATGGGGATACCATTAAATAAGTCTACCTCTCTATTGTCATGATCGGTCTAACTTCAATCGACCCATAATTTACAGTCGGAATCATCGCCGCATATTTCAGTGCATCATCAAGATTTTCACACTCAAAAATATAATAGCCTCCAAGCTGCTCTTTTGTTTCTGCAAAAGGTCCGTCTGTCGTTGACAGTTTGCCGTTTCTTGTCCTCAACGTTGTTGCTGTGTTCACTGACTGCAAAGGATCACTCCCGACCAGAACCCCGTCCTTGATAAACTGATTTGTTGCCGCTTCATACTCTCCGATCAATCGGCCAAATTCCTCTGAACCGGGTTTTGGGCTGCTTTCTTCGTTTGCATAAATCAATGCTATATATTTCATGATATTCTCCTCATTCTTTATCTTAGAAAATAATCTGTTTTCAGATTACACCAGCTAAACGAATGGGGAGATTAAAAATCGACACTTCTGACCAAATTATTTTTCAGAAATAGGTAAATGACCGGTTTTCACATAAATAAGTGCCCCATCCTCTTTCGTAAATGGTGTATGTTTACTAAGATGCGGGCTTCTGATCCAGCTACCCTTTGGATAGGTGCCATGTTCATCATAAAATGTACCTTCAAGCACCAGAATTTCTTCACCACCCCAATGCTGATGCGGCTTAAACAGTGTGTTTGGTGCCCATTTTACCAGTGCCACATGTTCTGTGCCATATTCATGTAATGGCATTACAGACAAGCCCGGAACCAAACCGGGATACCAGTTTGCTTCTTTAGTATTTATATTAAACTGATGCTGGTCTTCCTTTTCAAACTGACAAAGCTTGACAAAAATTGTCGCCCCCTCCGCCCCAATGCGTGGTGTATGGGCAGTACCGATGGGATTTCTGACATAACTGCCTGCCGGATAATCATCATGTTCGTCTGAAAAAACACCTTCAAGGACAAAGAACTCTTCACCACCACCATGAACATGGCTTGAAAATTCACTATTGGGTGCATAGCGGACAATTGTGGTTGCCCGTGCCACTTCATCACCAATGCGGTCAAGCATCATTCTTTCAACACCTGGCATAGGTGAAGGTACCCATTTATAATCTTCGGGCCTTACCACCGCAACCTGATCAAATTCAGCATTCAGTTTCATCGTCAGACACTGCCTTCTTTTTCGATCACTAAAATTCTTGCCTCACCTCTGGGATGGGCGACATGCTCTGTACCGATACCGGCATAAAAAATATCCCCTGCCTCCAAAAGAGCCGACTTCTCAAGTCCATTTTCACGGTATTTCATCTCAACAGTGCCGTCCAATACGGCAAAGACCTCTTCACCGTCATTAATATGCCAGATATATGGCTCGTCCGTCCAGTGAAGTCGGGTTGTAATGCCACCCATATTGGCAATTTCCCGTGCCCCCCAGGCTTTATCCGCTTTAAAATTTCTGCTTCTGATAATTTCCATTTTAAGTACCTAACAAAAAAAAGCCCCCATATAAATAATATGGAGGCTCCCTTTAATAAGTCCAGAAATTAATTTCTTCTTGGTGGTGGTGGTGTTCCGCGATATGTTTTTGGAATATATTTACGCATTCTCATTTGTGCCACTTCCGCACCATAGACATTTCCTGCTTCATCAGCTGTCACCCCTTCGGCTACACTTGTTCCACGGGCATAACCTGGATTTGGATCAGGAATAAAGGCTGTTACCCAACCATTATTTGCACTACCAATCCGGATGCCACGTTGCCAGCCAGGATTGCGCTGATAGCCAGTATTTGATTCACTGTCTGCCACATACATCATATCATTTTTATCGATATAAATACCACTTGGGCGGCCAAACTGGGTCCATTGATCAATATGATGCCCTTCGAGATCAAAAATCTGAACGCGGGCGTTATGACGGTCGCCTACAAAAAGCCTGCCATCTGAACTGATTGCCAGCGCATGTGGCTCACGGAATAGGCCGCGCTCTGAACCTGTGTCACCAAATTCCATCAGATATTCACCTTTGCTGTTATATTTGACAATGCGGTTATTGCCACCAGCACCATGACCATCGGCCACAAAAATATCGCCGTTCGCCGCTACCGCAACATCACAAGGCTGATCAAAAATATATTTATCTTTACCGGCCACACCGGCTGTGCCGATTGACATCAGCAGTTTCCCGTCAGGACTGAATTTATGAACCTGATGGCCTTTTTTACGTTTTTCATCACCCCGGGCATCAGCAATCCATAGATTTCCATCCGGATCAACATGTAATCCATGTGGCCAGACGATCATGTTCTTACCGAAGCTTTTTAAGATATTACCATCCACATCGACCAGCATAATCGGGTCAATATCCGGCGTATCCAGACAGTTCGTATTGCCACCGCAACGCTCCGCAACCCAGATATTACCATTCCCAGCATAATAAACGGTGCTTGTTGATCCCCATTGACGCCCGTCAGGTAATGTAATCCATTCTCCTTCTATCGGCTCATACGGATTTCCCTGTGCCATAGCCGACGTAGAAAATACAGATGTTAAAGCAGCTGAAGCAAATAATATATTTGCAATTTTTTTATTAATCCTCATCTAAGATTTCTCCTCATATTCGAAAGTTATATTATTCCGAGTCCCCACTCTTACACTGCATATAGGACTATAAAATAGTTGGTTTGTAAAGGTTAACTTGTAGCAATGATATAACGAAAATAGTTATTGCCTGGGCATTTTTATGAAGACCTTTAATCCGCCCAGTTCTTCCGATGGCGCATATTTTATGTCAGCTTCATTCAAATCAATAATTTCACGCACAATTGATAGCCCAAGACCATATCCTTCCCCCGCTTCATCAAGCCGAATTCCCCGATTTTCAATTTGTTCGTATTTTTCCTGTGAAATGCCGGGACCATCATCCTCAATGATAATTTCAAGTCCATCAGAATTTCTGATGCTCACAGAAACCACATGCCGACACCATTTACAGGCATTATCAAGAAGGTTTCCAAAAAGCTCCATCATATCATGTCGGTCACCAATAAATTTAGCGTCAGGATCAATATTCAATATGCAGTCAATATTTTTATCCTGATATATTTTTTTGAAAGTCGTAATGAGTGTTCCGATTAATTCTGAAAGATCAATTTTCTGACCATGGACAGAAGACCCGATAATTCTCGCCCGTCTGAGCTCACTATCCAGTTGATGTTTGATCTGCTTGGTCGCACCCTTAATTTCTTGGGGTCTTATTTTATCATCACCGCCGGATACATTTTGTTCAATTAAAGCCAGAGGCGTTTTAAGGGCATGTGCCAAATTACCCAATGCTGTTTTTGACCGCTTAACCCTGTTATCAACCATCACCATCAATTTATTTATTTCCATAACCAATGGCAAAACTTCTTCCGGTACTTTTTCATTCAGGAAATTTTTTTCACCTGACCCGATTTGTGCCAATTCCTCTGTTGTTGCCTGCAAGGGGGCCATTCCCCGGTTGACAATAAAACGCTGGATCAGCATCAAAAGTAGCACAATGGCACCGTTTAAAACTACTAGGGCTATTGTAAGTGTTCGCAAACTGGTTGTGATTGGCGTAAAATCCTCTGCAACGGCTATTCGTATTAACTGCCCATCTTTCAGATAGCCACCCTCAAGGATCAATAACCTTTGCCCATTGGGCCCGTTTTCTTGTTTTAAAGCAGTATTTCCAATTTCAATTTTCGATACTGACATTGTCTGATCCCACAGTGAGCGTGACAAATACTCCTTATGGGACATTTCAATATGGAAATAATGGCCGGAGAACGGCTGAAGAAAAATTGGATTTAGGGCCTCTTCATTTAGAATAAGATTTCCTTCTTCATCTGGTTTCAAATTTGCCAGAAGCGCGTCAATATCATGTTGGAGACGGGTTTGAACATAATCTTCACCAAACCTGTTAAAAAAAACAATATTTATACCTATCAGCGTGCTGAAAAAAATTAAGGAAACAAAAAAAACGCCCAGATTAAGACGAGATTTTAAACTGCTCATGACCGTTCCTCAAAAACGTAGCCCTGTCCTCTTTTTGTTTTAATCAATTCATCTCCAAGAATTTTACGTAAACGCCTTATATAAACTTCAATGACATTACTGTCTTTATCTGAAACATCATCATAGATATGTTCGGTCAAATGGGTTTTGGACAATATTTCATTCTGATGCATCATCATATAACGAAGCAGTCTGAATTCTGTACCTGTCAGTTGATATTCCTGACCCATTTCTGTCGTAACGGTTTGTTTTCGTTCATCCAAACTTATGCCACCAGCCGCAAGGCTGGTACCGACTTTATGATTGGTACGACGGATCAAAGCATTTACACGTTCTATCAGTTCTTCAAAATGAAACGGTTTCCCAAGATAATCGTCTGCCCCTGCCTGAAATCCATCAACACGTTCCTGCCAGTCATCACGAGCCGTCAAAATGAGCACAGCTTGTGTTTTCCCATTACGTCGCCAATTTCTTAAAACATCAAGGCCTGAGATATCAGGAAGCCCAAGATCAAGAATCACAACATCATAAGGAATTTCGTCCCCCATAAATTCCGCATCTATACCAGTTGAAACCAGATCGACTGCAAAACCCTTGCCCCGGAGATCCTCCGCCAACCTCGGGCCGAGCTTTGGATCATCTTCAACAAGCAGTAATCGCATTCTATCCCTCCAGCAGACTTGAAGCATCCTTACCGGTTTTACCATCGAGATAATAAGTCACAACAACACCTTTTGCCGTTAGAATTTCAATCTGATAAATAAGTACGCCATCATAATTAAGCAGTTCTACTTCAAGCATTCGATCATCTTTTTCTTTGCGGATAAATGAGATAATTTGCTCAAGGCTCAGTATATCGCCCCTTTTAAGTATTTCTGCCAATTCTTCCCGTGATAAATGATTGGATTCATATTGTTCTTCCTGGGCAACAGTAAATGAAACCCACCCTAAAGAGCAAAAAATTGCAAAAC
Source organism: Alphaproteobacteria bacterium (assembly GCA_020446675.1). Lineage (GTDB taxonomy): Bacteria > Pseudomonadota > Alphaproteobacteria > Sphingomonadales > Emcibacteraceae > Pseudemcibacter. The sequence continues at coordinate 51,136 of JAGREE010000012.1, read as the reverse complement.
TCAAAAATACAATATGAATTAAATTACTTCGTTTCATAGTTTGATAAATTTCCCGCATCAATTAATGGTCTGATCATATAATGAATATCAGCGTTTGCAAAATCCTTCTTCAGCCGGGCCAGTATATCATTTGCCTGCTGTTCCGTAACATGGGATTGAAACATTTTTTTGCTGGCTTTACCTGTCACTCGTTCTGAAAAGGACATTACACTTTCGTGAGACCCATGTCCAAAAAGTGACAGACTGTTAAAGCCATCAATTTCATCCTGCTCTAAAAGCCAGTCAATGATTGTATCTTCAATGGCGTCCGGCACTATAAGTGAAAGCATACATAGCTTCATGCGCTTTTCTCCCCATTATAATTATGTCCCAATCGGCTATATAAAATTGGCAAAAGCACCAGAGTTAGCAATGTTGATGTAACCAATCCGCCGATCACAACAATCGCCAATGGTCTTTGAATTTCAGACCCTGGCCCTGTAGCAAATAACAGTGGCACCAGACCAAATGCCGCAATACTGGCGGTCATGAGAACCGGTCTCAACCTTCTGATCGCTCCTTCTGTAATGACTTCTGCAATCGGCTTTCCAAGTGCATATAGCTGATTAAAATAACTCACCATCACCACACCGTTGAGAACCGCAATTCCAAGCAGAGCAATAAACCCAACTGAAGCCGGAACAGAAAGATATTCACCGGACACCCAAAGGGCAATAATGCCCCCGGTCATGGCAAAGGGAATATTGCTTAATACTAAAAGTGCCTGACGTATAGACTTAAAGGTCACGAACAGAAGCAGAAAAATAAGCCCGAGAGCAACCGGCACAACGATAGCAAGCCTTGCCGCAGCCCTTTGCTGGTTTTCAAACTGCCCCCCCCATTCAAGTGTATATCCGCTTGGGAGTTCGATATTAGCCGCTGTAAGGTCCTTTGCTTCATCCACAAAACCTACAAGATCCCGATTTTCCACATTGGCAATGACAACCACCATACGGGAGCCTTTTTCGCGTCTGATGGATACCGGACCTTCAACACGTTCAATTTTAGCGACCATTGATAGAGGTACTCTCCGCCCCTCAGGCAGAGTTATCTGCAGATTTTCAAAATCTGCCGGGGAATTTCTGACGTCTTCCGCTCCCTTTATAATAATAGGGGTACGGCGCGCCCCTTCATAGACCAGCCCGACATTCAGACCTTCAATCTGGCTTCTCAGAAGTTCAGAAATTTCGTTGACTGAAATGCCCAATCGACCGGCTGCCATTGTATCGATCTGAAGCCTTAAATACTGTGCCCCTTCATTTGCCGGTTTATAGACGTTATCGGCCCCTTCAATATTCTTCAAAATATCAATTATTTTTGCACTGATGGCATTTAACTGGTTCTGGTCTTCACCAAAGACCTTAATTGCTATATCCCCTCGAACACCGGTCAGCATTTCAGAAACGCGCATTTCAATGGGTTGGGTAAAATTAAAGGCATTTCCTGGAATTTCCGCCAGTACCTTATTAATTTTATCAATAAGTTCTTCCTTGCTGTCCACTGTCCACTCATCACGGGGTTTTAAAACAAGAAAGCCATCCGTTTCATTAAGTCCCATTGGGTCAAGCCCAATTTCATCGGAGCCTACCCTGGAAACCATGCTCTCAATTTCAGGGATATTATCCATTAAAATCTGCTGTATACGGGTATCAATTTCCATGGATTTCTCCAGTCCGATAGACGGAAGCTTTTCTACCTGAATAATCAAATCGCCCTCATCCATGGTCGGCATAAAGGTTTTCCCCACCTGTATATAAACAAGAAAGGCAACGGCAAGTAAAATTCCAGATGATATAAATATCTTTTTTGAATTGGCCATTGACCAGTTTAATAATGGCACATATTTTTTCTGCAAAAACCTGACCAGCCAGGTATCAGAATGACTTATTTTCCTTGGTAAATATGAAGCCATTACGGGAATCACTGTCAGCGACAACAATAGTGACGATGTCAGCGCAAAAACAATCGTCAGTGCCACAGGGGAAAATAACTTTCCTTCCAGCCCCTGCAAAGACAGTAGCGGCAGGAACACAATAATAATAATCAGCATACCTGAAGTAACCGGCGAAGAAACCTCAGAAACAGCACGGTAAATGAGATGCAGCCTTGGGTGCTTATGTTTCTTATCGTCAGATAAATAGGTCACAATATTTTCAACCACAACCACGGCAGCATCTACAAGAATACCGATGGCGATTGCAAGGCCTCCCAGGCTCATCAGGTTGGCTGACATGGAAAATTCTTTCATCCAGATAAAGGTTGCCAGAGCAGCCAGCGGTAAAATAAGAGCAACTGTTAAAGCAACCCTGATATCCCCAAGGTACACAAGAAGAAGAACCAATACCAGAACGATAGCTTCACCGAGTGCTTTGGAAACAGAGCCAATGGCTTTATCAATCAGCTTTCCCCGGTCGTAAAACACATTAATGGATATTCCATCAGGCAAACTTTTTTCAATTTCCGCTAATTTATCGTTTACACCTTCGACCACCTCCTGCGCATTGGCGCCGCGCAAGCTGAGGACGAGCCCTTCAACAGCTTCACCCTGACCACGGGCCGTGACGCCGCCATAACGGGTAATGGACCCTACTTTGACGGTTGCAATATCTCCTACGCGAATAGGTTCTGTGAGACTTTGTCTGACGATAATATTTTCTATATCAGAAACTGCTGTGATACTGCCGCTGGTGCGAACAAGAAGAACTTCTTCACCTTCGTTCAGGCGTCCCGCTCCATCATTTTTATTGTTTTCCCGGATTGCATTGATAACCTCAGATGTCGTTATATTATGGGCAATAAGGGCTGAATTATCCGGTGTTATTTCAAATGTCTTTACCAACCCGCCAAGGGCATTCACATCGGCCACACCCGAAACACTGCGAAGAGCCGGTCTGATCACCCAGTCAAGAAGTGATCTTTTTTCCATAAGACTCATAGCATCCCCGTCGATGGTAAACATAAACATCTCACCAAGCGGGGTTGTCATTGGTGCAATTCCGCCAGATACGCCGGCAGGCAGATCTTCCATAATTGCGTTCAGTCGTTCTGCAACCTGTTGGCGGGCCCAATAAATATCGGTGCCTTCCTCAAAATCGATTGTGATGTCCGTTAAGGCATATTTTGAAATCGACCGCAGCATACTCTGGTTGGGAATTCCCAGCATTTCAACTTCAATAATTGCCGTGATCCGCTGTTCTATTTCCTCTGGTGTCATCCCAGGTGCCTTTAGGATTATTTTTACCTGAGTTGATGATACATCAGGAAAAGCATCAATTGGTGTATCACCAAAGGAAACCCATCCGCCTGCAATAACCAGTACGGCAAGAAGAAGAACGATCAGCCTTTGAGTGAGCGAAAATTGGATGAGTTTATCAAGCATTATTCTTCGCTCCCCAGACCTTCAAGTATGCCTTTGAGCGTAACAAGGCCTTTGGTGGCAATTTGATCGTCGGGCTTCATATCCGCTTCAATAACGAGTGAAGTACCCTCATCGGCGATGATTGTTGCCTGCTTTATTAAAAACCCTTCCTGATTTCTTACATAGATACTTGCCTGATCACCATTTCTGATTACAGCACCTGGCGGAATTCTGAACAATTCCCCCTGATCATTTTTTTGCTCAAGCCTGGCTTTTACCAGCTGTCCGGGAATAAATTCTGATTGGCCGGAAGCAATCTCGCCCCTCACAATTATTCCCTGATCTTCTTCATGAACCATTTTGCCAATTGTAACGATTCTGCTTTCCACCGCTGAACCGTCAATCGTTATTCTGTTCCCGGTCTGAATGGACTCTCTCATAAATATAGGCACATGGATTTCAATCCAAAGCGGATCAACCTGACCCACTTCATAAATTGACATATCTTCACTGATATGTTCACCTGTTCTAGCATTTTGTTTCAGAACGACACCATCAAAAGGGGCACGAATAATCAGACTTTTCAGCATCTTCCTGCTGTCTTCCAGTGTCTTTATATCAGCAGGATCAAGCCCGGAAAATTCAAGGGATTGCTGTGCCCGGAATACGGAAGCCTCTGCATCCTGATAAGCTGCCTCTCCACTTAAATAACTTTTCTCTGAAATAATTCCTTCTTTAAAAAGTTCAATATTGCGCTGGTGGTTTCTGGACATCTGAAGTTTCGTAAATAAAGCATCAAGATAAACCTGTTGCGCATTCAAAAATTCCGGACTGGAAATTTCAGCCAGTTTCTGCCCTTTTGTAATGTGATCACCTTCAGCCACATAAAGAATATTCACAAGCCCCGGCAACATAGGGTTAAGAACCCTTATTTGCGCATTTGGTATAACCACTTGTGCTGGAAACCCTGTGCTCCAGACTGATGATATTTTTTCAACTTTTTGAGTTGCAATACCCATCTTATCGACTTGTGCTGCCGTTATTTTAATTTGCTCGTCCGAAGCAAAGGCAACGCTGCCCAATAAAAATAAACTGATCAGTACCTTCAATATTATTTTCATGGCAATAATACTCCCTTAACCTGATTATGCCGGGCAACCGCCCGCTTACATTCGATGATAATTTTTTTATTTGCGGCTGCTGAGGAAAAATACTGTTCCTGTATTTTCAAAAAATCGAACAGATTTGTTTCTCCCATATCAAAAGCTTTCTGTCCTAAACGCAGATTTTCTTTTGCCAATTCAAAATGTGTGGCTGAAAGAGGCAACTCTGCTTCACAGACCTCCAGTTCATGTTCAGCTTCATGAAGGGCTAGTCTATATTCCCTTTTGATCAGTTCCCGCTCACGTTCCATTTCAGCCAAAGCAAGCGCGGCTTCTGATCGCTTTGATTTCATATGGGCTCCGGCACCAAGTGGCACCAAAACGGATACACCAACCGAATTTATATTCTGACCTGTATAGGATGCCGTTTCACGCTTCACGCCGACTGATAATTTTGGAGCACTGCTCCAGCTGTTTCTCTGCTCATTATAAGCGGCATCAAGATAATCCACTTTCGCATTATAAAGCCTTATTATCGGGGCATTCTCATTATCCTCGCTATGATCAACTTCTTCCTCGAAAAATGTCGGATATTCTGTAAGGCCCGTTACGCTCTCATATCTTTTGCCAGCATGAATAAATTCAGCCTGTGCTGTAATCAATTCCATTTTGCGGCTCATCACTTCTTTCTGACTCAGAAGTTCGTCCTGTCTCGGTAAATTTCCTGCTTCAATCCTCTTTTGAATATCACGGTCCAGGTCTTCGGCAATTTTCAGATTTGCCCGCGCCTGTTCCAATGCGGCACTGGCAATCTTTATTTGCCATAATTGTTCACGAACCTGGCCTGTTACATTAAATAGGGCAAGATCTTGATAGGCTCTAGCCTCCTGGGTTGACATACGGGCTTTCTGGCGGCTTGCTGATTTTTGTCCCGGCATCCATAGCGGCATTTCGAGGGCACTTTCCCACTCACGCAAGCCCTGATTGGACATAAATCGGTCATTTTGCATTTTTAATGAAATTTCCGGAGTATCGGCAAAAAGACTTGATGCACGACTTCTTAAGGCGTTTGCATTTTCCTCTTTTGACTTCACAACACCAAGATCTGGTGATCTTGCCATCGCAGCATTCACCACATCATGAAGGGTCAGTGTATCATTTTCTATGATCTCAAATTCAGGGGTTTCCGCCTGCTGTGCCATCAAAACACATGGCCAGATCACAAGCGTGAAAAAAATCACCCGGATAAGCATTATAAACACTCCATAATTCAAATTAAACTTTTGGTATCACCTGCAGCTTAAATGAACCTGAAAATATTTCATTTAATGGACAGTTATTGATGGGCATGAAGACCTGAAATTGGGACAATTAAATAAATAACAGAATTCGTTTTTATGATTCTATTGGATACTAGAATGGAATTCTAATTTTCCCCCAATTCCAGTCCTTAATACACCGCTTTATACTCCTAAATTGCAGTATAGTTTAAATATACATATAGGGATGTATTAACAGGGGTAGCGAAAATGGATAAATCTCAACCATGGCGCCGTGTACTGTTTTTGGCGCTTTTTGTCTCTTTCTTTTTTTATTCTGCCAATATCTACACTTCCGGCACCGCTCTTAACGGGGAAACGGCTGTAAGTGAAAATGTCCTTCATGGACAAAAATTATTTCGTGAAAATAACTGCTGGGCGTGTCACCAGATATATGGCCTTGGTGGTTATATGGGGCCTGACCTAACAAATGTCGTGGCAAATCCCGAACTCGGGCCCGAATATGCACGCATGTTTATTGAGGAGGGGACTGACCGAATGCCAAATTTCGGATTTAATCAGCAGGACGTTGATGATCTGATCGCCTATCTGAAGCATGTCGGTGAGGCCGGTAATTATAATCCCAAAAAAGGAGAGATAACCTGGTATGGAACAGTCAAATATGAACGTTAATAATCGCTCCGGTGTGTGTTTTATTATTCTCGGCCTTTTGTCGCTTGGCGGATGTGTTCTAATGGGCGTGCTTGGGGCCTTTAAATATTTATACCCTGACACTTTGAGCGGGTTTGAATTTTATCAATTACGGCCTATTCATGTCAGTCTGGCTGTTGCCTGGATTTTTCTTGCCGCTATTGGCGGCATATATCATTATCTTCCAAAATACAGAGGGTTGAGCCTGGTTTGGCCAAAATCCATGCCGCTTCATTTCTGGGTGTTTGTCATAACAGGCATCGCAATTTTGATTGCCTATATTTTAGGGAAGTTTGGCGGTCGTGAATATTGGGCTTACCCACCGGTATTATCAACACCAATCTTTGCCACATGGATTATGTTTGGCATTAATATCCTTTTTACTATGAAAAAAGAAAAAGGACCATGGCCGGTATATTACTGGATGTGGATGACCGGGATCATATTTTTTCTGATTACTTTTACTGAAGCTCATCTTTATCTCATCCCGTTTTTTAATGAAAATATTATCCGCGAAACAACCATTCAGTGGAAATCCTATGGTGCTCTTGTCGGGTCCTGGAATATGCTGGTTTACGGCACAGCCATGTTTGTGATGGAACATATCAGCGGTGATCGGAAAATGGCCCATTCCAATGAAGCTTTCCTGCTTTATATTCTTAGCTTTGTTGCACTTATGGTTGGCTGGTCACACCATGTTTATGCAGTGCCTGCAGCCACATGGATAAGAATGCTTGGTTATGCCGTCAGTATGGCGGAACTTATAATCCTTGGGGACATTATCTGGAAATGGCGGCAATCCCTAACGCCAGATCAGAAATTCACACATCGCCAGTCATATCGCTTTATTTTTGCAGCTGACATCTGGGTATTCTTAAACCTCATTTTAGCGATTCTCATTTCAATACCGGCCTTTAATCTGTTTTCGCATGGCACTCATATTACTGTTGCTCATGCTATGGGAACAACCATTGGCATTAATACAATGATCCTTATGGGGTCAGTATTTCTGATAGTTGAAGAGCTAAAAGGAACAGAATTTAGCGGATGGTCAAAAAAATGGGCATCATCCGGTTATTGGATCAGCAATGTTTCACTTGTTCTATTCTTGGGGGCCTTGATGGTCGCTGGTTCCATGGAAGCGTTTAAAGAATGGAACGATTTTTATGAACGCTCGGAAGCCATCATGCCTATGCTTCTGATATTCTCTGTCTCGGGCATTGGGCTTCTCGGTGGACTGTGGATGGTTGTGGTTGCGGCCTTAAATATGTTGAGACCCGCCAAACATCAGAAAGAAACGATAACGGTCACTGCAGAATAAAAATACCCATTTAAAAACGGATTACAGTGACCCCTGTTCCTTCAAAGCTGTCCATATTCATCAGCGCTTCAATCGACTGCTCCAGCGAAATGGTTTGGCCAATCAGTTTTTCAGGGGAAAGTGCACCATTTTCAATCATGCCGATGAGTTCCGGATAACGATATGCCTGAATGCCGTGGCTGCCAATTATTTCCAGCTCATTTGCCACGACGATATCCATCGGAAGCCCCGGTTTACTCTGATCTGCAACCAGAAGGCCGACCTGAATATGCTTTCCTCGTTTCTTAAGCGATCTGATTGAATTTTCACAAGTGACCGGATTACCAAGCGCATCTATAGAAATATGCGCCCCGCGCTTTGAAATTTTGCGAACTGCTTCCGGCACATTTTCCTGTAAACCGTTAATGGTAAAATCCGCGCCTATAGTGCTGGCAAATTTCAGTTTTTCATCATCAATATCAATAGCAATGACTTTGGCCCCATAGGCCTTGGCAATCATGATGGCTGACAGCCCCACGCCGCCACAGCCATGAACCGCAACCCATTGACCTCTTTCAACCTTTCCCTGGTCGACAACAGCCCTGTAAGACGTTACAAACCGGCATCCCAGACTGGCCGCTGTAACAAAATCCATAGATTCAGGCACCCTTACAAGATTAATGTCTGCATAATGTATGCCGACATATTGAGCGAAAGATCCCCAGTGTGTAAAGCCGGGCTGGAACTGATTATCGCAGACCTGCTGATTGCCGCTTTGGCATTCCGGACAATGGCCACAGCCACCAACAAATGGCACTGTTACCCTGTCGTCGACTTTCCAGTTTTTGACATCTTTGCCCACCGCTTCAATTATACCGGCAAGTTCATGGCCTGGCACATGGGGTAATCTGATGTCAGGATCGTGACCGATCCATCCATGCCAGTCGCTCCGGCAAAGTCCTGTTGCCATAACCCTGACAACAACACCATGATCAACAGGTACAGGATCAGGCACCTGTTTGATCTCTGGTTCTTTACCGAATTCCTCGAACAAAACGGCTTTCATAAATTACTCCATCCTCAGTTTTGTTAAAAAACCACAAAAACGGAAATGGGGCAATATGAATTCAGTAATGTACTGAAAGCGATCAGGATTAATTCCTTTTCAGTCTGCCATAAGCCGCTACAATAGCCGCACTATCAATCATGAAATGTTCATATAAATCAGGGAGATCTCCTGTCTGACCAAAGGCTTCAACACCAAGCGGTACAACAGGGTTTCCATGAATACTGCCTAACCACGAAAGATTAAGCGGATGGCCATCACAAACGGAAACCACGACGCAGTCTCTTGCCAGATTAGACATCAAATTCTCTATATGTGAAGTTTTCTGAATTTTATTTATGGCACTGCTTCGGCGCGATGCTGCCCAGTCACGATAAAGAATATCTGATGATGTAACGGCAAGAACGGCCATATCCTTATTCTCGTGCTGCAGGTCCTGCACAGCGCCCATGACTTCAGGCGCAATGGCACCAGCATAAATTATGGCTCTTGTGGTCCCTCTAGTTGGTTTTCTAAGCCAATAAGCGCCTTTAACAATATTATCCTTATCTTCCTCTGAAAGCTTGCGGGGAAGCTGATCAATTTTTCGGGTTGAAAGACGCAGATAAACTGATGATCCTTCCTCATCCTGCATGGTTTCAAACGCCCATTTCATCAGAACCGCAAGTTCGTCTGCATAAGACGGTTCAACTGACGTCAGCCCCGGCTGGGCAAGGCCAATCAGTGGCGTACCAATGGACTGATGAGCTCCGCCTTCCGGCCCAAGCGTAACCCCGGATGGGGTCGCAACAAGCATGAAGCGTGCGCCCTGATAAGCCGCATAGTTTAGGGCATCAAGTCCCCGGGCAATGAACGGGTCATAAAGTGTTCCCACCGGGAAAAGTCGTTCCCCGAAATGATGATGGGCAAGTCCCAATTGTCCTAGCAGTGAGAAAAGATTATTTTCGGCAATCCCAAGCTCCATATGCTGACCCGAAGGTCCTTTTCGCCAAATCTGGGCGCTGGGAATTCTCTTATCCTTGAAAATATCGGCAACATCTTCGCGAGCATAAAGGTTTCTGCGGTTCACCCACGGCCCTAGGTTGGTTGATGACGTCACATCAGGGCTGGTCGTAATAATTCTGTCTGCAAGCTCACTGTCTCCCTTGGCAAGTTCAAACATGATTTTACCAAATGCTTCCTGGGTGGACTGATAGTCATCAGTCGGCGCAGGAATTTCCGGAATGCGGATAGCAGCTGCCTTTTTAATTGCTTTTTTACGCTGCTGATAGGCACTTTTATCAATAAAATGCTGTAATTTTTCCGCGTGCTTTTCAAGTCCTCCAAATTTATCCCATTCCGCACCTTCAGGAACTTTCTGGTCTTTTTGAAATTGTGCCATCTGCCCGACACTCATCAGCCCGGCATGGTTATCCTTGTGACCAGCAAGCGGTAAGCCATGACCTTTAACCGTATAGGCAATAAAGCACTGTGGCTGATCACTTTCGGCCTGATTGAATGCTTCAGACAGGGTTTCAAGATCATGACCACCAAGATTGGTCATGACTTCGGCTAGCTCAGGGTCACTGTAACTGTCCAAAAATTCACCAAGTTTGCTTGTGCCTTTAAGTTCTTCAGACAACTGTTTTCGCCATTCGGCACCCCCCTGATAGGTTAATGCTGAATAAAGCTGGTTCGGACAATTATCAATCCAATTCAGGATTGCTTCGCCCGCTGGCCCTTCCTGTGCTTTGAGCAGTTTCTTTCCATATTTTAATGTGGAAACATTCCATCCCAGACTATCAAAAACACCACTGATACGACCGAAAAGCGCATCATCAACCACCCCGTCAAGGCTTTGACGGTTATAATCAATAACCCACCACAGATTTCTGACCTGATGTTTCCACCCTTCCAGCAGGCTTTCAAATATATTGCCTTCGTCAAATTCGGCATCACCGGCAAGGGCGATCATCCGGCCCATCGCCTTTTCATCATGCCAACCGTGATCAACCATATAATCCTGGGTCAGGGAATTAAATAATGTAGCGGCCACCCCCATCCCGACTGATCCAGTCGAGAAATCAACATCTGTCGTATCTTTCGTCATTGAGGGATAGGACTGTGCTCCTCCAAACCCTCTAAAATTTTGCATTTTAGGCAGCGTCTGACGGTCCATCAGATACATGATTGCATGCATAATGGGAGATGCATGCGGTTTCACAGCAACCCGGTCATTAGGCTTCAAAATATGAAAATATAAAGCGGTCATTATCGTTGCCAGTGAAGCACTTGACGCTTGATGCCCCCCGACCTTTAGCCCATCCCGAGACGGACGAAGATGATTGGCATTGTGGATCATATAGCTTGCCAGCCAGAGGACTTTTTTCTCAAGCAGTTTTAAATTATCAAGATCTGCTTTGGATATTTTTTTTGCGGGCCCATTTGCCTTGCCGTTTGTCGTCATTCCTCACCTCAAAATATAAAAGTTACCAGAGAGTAACATTTATATTTATCGAAGCCAAGTTTTTTCGAATAACAAAATGTTTTTGCTTTATGCCAGTAGGTTTTTGTTGTCCTCCAGCGCCTTTAAAACCACATCAATATCCTGAATGTTATTATAAAAATGCGCTGAAAGTCGCAAATTCCCGTCCCGGCAGGACGCAACAATATTCCGTTCAGCCAGTCTGGCAACCAGAGCATATTGATCAGTTGAGGCAACAGTGATCATGGCACCGTGCTGATCCGGATCAGCAGGTGACATCAGCTTGCCGCCAATTTTCAATACACCTTGCTTGAGATGCTCATTTAGGACAGCGACATATTTTCGGATTTTTTCAACGCCAACTTCAAGGATCAGTTTAAGACCGGCTTCAGCGGCATAAAGGTTGGGCACTGCCGGCGTACCCTGTTCAAATCGCCTAGCTGAGTTTGCGGGGATATTATCATGGATCAGCATGGCATGGATATCTTCCTGTGCGAACCAGCCCGTCTGGGTCGGGTTTGATTGACTGATCAGGCCTTCACGAACATAAAGAAATCCTACACCTGCGGTAGAAAGCAAGTATTTTAGGGATCCACCGACAATAAAATCAACACCCCACTCTGTGGCATTGATCGGTACGGCACCAACACCCTGATAAGCATCGACCAAAATCATCGCGCCATTTTTACGGGCAATATCACGAATTTTGGGAATGTCAGCCAGAGCCCCGTTCCGGTAACAGACAAGAGGCACGGCCACCAGCAGAGTTTTATCATCAACCAGTCTATCAAGCTCGGCCATATCAATCATGCCATCCTTTTCCTTGACATGGACGACTTCGGCACCATTTTTCTTTAGCGCATGCCAGGCATGGGCCTCGGTTGGAAAGGCGAGGTCAGTGGTGACAATTTTTTTTCGGGGAGATGAAAAATCAAGACTGCTCGATACCGCGCTTAAAGAAGCCGATGCTGATGCGGTTACTGCAATTTCATCGACCTTGGCAGTAAGCAGCTTTGCAAATAAAGTCCTGACTTTTTCAAGTCGCTCACACCAGTTGACCCAATCCGCCCCTAGTTCATGCCGGTCTTTCAGATAGCGCAGAAAAGCCGCTTCAACCTCATTCGAGAGAGCGGCATAAGAACAACTGTTGATATAAACTTTGTGTTTAAAAATCGGAAAATGATCCCGATAGTCTTCCATTGTTTTCATCATATACCCTAATAATTTATTGCCGGACTGCCAGAGGGGTAAAAAACACCCATGAGAAGCATGCCGTCATCTGCCGTACATTCAAGGGAATGACCCTGACGATGCGGCAGAAACAATACATCGCCGCATTCAACCGTCGCCCATTTTGTGCCAGTCCACATTCGGCCAAAGCCGGAGAGGATTACAATCGCTTCTTCATAAAGATGGCGATGCATTGCCGCGCGGGATTTTGGAATCTGACCGATAAACTGTGTAACTTCGTTTGATCCCACTTTTTTATCAACCAGTTCCTGATAAAAGCGGTTGGCCATGACGTTGGCGGTCGCCAGATCAAATGCCACATAGCGTTCCGGATGATCGGCTTGAAATTCACTTTGATTTTTTTCCGAAACGATAAGGTCACTGAGCATAGGGCAGGCGGTTGCATAAACCGTCATGTCACCTTCCGTCATAATGCGGAATGCTTCACCGGGCCTGACATAAATTCCGGCCTCACCCGCCACATCAAATTCCCGTCCCGCGATATCAATTTTGCCCTTACCGTCAACAAAATAAAGAACCGTATCAACGCCTTTATATTCAAGCCATGGTGTTGTCCCGGGCGATAGAGATAATTTATGAAGGCTCAGTTTCGTTGCCCCGTCCTCTTCTGAAATAACCGGCTGATATCTTAAATTTCCTACGATTTTATCATTGTCCGCCTGTGGTGTTAGAACATAGGCGCCACCGTCAATGAGCGCTTTACCGTTTTCGCGCTCGATAAAAAGGGAATCTTTCATGCTTTCCACTTCTTCGGGCGTGGCTTCGGCATAAACATCTTCAAGGTTATTGTGGGATCCATCGCAATAGGGACCGGACTGTGTCGCCTTACAGACACAGAGGAGTACATCCTCATTCTTATCCGCTGTAAAAACCATCGGCCTTTTGTCTGTCACTTTGTGGGAACCATCACAAAATGGCTGTGTTTTGCTGAGCTTACAGGTGCACCATGCATATTTCTTGCCTGCTTCAAGACTGACAAGCGCCGGTTTATTTTCTGCAACATATTTGTCTTTATTTTCTGTCATTTCATCACCTGCTATTTTGCGGCCATATTGATCAAAAGTTTCGATGGCCTCCACCATCTGTCACCATGCGTTTTGGCAAATTCATTTATTTTACGGACCACATAATCAAATCCGATTTGCTCAGCATAAAAAAGTGGTCCGCCCCTATAACGCGGAAAGCCGAACGCGGCCGTAAAAACCACATCAACATCGCTTGCCCTTAAAGCAATACCTTCTTCAACAATTTTATATCCTTCATTAATCAAAGCAAAGATACAGCGTTCCTCTATTTCTTGATCACTGATGGGGCGGCGGATGATTTGAAACTCCTCCGCAAATTTTTGTGCCAGCTCATTTACCATCGGGTTTGCAGTTTTTTGCTGCCCGTCATAAGTATAAAATCCCGCACCGGTTTTTTGTCCTTTATACCCAGCCTTGACGAGTGCCGCATGAATGGCGAAAGCCCTTTGATCATAGTTCTCAGGACTAATATTTTCACGGGCCATCACCCCAATATCAATACCGGCCATATCAAGCATTGTAAACATACCCATCGGCATGCCAAAGTCATAAAGCACGCGGTCAACCTGTTCAACACCCGCGCCTTCAAGCAGAAGAAGTCCTGCCTCCCGACCATAACAGGAGGACATGCGGTTGGCGATAAAACCGTAGCATACCCCGGAAACAACTGCCGTTTTCCCGATCATTTTTGCCAATTTAAGGGCCGTTGCCAGAACTTCATCCGACGTATGATCGGTTCTGATAATTTCCAGCAGCGGCATTATATGGGCCGGACTAAAGAAATGAAGCCCAATAACATTCTGTGGCCGTGATATCGCGCTGGCCATTTCATTAAGGTCAAGAAAGGAGGTATTCGTTGCCAGTATCGCAGTTGGTTTCGCCACACTATCCAGTTTCTCAAAAACCTGTTTTTTGACATCCATATTTTCAAACACGGCTTCAATTACAAGGTCAGCATCTGAAATATCATGATACGCGCAGGTAAGGGTAAGCTGGGCCAGCATTTTGTCTTTCTGATCTTCAGTAATGCGACCCTTTTTGACGGATGAACCATATATTTCCGTTATCTTCTGCCGCGCCGTTTCACATGCCTCGGGTGAGATTTCCAATAAAGTGACAGGAAGCAATTTATTTAAAAAATTAACAGCAATTCCACAGCCCATAATACCGCCACCGATTATAGCAACCTGCCGAATATCAAGGACGGCAGTGTTTTTATCAATGCCGGGAACTTTTGCCGCCTCCCGCTCTGCAAAAAACAAATGCCGCTGGGCTTTTGACTGCGGGCCTTCTACCAGTTTTATAAACTCTGTCCGTTCAACCTTTAATCCTTCTTCAAAAGATTGGGTGGTGGCTGCCTTTACCGCTTCTATTGCTGCAATGGGCGCAAGAAACCCGCGGGTTTTAGAGGCAATTTTTTTGCCAAAATTTTCAAAAAATATTGGATCCGCTTTAACGTCAAGCGCACTTATTCTCCTGATCGGGCGATAATCCTTTATAATTTCTTCGGCAAATGCCAAGGCATCCTGTTCAAGGGTATTTTGGCTGATCCGGTCCGCAATTTTAAGCGACAATGCCTTTTCTGCTGAAACCGGCTTACCGCTTATAATCATGTCCAGAGCCTGCGAGACGCCAATTAAACGGGGCAGCCGTTGTGTCCCGCCGGCACCCGGAATTAGACCCAGATTGACTTCCGGCAGACCAACTTTTGCCGCAGCCTCCAAAATGCGGTAATGGCAGCATAGAGCCAGTTCAAACCCGCCACCAAGGGCCGTGCCATGAATGGCGGCGATAAGTGGAATGGTAATGTGATCCATTTGCTCCATCAGTTCAGGGAGCGTTGGAGATTTGGGTGGTTTTCCAAATTCTGAAATATCAGCGCCGGCACAAAATGTGCGCCCGGCGCAGCATAAGATTATTGCCCTGACACCATCCTTGGCACCCACATCCTGCAAAGCACGCGAAACGCCCTCCCGAACCGCATGAGAAAGCGCGTTTACAGGCGGGTTATCAATGGTGATCACCGCTATTTCATTGTTTATTTCAGTGGAAACGACGCTCACTTATTCAGACCTCTATTTCATATAATCTTTCATAATATTTTTCACATGGGTAGGAAGCGGATGGCTTTTCATAATGGCGCCTTTTCCTTTAATATAGGCCAGAGTCACAATAGCGCTAAGAATGTCCGTTTCCCCGACTTTCGCCTCAATCTCAACGGTAAAGGACGAACGGCCGATTTTGGTTACATTCAAATACCAGTCAACATAATCTTCCAGTTCGGCAGGGCGTTTGAATGTAACGTTTAGATTAACGGTCGGAACACCATAATCTGTTTCGACGATCATTTCCTTGTAGCTAAATTTAACCACGTCAGCGAAAAAATCCTCAACAATGTCATTAATCATTTCAACCAGTCGCGGATAATATGTAATACCCGCTGCATCTGTCTGCCCAAAACGAATTTTACGTGTTACTTTAAAAGTGGCCATGTCCCCTGATCCTTTACCTTCTGGCTGTTATTTATGGCGGCTTGGCTTGGCTTTTTGCTGCCATTCCAGTTGTTGTGCCCGTGCCTTTCCTTTTAAGCTATAGGCCTGTGCTTTACCAGAAAGATATTGTTTTTCCCAATCTCCTTCATCAAGCGGTACGCCGTACCAGGCGGCAGCTTCACGGGTGAAATATGGGTTCCAAAGATGCGGTCGTCCAAGGGCCACAAGATCAGCCCGCCTTGTATGGATAATAGTATTGACCTGTGCCGGATCTGTGATGTTGCCAACAGCCATTGTGGCAACCCTCGGGACATTGCGGATGGCTTCAGCAAAGCCGATCTGGAACATACGACCATAAACGGGTTTCTGGTCCGGCACCGTTTGCCCGGCAGATACGTCAATCAGATCCACACCCGCATCTTTAAAGGCATTGGCAATATAAAATGTATCCTCTTCGGTAATTCCGCCTTCCGCCCAGTCACAAGCTGAAATTCTTACCGACATCGGCTTATCTTTCGACCATACGTCCCTCATCGCCTTAAACACTTCAAGCGGGAAACGGCACCTGTTTTCGATGGAACCGCCATATTCGTCATTACGGATATTGGTCAGAGGCGATAAGAAAGACGCAAGCAGATATCCATGTGCTGCATGCATTTCAATCATATCAAAACCGGCACGATCCGCCCTTATTGTTGCCTGGCGGAAATCGGCAATAATTTTATCCATATCCGCACGGTCAATAGCTTTTGGTGTCTGGGATATGTCCTTGAAATAGGGTACGGCCGATGCCGATTTAAGTAGCCAGTTTTTATCCTTATCCTTCATAGGATGATCGGCATTTTGCCAGCCCAACTGCGTTGATCCTTTACGCCCGGCATGACCGAGCTGCATACAGATTTTTGTATGCGTATTTTCGTGAACAAAATCAACAATGCGTTTCCAGCCCGCTTCGTGTTTATCGGTCCAGAGTCCCGGGCAGCCAAGGGTAATCCTTGCTTCCGGCGACGGGCAGGTCATTTCCACATACATAAGCCCCATGCCCCCCTTTGCGCATCCACCGTAGTGATTGAAATGCCAGTCGGTAACATTGCCCTGCTCATCCGCCGAATATTGCGCCATAGGGGACATAACAACACGGTTTCGAAGTTCCATATCACCCAGTTTGAATTTCGTGAACATTGGGGTTGGTCGGCTGTGTCGGTAATCATAACCACTTTCATGGTAATAACGTTCATAAAAGGCTGTATCTATTTTTTCGACAAAATCCGGATCACGCAATATCAGATTATCATAGGTCACTGATTTGGACCGGCACATGACCACTGTGGCAAACTGCATCAGGTCCATATCCCAGGACCGGTCCATATGTTCAAACCAGGCCATGGAAACATCAGCATTATGCTGTAAAATCTGTACTGGTGTTTCACGCTCAGTAACATAGGCCTTAAATGCATTCTCTATGGACAATTCACCATGTTCGATCATGGCGTCCGAAAGGGCAATGGCACATTCCATGGCAAGCTTGGTGCCGGACCCGATTGAGAAATGGGCTGATGCTTTTGCATCACCGAGAATGGCAATATTTTTGTGATACCAGTTTTTACAATAAATCCTTGGAAACTGACGCCACATGGACCGGTTAATAATCAGCTTGTGACCATTCAGTTCTTCGGCAAAAATTTTCTCCAGCTTATCAGCCGACCCCTGTTCGTCAAATTCATCAAACTGCCACTTCTGCCAACAATCATCGGACATTTCAAATACCCATGTTGATGTTCCTTCCTCATACTGATAGGTATGAGCGCAAATGGGACCATGTTCTGTATCTTTGAAGAAATAGGTAAAATCCTCAACCTTTCTGGTTGATCCCATCCAGGTAAAACGGTTGGATTTTTTTACAATTGTGGGTTTAAAATAATCGCTGTAATAGGTGCGAATGGCGGAGCCAATACCGTCACAGGCAAGGATCATATCCGAAGACGCAAAATCAGTTTCAAGCTTTTCAACATCGATCCGTTTGCCAAATGTTAGTTTTACCCCCAGCTTCTCACATCTTCGTTGCAGGATTTTAAGCAGATTAAGCCGGGAGCATCCGGCAAAGCCATTGCCGCCGCAGCGCACTTCTTCGCCTTTATATCGGATAATAATATCATCCCAATAGGCAAATTCATTGCGGATCAATTCATATGACTCTGGATCACGGGTTAAAAATTCATCCAAAGTATCATCGGAAAACACCACACCAAAGCCAAAGGTATCATCTGGTCTGTTTTGTTCAAAAACCTCAATATCCCAGTCAGGTTTCGCCTTTTTGGTCAGAAGAGCAAAATAAAGTCCACCCGGCCCACCGCCTATTATAGAAATTTTCATAATTTTGCCTCCGTATTACAGAAGCAGACTAGCTAAATTTATCTTACATGTAAACTACATTTGCATGCTTGCAACTTTTCTCACTGCGGATATAGTGCTTGCAGGGAGAAAATTGTAAATGCCGAAATCAAACTATACAGAGCGACAAAAAGAATCGCTTAAACTCTGGATCGAGCTGCTTCGTTATTCCAGCAAACTGGAACAGATTATTGACGATAAGCTTAGACAAAATTACAGCCAGAATATTTCTCGTTTTGATGTGCTTTCCCAACTGGCCAGAGAAAATAATGACGGCCTTACTATCGGTGAATTGGCGGCACGTCTGATTGCTTCAAAAGGAAATATTACCGGGCTTCTTGACCGAATGCAGAAAGACGGTCTGATCAAAAAAGAAGCCAAAGAAGATGACCGCAGAAGCTCATTGGTCAAACTTACGAAAAAAGGGAATGGCCTATTTCAGGATATGGCCGCAAATAATGCCCTTTGGGTTGAAGAGGCGCTAAATTCTATTGATCTTGAGCATATGAAAGAATTTACCCGTTTTCTGCATAATGCCAGAAGGTCTCTTGATTAATTTCGGTTGATTAATCTTTAAGATCCTTGCGGAGC
Organism: Alphaproteobacteria bacterium; assembly: GCA_020446675.1. GTDB lineage: Bacteria > Pseudomonadota > Alphaproteobacteria > Sphingomonadales > Emcibacteraceae > Pseudemcibacter. Next base: position 32,086 of record JAGREE010000012.1, on the reverse strand, counting down.
AGTTTACCTGTTGCCGATTTCGGGAGGGCATCAATAAATTCAATGGCGCGCGGATATTTATAAGGGGCAATATTGGCTTTGACAAAATTTTGAATATCTGAAATTAGGTCCTTATTTCCTTCATATCCCTCATTTAAAACCACAAATGCTTTCACAATCATGCCGCGGTCCTCGTCCTTAACCCCAACAACGGCACATTCCTTAACCGCTTCATGCGCATTGACCCCCTGCTCCACTTCCGGCGCGGCAATATTATAGCCGGCAGAAATGATAATATCATCGCCACGGGCCACAAACCAGTAGTAGCCATCCTGATCACGTTTGAATATATCACCCGTTACGTTCCAGCCGTTAATGACATATGCCTGCTGTCGGTCTCCATTTAAATATCGGCAGCCAGTCGGACCTTTAATCGCAAGCCGTCCTGCTTCACCATCATTAAGCGGATTATTCTGATCGTCCCAAATTTCGGCCTTATATCCCGGCACCGGTTTTCCGGTTGATCCGGGACGAATATCATCACCGGAAGCCGAAATAAAAACATGGATCATTTCAGTTGCACCAATCCCGTCAATTAGTCTAATTCCGGTTGCCTGATAAAATTTATCGGAAATATGCAGTGGTAAATTCTCACCCGCCGAAACACATGTTTTAAGGCTTGAAAAATCACGGCCTTCTAGCTGTTCAGCAAGAACCTTATAGGCCGTTGGCGCCGTAAAAAGGGTCGTCACCTTAAATCTTTCAATTGTATCAAGCATTATATCCGGGCCCGCCCCCTTAAAATAGACAACTGCCGCCCCAAAGCGGGCCGGAAAGACAAGAAGTCCTCCAAGGCCAAAAGTAAAGGCCAGTGGCGGAGAGCCGCAAAAAACATCCTCCGGTAATGGTTTTAGCGTATATTTTGCAAAACTATCGGCCATTGCCAGAATATCACGATGAAAATGCATGGTCGCTTTCGGAAGTCCCGTTGTCCCGGACGTGAACGCCAGCAGCGCCACATCATCAGATGCCGTTTGGACAGCCTCAAACTGCCCGGATTTTTCCTTCATCGCCGTTTCCATATCTGAATAGGATATGACATTCTGTGCTTTTCCCTGACAACTTTCAAAAACATCAATCGGCAGATTATCTTCTATAATAAGAATGTCAGGCTGACCAACAGCAATGATACCGTCTATTTCCTTTTGCCTGAGCATCGTCATCGTGGTGATTACAATGCCACCAGCTTTCAGCACCCCGTACCAGAGGGCTGCCAGCATCGGTGTGTTATTACCCCGCAGCATGACCCTGTTTCCAGGCACTAAACCGTAATCTTCACATAGCACGGCTGCAACCCTGTTAGCATGACAGTTCAGATCATCATAACTCCAGACAATATCATCCATATAAATAGCGGGACGGTCCCCATATCCATTATTCAGCAGTTCTTCGGCAGCATTCAGGATAACCGGATAGGGCGGCACATTTTCATCAAATATGAATTCGGGCCATGTCGCCCGGTCAGGAAGACGATCAGAAGTAAATCTGTCAATGTGAGCACTTTTAGCCATAATCAACTGCTTTTATTCAGGTTTTTTCTAATCTTCATCAATATATGCGTAAAAGATACTATATCTTCATCGGCAATGCCGTCAAATGCTTCCTCATAGATTTCAGCGGCTAGGGATCGAAGCTCAAGGATACTTCTTTTTCCTTTGTCCGTGATAAAAACCTCTATCACCCGATTATCATCAGGAAACGGTACTCTCTTAACCAGATCATCTTTTTCCATACGGATCAGGATACGGGTAATCGTAGAAATTTTGGTTACTGACCGTCTTGAAAGCTCCCCAACCGAGGTCGGATTTTTATCATCAAGCAACATCAAAATGCGCCATGTCGGCTGATCCATCTGAAGCCTCTTCAGCTTTAAGGACATATTCTCCGTATAGGTTGCCGATGTTCTGTTCAGATTATAAAGCGGATATTCATCAAGACGAAAATCAGGATGATCCGGCCCATGTAAACTCACCTTGCCTACTGTCATTATTTGCTTTCTCTTCTGTCCCGATTAAACTGCTAAATTCTGTTCCTTTTTCCCCAAGAAGTGCCGCATCAATCAATGTTGCAATTTTTTCTGCCGTGATTTTCTCATCTCTTTCAATCTCCGCCATAATGCGCGAAAAGCGGTTTATACCTCGCGCATGAGTATCCCCATATCCCTTTATCAGACGCGGGCATTTTGCTATTTCTATTGCCAGCTCAACGTTTTTATCGGCATGTTTTTTAACCAGCGCTAGCCATGCTGAAATTCTTTTATCCTCAGTCTGAAAACGTAATGTCCGCCGACGCATGAACCTTAAATTTGCGACCAATCTTAAAATAAAATATCCAAATATGGTTTTTGGCCTGATTATGCGTCCTTTGGAAAATAATGGGGCCATAATTTTCCGTATGAATGTAGACCCGACCATCATCCGGCCCAACCCCGCTGGCAGGATATCGGTAAATTCCTCAAACCGGGGATGGAAATAATCATGGCCATACCAAATCTGACCCTCAGAAGAGCGGATTTCATGAGCGATCATTTCTGTTCTCTGATGCCGGGTTTTTAAATCGGCAACCCTGATCACATCTTCAAACCCCATCCATAGAGCAAGATATTTTGCCACCTCAGATTTTAATTTTACATCACTAAACATTTCAAGACGATCAAGATAAAGGTGGGCATAGTCAGCATCCTGATAATCAACAAGCCTATGAACGCCATATGTTGCTATGACTTTTGTCTCTGCCGGAAGTTTTTCTATTCGGCTGGCTAGGGGAGAAGAAGTTATACAGATTTCTTTAGCGCACGACGGCTCTTTATGCTGAACTGCCCCACTGGCATTTTGATAGCCGAGATTGAACCCCGCAAGATTGGATTCTATCGCCCGCCCCGACTTTCGGATCGTATCTTCATACGCTTTTTTCTCAAACGGTAGCGCACCCGACCCGGCGAGCGCGCCGAAAAGTACACTTGAAATAACACTCGAAGTTTCCAGAACGGCAGCGTCCATATCAAAAAGGATAAGTTTTTTTGAAGCCTTTTTAATTGCTTCTCTCACCTGGGCACTATCCAGTCGGCCATCACCCATCTGTTCCTTCTCGCCAATTGCATAAACCCGGTGATCAGAAGCAATTAACGTGGTTCTGTCCGGGGTAACGATGCCGCGATTTACCGCCCGCCCTGCTTCCATCAATTCGGATGCCAGACAGATATCCACATCCCCGGCCACCGGCATAAGGGCCAGCACAGGCTCCCGCCCTTCTTTTTCAATCAGAGTTTCGGGAAAAAGTTCAATGGCATAAATGGTTGCACCGGTACGCTGGGCAACCCCGGCAATAGCGGTATATTGGGCTCTATAACCGTTTGCCTCTGCAAGCTCAACGATCCAGTTGCTGAGAACCCCGCCCCCCTGACCGCCGAGGGCGGCTATAGCAATTGAAATTCTGCTCATACCAGACCCGCCTTTTCCAGTCGTTTCTGGCGTTTCTTCTCAGCTCTAAGCTGGAAGTTGCCGATAATCCATGCCCGAATGCCCGCTTTTAGTTTATCCCAGCCGGAGGGGTTATAAACAAGCGTCACTTTTGAAAAGGACGGACACAGCACAGACGCATGGGCGACCTCTCCACAATGGCCGCATCCAACGCAGCTGTTATCGACATAAGCGACCGGGTCGGATTTAAGCGGATCCGGGTTTTCCTTTAGCGTTAATGAAGGGCAACCGGACATTCGAATACAGCTATGATCACCCGTGCAGGTATCACTATCGACATAAAAGCGGTCCCGCTCCACCCGTTTCCCGGCCTGTACCGCGCGGTTAAATTCAGGCTTAACCCGCCGTTGCCGGTTAAGCTGACATTCCCCTTTAGCAATAATCACTTTTGGGCCGCGCAGTTTTGTCGTCATGGCGTCAAGAAGAGTCTTATGCATTTCCACCAGATCATAGGTGCGCACCGTTTTAACCCATTTTACCCCGACCCCGCGCACTGCTTCAGCAATGTCATGCTGGGTGCTGCGTTTTTCATGATCCCCTGTTGAGGAGAGGATATCCTGCCCTCCGGTCGCCGCCGTATAGTTATTATCAACAATCATCAATACATTGTCGGTTTGGTTAAATACCGCGTTTCCTACTCCACTCGTCAGGCCGTTATGCCAAAACCCACCATCCCCCATAATGGACAGGGTCCGCTTTCCGGCATCCTTGTTAAATGCCGACGCCCCGGCCCAGCCAAGCCCGTATCCCATTGTGGTATTGCCGATATTAAACGGCGGCAGGATCGAAAAAAGATGACAGCCGATATCCGCACTGACATGGAAAGGACCGATGTCTTTTTCCACCAGCTGAATGGCCGTAAACATTGGTCGTTCCGGGCAACCCGTACAAAAACCCGCTGGTCGATCCGGCACAACAACGGGCGGCGATTTTGGCATAGAATTCGTTTTTTCTTTTAACAGTCCTGCGCCAATCGCAAATTTTTCAAGGCCTTTTTTAATAACGTCACTGGTATATTCCCCAATATCCGTGATCATGTCCTTACCATTAAGTATCACATCACTTCCGGCATGACGCAGGATCATATTCAGTTCCTGTTCGATATAATTCGGGTGTCCTTCCTCAACCAGCAGCACGGCCTTTTTATTTTTGGTAAAATCAAGAATTTCACTGTCAATCACCGGATAGGTGACATTCATCACATATATCGGCAGCTTTGTATCGCCGAAGCTGTTGCTTAAACCCAATAATTCCATTGCCCGGATAAGGCTGTTATATAGCCCGCCCTGCACGATAATCCCGAAATCACCATTTTCCGCCCCCAAATGTTCATTCAGTTTTCGCTTTTTAATAAAGTCAATAGCCGCTGGCAGCCGCTTGGTCAGTTTTTCGTGTTCATGCAGGTAATTGGCCGGCGGCAGCACTATCCGGGATGTATCCCGGTTGGGGTTTTCCATCGCATCCTGCAATGTAAAATCGGGACGTTTGTTGTTTTTGGCATTAAAACGGCCATAAACATGACAGGCGCGTATGCGAAGCTCAAGAAGAACCGGGGTGTTTGAACTTTCCGAAAGCTCAAACCCCGTTTCAACAGCTTCCACAATGGATGTGAGGTTTGGCCGCGGGTCAAGCAGCCACATTTGTGATTTCATGGCAAAGGCATGGCTTCGTTCCTGCATGATTGAGGATCCTTCACCATAATCTTCGCCAACAATGACAAGCGCACCACCCGTCACACCCCCTGAAGCCACATTGGCAAGAGCATCACTGGCCACATTGGTCCCGACCGTAGATTTCCAAGTCACCGCGCCGCGTAGTGGATAATTCACGGACGCTGCCAGCATCGCAGCCGCCGTTGCTTCACTGGCAGAGGTTTCAAAATGAATGTTCAGTTCATTCATAATATCCTCTGCATCCGCAAGCACATCCATCAGATGGGAAATGGGCGATCCCTGATAACCGCCGACATAGGATACTCCCGCCTGTAGAAGACCTTTTGTCACCGCAAGGATGCCTTCACCGCGAAATTCGTCCCCTTCGCCGAGTCTTAATTTTTCAACTTCTTTTTTAAATGACCTTTCCGCCATCAGGCCATCGTCAGGGCCAGCACGCGAAGCGGGCTTCCTGAACCATTCTCAATCTTCAGGGGCGGGGCAATGACAATTGATCCCGTGGCTGGCAGTTTATCGAGATTAGTAAGGCTGGCAAGACCGTATTTATTGGCACCATGCATCATTGAATGGGCCGGAAACGGCACTTCAAACATTGCCGCCTGACCGGCATCTGTACCAACTGTTTCCACGCCCCAACCCAGAACATCCTTTTCAATCAGATATTCTATGCAGCAGGCTGACGGACCAGGTGAATGTGGTCCCGTTTCATCAGCATTCAGAAAATTATCGCGGCCCACCAGTTTCAGCCAGTCAGTACGCATTAATACCCATGAGCCAGCCGCAATAGCGCCATGCTTTTCTTCCCACGTTTTAACGCCGTCTGCAGTAAGCAGATAGTCATTATTTTCTGCCACTTCCGCTGAACAATCAATGACACAGGCAGGCCCAACAAGATTTTGAGGGGGAATGGTATCCGTGCCACCATTGGCATAATCCTTACCGCTTACCCAGTGAATCGGCGCATCAAAATGGGTGCCGGTATGTTCCCCCAGTGTAATTGTATTCCAGTACCAGGCTGGGCCGTTTTCATCATATTTGGAAATTTCCTGCATGGAAAATGGTGGTGAATTAACGGCGATTTCTTCCGGCAGATGAATAATCGGCGTATCCGGGCCCAAGATTTGTGTCAGATCAACAACTTTAACGTTGCCGGACAACAGTCCGTCGGCCAGATCATTTAAAATAGTGCTCATTACTGAATTCTCCCTTTTTATCATTTTTCCCACGAATCATTTGATTTTGCAAATAATATCATATTTGACGGCTTGTGAATAATTTGCTTGCTCCAGCTCGCATCTCTTTTTACCTTACATGTAATGATATTATGAAAGGGTCTTTATGTCACTATCCGATAAGCATGCCGTGGTCACCGGCGGGGCAACTGGCATCGGCCTGGCAATCACTATGGCATTGCTGGCTGAAGGAGCACGCGTGACCATAATGGGCAGAAACAAAGACCGGCTGGACCAGGTAGCAAAGAAAAATAAATTGATTTTTGCAGAACAGGTTGATGTAACGGATAATAATAACATAGAGCAGGCATTTGCAAATGCTTCTAAAAGAGCCCCCATATCCATCCTGGTCAATAATGCCGGTGCTGCCAAAGCGGCTCCTTTTAACAAAACATCGCTTAAAGACTGGGAAAATACTTTGGCGGTGAATTTAACCAGTGTGTATCTGACAACACGTGCTGCATATAATGACATTATGAACACCGATCATGGCCGTATTATCAATATTGCCAGCACAGCCGGGGTAGAAGGGTGCGCCTATACCACGGCCTACAGCGCAGCTAAGCACGGGGTTGTTGGGCTGACAAAATCACTGGCGCTTGAGCTTACAAAAACCAATGTCACCGTCAATGCCATCTGCCCGGGCTTTACAAATACAGATATGGTCGAACAATCAATAATAAATGTGATGGAAAAAACCGGCCGAAACAGGCAGGATGCATTAGCGGGCATATTGAAAGCCGCCAACCAGAAGCGGTTGGTAGAGCCAGAGGAGATAGCAAATCTGGTGATAAAATTATGTCAGGCTAAAAGCGATAATATTAACGGACAGGCCATTGTAATAGACGGCAACTCAAGGACAGATTTATGAACCCAGAAACCTATAAACCTGAACATTTCTGCTGGTCCTATGAAGAGGGTATCGCAACCATAACCCTTAACCGGCCTGATCGGAAAAATCCGCTCACATTTGAGAGCTATGCCGAGCTTCGCGACCTGTTTCGCGCCCTTTGCTATGTCAAGGATGTCAAGATAGTGATTTTTGGTCCAAATGGGGGTAATTTTTCATCCGGCGGCGATGTTCATGACATAATTGGCCCGCTGATAAAAATGAATATGACGGAACTGCTGGATTTTACCCGGATGACCGGAGATTTGGTAAAAGCAATCCGTGCCTGCCCCCAGCCGGTCATCGCAGCTGTTGATGGTATATCTGTTGGTGCTGGGGCCATTATTCCAATGGCCAGTGATCTTCGGATCGGAACACCGGACTCTAAAACCGCTTTTTTGTTTAATAAAGTAGGCCTTGCCGGATGTGATATGGGGGCCTGTGCCATCCTGCCGCGGATTATCGGGCAGGGCCGCGCAGCTGAGCTTTTATTTTTAGGGAGAACCATGTCTGGTGAGGAAGGGGAAAGATGGGGTTATTTCAATCAGCTTACCGATCCGGATGAGCTTATGGATGCGGCAATGAAGATGGCACGTAAAATTGCCAGTGGGCCCACATTCGCTAATGGTATAACCAAAAACCAGCTTAATCATGAATGGAATATGGGCCTAGACACGGCTATCGAGGCCGAAGCACAGGCCCAGGCTATTTGTATGCAGACCAAAGATTTCGAACGTGCCTATCATGCCTTCGTCAATAAAGAAAAACCGGTTTTCGAGGGCGATTAATGACAAAAATTATTGTTGATAAAAGCTATCTGGAATGGCCGTTTTTTGAGGATCACCACCGTGACCTCGCAGCAAAAATCGAAAACTGGTGCCAGGAAAACCTGACCGAACATCAAGATCATGACAACGTTGATCAGGCATGCCGGGATATCCTTGTCAAACTGGCAAAAGGTGGTTGGCTAAAATATGTAATCCCCAAAGAATATGGCGGCATATTTGAGGAATTTGATGTCAGGTCTCTTTGCCTGATCCGTGAAACACTGGCAAGATATGATGGCCTGGCCGATTTTGTTTTTGCCATGCAGGGGCTGGGCAGTGGAACAATAACCCTGTTTGGCAGGAATGATATTAAAAAGAACTATCTGCCGGATGTGGCAAGTGGCAGAAAAATAGCCGCCTTCGCTCTCACCGAGCTTGAAAGCGGGTCTGATGTCGCCAATATGACGACCACAGCCGAGGATAAAGGGGATCATTATCTGATCAACGGGGCTAAAACATATATTTCCAATGGCGGCATTGCCGATTATTATGTGCTTTTTGTCCGCACCGGGGAAGCACCGGGGGCAAAGGGGCTTTCCGCAATGATCATTGATGCTGATACGCCCGGTCTTGAAATTACAGAGCGCATTGAGGTTATTGCCCCGCATCCACTGGCAACGATTAGCTTTAAAAATTGTAAAATTTCAAAAGAAAAGCTGCTTGGTACGGCTGGTGATGGTTTCAAAGCTGCTATGGCAACGCTTGATATTTTCCGCTCAACCGTTGGCGCCGCCGCACTTGGCTTTGCTCGCCGGGCATTAAGTGAAGCAGTTGAGCGTACCAATCACCGTCATCTTTTTGGTGCACCACTTCATAACCTGCAATTGGTGCAGGGCATGCTGGCCGAGAGTGCCGTTGATGTAGACACTAGTGCGCTGCTTATTTACAGGGCTGCCTGGACCCACGACAAATTGAAGCAACGCGTCACCCGTGAAGCGGCCATGGCAAAAATGCATGCAACGGAAACCGCACAAAATGTTATTGACAAAGCGGTTCAGATTTTTGGCGGTATGGGCGTCGTCAGCGGCGTTAAGGTTGAAGAATTATACCGTGAAATCAGGGCTCTTCGTATTTACGAAGGGGCAACCGAAGTACAGAAAATTATCATTGCCCGACAGCTTTTGCAAACTCATAAGGAAAATTCATAAATGAAACATCTTTTGCCGGAAGGATGGCCAAGACCAAAAGGATATTCAAACGCTGTCAGTGTAAAAAGTGGCAGGACAATTTATATCGCCGGGCTGATCGGCTGGAACGAAGATGAGGAATTTGAAAGCGACAGACTAACGGATCAGTTTCGCAAAACGCTCGAAAATATAGTCACAGTACTAAAAACAGACAACGCAGGACCGGAACATATTGTCCGTATGACATGGTATATTACCGATAAACAGGAATATCTTGATAATTTAAAAGAAATAGGGGCTATATACCGCGAGGTAATAGGTAAAAATTTTCCCGCCATGGCCTGTGTGGAAGTTTCCGCACTCATGGAAGACAGGGCAAAGATTGAAATTGAAACGACTGCAGTAATTGAACCCTAGGCAGAGGGCAAGAAAAGTGGACACTGAATTACTCGTAAAAGACAGAGAGTGTGGCAACTGTACAGCTTGCTGTGTTGAATTAATTATCCAAGACCCGGAGCTGGTTAAGCTACCCGGCGTCAAATGCAGGCATTTAAATAAAACTGGCGGATGCAGCATCTATCAGACCCGCCCAAAAACCTGCCGGGAGTGGTTCTGCATGTGGCGCTTTTTGCCGCTGCTTGGTGAGGACTGGAGACCAGACAAAAGTGGCGTTCTGATTAAAAGAGAATATGACAATATTCCCCCTGGATATGAAGGGAAAATTGCTCTTAATTTCGAAATTATTGGTCGTAAAGCCGTTGTTGAAGATCTGATTTTCATAGAAACATTATGTGGATATATTATGAAAGGTATTCCCTGTTTTATCTCCTATGCAAAACCGCGTCATGAGCTTAGAATGGTGTTTCTTAATGACCGACTGAGACCTCTTATTGAAACCGGAAATTTTCCCCTGTTAAAAGATAGCCTGTCTTCAGCGTTAAAAAGTTGCATTAAACATTCCAAACGCAAAATTTTCATCAGAGATGGGAAGGTCATAGCACCGCAAAATGGATAAATTTATTTCTATATTGCGTGGTATAAATGTTTCGGGTCAGAAAAGTATAAAAATGACTGATCTGAAAACCCTTTATGAAAGTAAGGGAGCACAAAATGTCACGACCTATATCCAAAGCGGAAATGTAATATTCAATCATACTTTAAAAGATCCAGACCAAATTAAAAATCAGATTGAGCAGGCCATTGAGACACAATATAATTTTTCAGTTCATGTTGATGTCAGAAATGCTCTGGAATTTTGCAAGGTTTTAGAGGAGTTACCTTTTAAAGAATTTGATCCTGAACAGGACGGTACAAAAATTTTAATTACATTTCTCGATCAGAACCCTGATAAAGCCTTAAAAGAAAAATTGCTGGACTATGTTAAAGAACCAGAAAAGCTGATATTTGGCAATCGTGCCATTTATCTTCATTGTCCAAATGGTTATGGAAAAACAAAACTGTCCAATCTATTTATTGAGAATAAATTGAAAACTAAGGCAACAACGCGTAATCTTAAGTCGGTTATGAAATTGGTTGAATTATCAAGATTATAATTTATATCGCACCTAAGCCGCCTGCCTATGTAATTATCTTTATATTTCAATATGGTAAAAAAGATAATGAACCTATTAAAGAAAATATACGCTGAAATATGGATATTACTGGCTATTGCAGTACTGATGGCTTCCGCTATTTATTGGCGGATTGAAAGTGCACGAAAGCTGGTTGAGTTTTCTAATGTACTAATCTGGCAGCTAATAATTTGGTTACCACTCGTCATTTTTGCTTTTTATAGAAAATACTATTACGGAAAGAATTATTTTAGTCGAAATTGGATAAATTATCTTCTACTTGTATTATTTCTGGTGTTTCATCTGGGTTGGTTTGTCGTTATCGGCAATAATTTTAGTCCCTACCTCAATTTTCCTGAAACCCGCTACGGCGTATATCCTTTCTTTTTTATTTTCTGGCTCATTATTGATGTCATTATTATAGCCCTGCTTGTCCTATTCTACAGACATATTGATCTACTTTCTTCATCCGAAGAAAAAGGCATAGTAAATATTAAGGTTCTCGAAGTTAAAGAAAGAGGCAAGACAAGTCTGATATCAATTGAGGAAATTATCTGGATAGAAGCAGATGGCTATTGCGCCAGAATTCATACGGATGAACATAAATACCATGTTAGGCTTTCTTTGAAGGAAATTTATTACAATCTTCCTGCAGAGGATTTTATCCAGATACACAGATCAGCAATAATAAATGTAAGCCATCTTAAGGCGTTGGAACACGCATCAATTGCGGTAATGAAAAATGGCGACAAAGTAAAAATTAGTCGTGCCGGACTTTCCCGTTTAAAGTCAGCCCTTAAGAAACACACTCTATAGCCATAACTTTCACTGCATAATATCGATTGTTCACTGCAAACTACTTGAAAAGAATTAATGTTCGTTATTCAATCAGCCCGTTGCTAATCAATAACCACAAAACGGCTGAAAATATGAAAAAATACATTATTTTAATTTCTGGCATTATTAGTTTAAGCCTCTGTTCGCTAACCAGTTATAGTGAAGAAAGCTCAAAAAAACTTATAGTTCAAATTACACTGGACCAGTTCAAATCAGATTATATAAAATGGTACAGACCTGCATTTAAATATGGCTTCAAACGTGTGCTTGAAAATGGCATTTATATAAAAGATGGACTGGTTGACCATGCCATTACAAATTCCTTTCCTGGACATTTAACTCTGAGTACCGGAATGTACCCTAACCATCACGGATTCCCGGGAAATGAATGGTGGATAGAACGTGAAAATGGCTGGGGCTGGATTGATGGAATAGCTGATAGTAATTCATGGATAACTGGCAACAAAGATCGTCCCAGTGCATCACCAAAGAATATATATGTTCCGACGATCAGCGACTGGATAAAAGAGAACAACCCCAGATCTAAGGCTATCGCGCTATCAACAGGACAGACCATCTCTATTGCTTATGGCGGTAAAAATAGTGACGCCAGCTATTGGCTTGATCAACCAACGGGCCGCTTTGTCACTTCAAGTTACTATTCTGATTGCTACCCAAAATGGCTAACTGATTTTAATGAAAACGAACTAAGAAAATTTAAAAACGAAGAATGGAATAATGAAATTCCAGATGAATATCGATCCCTCGCTGAACCTGATGCATCCCCTTATGAGAATTTCGGAAAGAATTTCACCTTCCCACATCAATATGTGAATGAAAAACCCGAAACTGCAGAAGCGACTGAAGAAGAGCTATATAACGAGTGGTTTTATAACACACCAATTGCTGATGAAGCGTTATTCGCATTAGCAAAAAGCACAATTGTTAGCGAAAAACTGGGACAGAATAACAGCACAGACTATTTGGCAATCATAGTAAATTCGACCGATAATATAGGACATGCTTTTGGTGGAAGAAGTCAGGAAATATTGGATGCTTTACTCAGAATTGACCGTTCTTTGGGAGGACTGTTAAATTTTCTGGATGAGAGAATAGGAAAAGATAATTACGTAATTGCCATTAGTGGTGATCATGGCGCACCAGATATAATAGAATATCAACAAACAAAGTTTAATCGCGGCACCCGAGTATCCCGTGAACAAATTAACGACCTTCTGGACGCCGTTGAGGAAGATGCAAAAAACAGTAACTTAAAAGAGGAAGAACTGGTTTTCTCGCTTGAGAAGGTTATTGAGAAATTTGATTTTGTTTTTGATGCCGTAACACAGCTTGAAATTGATGGAAAAAAAGAAAGCAAAAATCCTTATATTGATGCATTTCGCAAATCATGGGTCAATGGCCGAATACCTGACTTTCCGCTTTGGGGGGACGGGCAAAGAAATTATCACCCGGCAAGATACGGTATTGTCGTACAATTTAACGAAAATACATTCTTTGATGCCGCTCCTGTTGTTCATGGCTCTCCTTATTTATACGACCGTACAGTACCAATAATTTTTTATGGGATGGGAGATATTAAAATGAAGGATAAAGTACGAACTATCGATGTTGCACCAACCCTTGCCGCGATTGCAGGTATCAAAATACCAAATAATTTGGACGGAAAATCTATAATATATTAATAAAAGCAAAAAGTTAAATGAGCCGAATTTTATTCGACAATTCAACAGTTATAGCCTATATGCAGACATAACAGAATTATATGGAAATATTTTATGTCTGATAAATTTGCCCTCGCTCTTCATGGCGGTGCCGGACCCAAAGCCGGTGAAGATTATTCAGTGGTGGAAGCCCATCTTGCGGAGCTTGCCACAGAAGGGGAAAGGCTTTTGAGATCCGGAGAATCTGCTCTTGATGTTGTGGAAATTATGGTCGCAAATCTGGAAAGCTCAGGACTTTATGTAGCGGGAAAAGGCTCCGCCCCCAATAATGAGGGACAGGTAGAGCTGGATGCAAGCATCATGGAAGGCCATACCCGCCGAGCCGGATCCGTTTCCGCCATTAAGGATGTGGTTAGCCCCATCGGGGTCGCAAAAGCCGTACTGGAAAATTCACCTTGTGTCATGTTAACGGCAGAAGGCGCTAACAAATTCGCCGCTGAACAGGGATTTGAATCTGTTTTAGACCCAAAAAGTTACTATATTCTGCCCATAGGCGTAACAGAAGATGACATCAAAAATTACGAAATGTTCCATGGTACAGTAGGTGCAGTAGCACTTGATATTCATGGAAATTTAGCCGCTGCCACTTCCACTGGCGGCGTATTTGGAAAGCCAGCTGGCCGGGTTGGTGATACACCCATTATTGGGATCGGTACGTGGGCAGATCAGGATATTGCCATATCCTGTACAGGAACCGGCGAATATTTTATTCGTGCCGGTGGGGCACTGACCACTGCCAATGGATATGAACTGGCGGGAGACAGCCTTGAAGAAGCCCTCTGGCGGCTGCTTGATGAAGTGGAAAGACTGGGTGGTGATGGCGGGCTTATAGCCGTGAATAAAAAAGGTGAAATCGCCATGGCCTATAATTCGGACGGAATGAAGCGGGCAGCCGTTTCTGACAGCATGGATATTATATCAACCACCTTCGCACCCTGCCGATAACTATTCGCCCGCTTCTTTCAGCATGGCAAATACTTTATCCCGCTCAGATAGTGCCAGAAGCAAGGCAAGGTCACCTTCTTCTAATTGATCAATAATGTATTTTGCTCCTTCAGAAGGGGATGGAAAATGATGTATTTTAGATACATCTATACCATTTTTAATACATTCAGCCTTGATGATAGAGGCTGCCTCACCAGGTTCCCGTCCCCTTAAATAGGCAACCATATCCATGGTCACAACCTGATCGGGTTTAAAACGGATTGCCCCCCTGGTCAGATCAATAATATCCTGATCTGATCTGTCACCGGCCTGACCGATCAGCAAAAACTTCCTGCGGGACGGCAAATTGCTCAGCATATCTGAAATCGCGTTTATGGAATGGGGATTATGGGCAAAATCAACAAATACACGGGCACCTTTTACCAAAAATTCATTGCATCGCCCCGGGTTATCCTCAGGCGTAGATCGGAAATGTGTCAACCCGTCAATAATCGCCTTATTTGAAATCCCCATTGCTTTGGTCAGACAAATTACCCCCATGGCATTATGGATGTTAAACTGCGCTGCCCCATTCATGGTGATCGGAATTTCAGACACATCAATCTTCAGGCTCACCTCACTGCCGTCAAAATAATGAATAATTCTGTTTTCCATCCAGCAGCATAACTTTCCGTCTTGCCGCGCCTTAACTATCTGATCATTTTTTTTATCAAGTGAATACCAACAGAGATTATTTGATGATCGCAGACCGTTTGAAACTACATAATGATCATCAGCATTAAGGACAAGCACGCCATCTTTTGAAAGCGTTCTTGCAACAGCGAATTTTGCATCGGCCAGATGCTCAACAGTATTTATTCCATATTCGCCAAGATGATCGGCAGCAACATTGGTGACCAGGGCTGCTGAAGCCTGCCTGAGTGGCAGACCACGCCGCAGGATGCCGCCCCGTGCCACTTCAAGAAAAGCCATTTCAAGCCTTTTATCCCGTAGCAGCATACGGGCACCGCCCGGTCCTGAATAATCACCATAATCAAGGATTTCATCACCAAGCTTTACATAATCGGTTGATGTCGCCCCACTGACAAAACCTGCTGCGGCAGCAATTGTCGAAGATAAGCGCACGCTGGTTGACTTTCCGTTGGTACCGGTAATAAGCGCAACGGGAACATTATGAAGAGATTTCCAATCCACGCACTCAGGGGAAGGAATTTCATTAATCCCCCATTTTAGTGATCCTTTGCCATGTCCAAGGGATACATAATCATCATCCCAGAGGACATCAATATTCCTATTCTCAGCTTCTTTCTGAAGAGCCAGCAATGGGGGGTTCTGTTCTTTCTTAATAACGTCTTTGAGATCAGCAATTAATTTATCAAACGAATCCGGTTTCTCCCCCAATAATTGACAGGCAGCCAGATGCCAACTGGCTTCAACCACAAAAACGGCAGAATAAAGAAGGTCTATTGTCGCTGATATAGCCAGATTTACACCTGTGTCAAAAACACGTGTCCTGGTTTCGCTCTTCGTCCAGCCAATTGCCTGCAAAACCTGATTAATTTCACGTAACCAGGTTGCGATGACATCTTCTTTTTTGAAATCCTTTACATAGACATCAAGTATGGCACCCGGTTTTTCCCACAAAAGCCCGGGCCCGGTTACTCTGCGGCTGCTTTCGAGGGTCAATTTATCGGATTCCGGAATTCTGATATCCAGATAACCTTCAATCTCTTCGATATTTATGGTCATGCGGATCAGTCACCATCTTCAATATCTTCACGGGCGAGACGCACACCACGCTCATCCCTGATGATCTGAAGATTCACATCTATCAGATCTTCATATGCCGGGGCTTTAATTTTTATTTCTGATTTAGTTGCAACGGCCTCTGATTTATTGCCACCAAAATTGATAATCTGCTTCCAGGACCGCGTAACATTATCACCAAAAACAACCAGAAGATCATTATCACCTGCTGAATTCAGGGCCTTATCAATCGCCTCGACCTCATCAGGAATAACTGTAATAGCTTCTTCCGCAACACCATTATCCATCAGGCATTTTTTCATCATATTTGGAATTTCATCATTTTCCCGTCCGCGCCGATTATCATCTGCCTTTAAGAAATAATGATCAAAGTGGCCGGCAATGACTTCCGTGCTTTCTACTACATCCTGATCACGCCTGTCCCCCGGACAGGAAGCAACAATAAGCTTACGGGAATGAGTATTCAGTTTATCTACCAGATCAGTCATCACGCTGAATGCCGCCGGATTATGGGCATAATCCAGAATAACCCGGAAGCCATGCTTGTCAAAAACATTCATCCGTCCCGGCGCCTGTGAGAATGTGGTATTAAAGGTTTTAAGTCCAAGTCTGATCTGGTCCAGATCTTCACCAAAGCTATAGGCCATTGCCACTGCAAACATGGCATTCTGCACATTATGGAGCGCTTTTCCTTCAATGGTTGCCGGGATAAGATGTGACCATAATACCGGAATATGAGTACTGTTATCATAAATAGTGATCAAATCCCCATTCATGCCTTTTTCAAGAACACAGGCCTTCCCGCCGGCATCAATATGTTGTTTTACCAATGCATGATTATGGTGCATGGTCACATAGAAAATATTATCCGCATCGGCATAATCCGCCATCAGAAGGCAGTGTTTATCATCCGCATTCAAAACCACCGTATCTGTCGCCGCTTCAATAACAATTCTTTTAATTTCAGCGAGCTGTTCCAGAGTATCAATACCCCCCATCCCCAGATGGTCTGACGCCACATTTAGACATGCCGAAACATTTGTACTATCATAACCAAGTCCGTTTCTGACCAACCCGCCTCTTGCAGTTTCAAGAACGGCAAAGTCAACTGTAGGATCCCGCAGGACCATTTGGGCAGAGCGGGGCCCGGTTGTATCCCCTTTAACTGTCTGCTTCCCATCAACATATATTCCGTCCGTCGTGGTAAGCCCCACTGTATAACCACAGGTTTTTATGATATGGGCCAGCATTCTTGACGTTGTGGTTTTGCCGTTGGTTCCGGTAATGGCTGCGATTGGAATACGGCTTGGGGTTCCAACCGGGAATAGCATTTCCAGCACTTTTCCCGAAACGTCACGTGCTTTTCCCTCTGATGGTGCAACATGCATCCTAAAGCCTGGTGCGGCATTTACCTCAACAATACCGCCGCCAACCACTTTATAGGATTTACTGATATCAGTGGTCAAAAAATCAACGCCGCCAACATCAAGTCCGACGGCTTGAATTGCCCGCTGCGCCATTTCCTTATTATCAGGATGGACGACATCGGTCAGATCAATAGCGGTGCCCCCAGTCGAAAGATTGGCCGTATCCCGAAGATAAAAAATCTTGCCATCTTCAAGCACTGTTTCTTCTGTATATCCGGCATTTTTCATTAATCTTCTTGCCTGACTGTCAATTTCAAGAATTGTCAGGACCTTTTCATGACCGACACCACGACGCGGGTCTTCATTCACAATATCAATAAGCTCTGCAATCGTATGTTTTCCATCCCCGACCACATGCCCCGGAACGCGCTTTGCCACCGCAACCAGTTCATTATTTACGACCAGCATCCTGTGATCAAAACCTGTCATATAGCTTTCGACAAGGACAGCCCGACTCGTCCCTTGTTCTTTCGCGACATCAAAAGCAGCTTCCACTTCCTCATCGCTACTTAAATTGATCGATACACCCCGACCGTGATTGGCGTTCAGCGGTTTGACAACGACAGGATACCCTATGCGCTGTGCGGCTTTAATGGCCTCATTTGAGCTATAAACCATTTGTTGTTGCGGAACTGGCAGCCCCAAATCATTCAGCAGATTATGGGTATCTTCCTTATCGCAGGAAATTTCCACAGCAATATGATTGGTTTCTGATGTAATGGTCGCCTGAATTCTTTTTTGATGTTTCCCATGTCCGAATTGGACCAGACTATATTTATTCAGCCGCAGCCACGGAATATCCCTTTCCTCTGCCGCCGCGACGAGTGAAGCGGTACTAGGGCCGAAAGCATGCCTTTGTGCACTTTTAATAAATCTTGTCTGTTCTGCTTCCCAGTCGAAATCTTCTTCAATCGGATAGTCTGTTTTTTCCTGCAAATCTTTTGGCAATAAATGCATCAATAACTTAATGGCAAGTTCACAGGCCGCCAATCCTACGTCCTTATGTATATAAGCATAAACCATATTATACTGACCAACTTCACCCGTTGATCGGGTGCGGCCAAACGTAACCTCATTACCGGCAACACATTGTAGCTCCAGCGCCACATGCTCGATAATATGGGCCATCCAGGTGCCTTCATCTTCCCTTAGTCGACGAATAAACCCCCCTGGCACACGGTAAGAGCAGCCATGCTCGTGAAGCCCGGGCAGCGCCTCAACCAGTCCGTCAACAAATTCGCTACCGATTTTCGCAGAAGGCCAGTCCTCCAGAACGCCAATATCCAGCACATGCCGGATGACCTTAAATTTGGCATATTGATTGGGCCCCAAATATAAATTCGTTTTTAATATTTTCATTTAAGTCCCTCTCAATATTTTAGTTATATTTTAAATTTTACAAACATTCTGCCGATCTTCAATAGGCGGGAATGCTTCCCTGATATCAAAATTATAAAGGCAGCCTTCATGCAGAATATCAAGCTTTAAACCAAGAAGGCCCAATGCTTTTGTATTGTCGGTGCCATAGGCTGATGAATAGGTCAAATCCACACCATCAACAATGGTTACCGTTCCACTACCAATCACCTCGCACATATCATCCGGGCCGATAAAGGCCGCTGTATCTTCATCAATTCCCATTCCCATCAGAAATGGATTAAAGGCAATGGCTGAAAGCAGTCTTCCAAGCCGGTTTCTTTCCGAAAAATGCTGATCAATGATCATTGCATTGGTCAGACCAAGTCCCGGTGCCAATATAGCACCACCCTCTCTTGGCGATTCATTTGATTCACCGCCTGCAATCATATGTTCCGACATAATTGATGCCCCGGCCGAGGTGCCCGCAACATGGACACCACGGGCATTTGCTGTTCTGATAACCTGTGCGACCGCTGTGCCACCAAGAATAGTCGCAAGTCGTAGCTGATTGCCACCAGTGATAAAAATGCCCGTGGCCTCTTCGCAGCGGCTGGCAAATTCTGGGTTGTTACAGTCTTCCCGGCTTGTAATATCAATATGGCTTACTTCACCGGCACCGATTTCAGAAAATATTTTTTCATATCGTTCGCCTGTATCATCAAGGCGCGACGCCGTCGGAATAATCACAATTTTCGCGTTTTTTCCACCTGAAATTTCAGTAAATTTTTTTAAAATAGAAGGGTTGGTATCTTTATTTTCAGCACCACCAATGGGAATGATGTAACCCCTTTGATGTCCTTCTTCCACTATTGCTGGACACATTCTTTTATTAAACCTTACACTTATTGGCTAAATATTTCCCCGCCCCGATTGATCCGGCCCAAAAAACCGGATCCGCTTAATATTATAAGCTATAACCCCATAAATAGCCTAATTCCTTCAATTTTAAAACAATATTTATTATTTAACATTTTCCCATACTCTTCTGATCCAGGGCACGGTCTTTCCCATTGGTTCCGGCAACAGATTTTCCTGATGGTGGGTAATCACGGTCAGCACCTGAAAAGTCACATCCTTGCCTTCCGCCTCAAGCTTTTTTACATAGTCCTCTGTCGGCCCAATATCAATCAAACCATCAACTCGTGAATGAATGATATAAAGCGGGATTTTCCAGTCCACATCAAGCATTTTACGGTTTTCACGAAAACCGTCCATTTCCGCCGGCATCCCGGCAATCGGCAGGGCTCCGGCAAAACGATCCTGAAATTTTGAGGCAAAATGCCAGGTGCCAAATCCGCCCATACTGTAGCCTGTGACAATGGTTTTTGATGGATCTATATTATAAGTCGCAATCACACTATCCATAAGGCTTAGAACCGCTTTTTCATTTTCCGGCGTAGACCAGTTCCCATTCACTGAGTCGGCCGCCAGAAAAATTGCCCCGAGTGGTTTAAAAGCCTGCTGATAAATTTTGGTAAAAAACCCTTCCGACCAGTATGGCTCCGGGATTGTTGATCCTTCCTGTCTCTGAAATCCATAGTGAAGTCCAAGAATAAGCGGTACGGCTTTGCTGCCATCATATCCGTCCGGAACGCTTATGATATAGCGCTGTAATGTACCATCCGGATGCGTTACTTCCATTCTATGAAGGCCGGGTCCCATTTCTTTAATTTCCAACTCCTGTGCGTTTGAAATTGCCGCATATAGCCAGAAAACAATAAGGCCTGCTGCTTTTAATAATGATTTCACTAACTAACCTCCCATTTTTTATTTTTCAAAGCATGACATACAAAAAGCATGACATACAAGATGTAAAACATCAAGAAAGACAAATATTGATTTCGATAGTTTTTCTTTTATTCTGACAGAAAACAAACTGGAGGTTTTAAATGGTCCCCACAGAAGTTCTTTTAGCCATTTTTACGGCATCACTTTTGCTATCTCTCGTCCCGGGGCCGGATAATTTATTTCTGTTGACCCAGGCGGCACTGGAAGGTCCCGTCGCCGGAATTTGCCTGACCCTTGGCCTTTTAACAGGTCTGATCTGTCACACGACGGCCGTTATTTTTGGTGTCACTATTCTCATCAAATCCTCAGTAACGGCCTTTACAATTCTGAAATTTTTTGGAGTCGCTTATCTTCTTTATCTTTCCTGGCACGCTTTTCGCGCGGGAAAAGCAAAAATATCAGAACCAACAAATAAACCGCGAGGCAATTTTCGTCTATACCGCCGCGGCATTCTGATGAATATCAGCAATCCTAAAATTGCTATTTTCTTTCTGGCCTTTTTCCCTCAGTTCATAGACCCGACACTTGGTCATATTGCCCGGCAAACCATTGAACTAGCCGCCGCTTTCATTCTTGCCTTTCTGATTGTGTTTATTTCAATCGCTTATTTGGCTGGAAGGCTGGGTGAGTTTCTCAGAAAATCTGATAAAGCCCAGATCATATTAAACAGGATTGCCGGAACGATCTTTGTTGGCTTTGCACTTAAACTTGCCCTTACAGAAAGTGCCTAACAGATATTATGGTATTCAACGGCAAATCTAAAAATTTGCAAATCTTGATAAAATAGGTCACCATTCCCTAAAATAAAACAAATGAACGGGGAATATTATGACAATCACACATTTAGTTAAAAGAACACGTTATATTTTCGTGTTTTTATTATTTTCACTTTCCTTACCAAGTGCCTATGCACAAATCAATCAGGGGATGTCCATTGAACGGCTAAGCCGAATTGATGGGGTAATGCAGGGCTATGTTGATAATGAAAAAATTGGCGGCGCCGTTGTTTATATCGCACGAAACGGAATGCCCGTTTACCATAAAGCCTTCGGAATGCGTGATACCGCAAGCAAAGATCCGATGAAGCGGGATAACATGTTCCGGATTGCTTCCCAGTCCAAAGCGATTACAAGCGTTGGCATCATGATATTACAGGAACAGGGTAAATTACTCATTGGTGATGCGGTCGGTAAATATTTACCAGAATATATGGAGACAACCGTTGCGGCAGATGACGGAAAAGGTGGGTACACTGTCGTGCCCGCCAAGCGGAAAATCACCATAAGGGATCTCCTAACCCACACAGCAGGCATCAGCTACGGTACTGGTCCGGGCGAAGCCGCCTGGAAAAAAGCAGGAATTTACGGATGGTATTTTGCGGACCGAGATGAACCCATCAGGGAAACCGTAAGACGCATCGCCAGCCTGCCACAGGCGGCACAGCCCGGCGAACAGTTTGTCTATGGGTATAACACCGATATTCTTGGTGCCGTAATTGAGGTCGTATCCGGGCAGTCGCTTGATCAGTTTATCAAGGAAAATATTCTAGATCCCCTGCATATGCATGATACAGTATTTTACGTTCCCAAGGAAAAAGCCAATCGCCTGGCCACCGTTTATTCCTTAAAAGGGGATAAAATCAACCTTGCTGATAACCCGGGACAAATGGACGGGGGAAGACATGTGGGGCAGGGACATTACGTTACCGGCCCGCGTAAAAGCTTTTCCGGTGGTGCAGGACTTATTTCAACAACCCATGATTATGGCACCTTTTTACAGATGATGTTAAATGGCGGCGAATTAAACGGCGCACGGATCATAAGCCGAAAAACTGTGGAACTTATGACCAAAAATCATATTGGTGATATTGAATTCGGCGCAGGAAGAAAATTTGGTTTGGGCTTTGAAATTGTTATGGATATGGGCGCTTTTGGCCAACCCAGTTCAGAAGGTAATTTTGGATGGGGCGGTGCCTATCATTCCACATATTGGGTTGATCCTAAGGAAAAAATTGTTTTTGTTTATCTGACCCAGCTGATACCCGCCGGAGATATGAATGAAAGTGATAAATTACGCGCCCTGATTTATCAGGCAATTGTAGATTAAAGGACATAAACATGAAAAAATTAAGTTTAATTATATCAATATTGATCACTGGCTTCTTTGCACAGGCTGCCTGGTCACAAAATAAAGATACCGTCGAATATTATACCAATAGTCCTGATGCTTTGCTTTCATCCGCCGTCAGGGTCGGTAATATGCTTTATCTTTCCGGTATGACCGGCAAGGATCCTGAAACCCGAAAGTTTCCAGCTGATGTTGAAACCCAGACCCATAATATTATGAAAAATATTAAAGCGGCACTGGAAAAATATGGCTCATCCATGGATGAAGTCGTTAAATGCACCGTTTTTATGACAAACCCGGATGACAGAGCGGCCCTTAATAAAGTTTATCGTAGTTATTTTGGCGAGCATCCCCCTGCGCGTAGCGGTGTAGGCAACCTCATTCTTTCCGGTGGAGCATTAGCGGAAATTGAATGTATGGCAACTGTCGGATTGAAATAACCACTGTAATCTGCCCCAAAAGGGGCAGATTAATTCATAGCTAAGATAATATTAGGAAATTACTTTTTAAGGTAACTCAAGCCGTTTAATGTAACGGATGTTACCACACCCTCAACCGTTTCCATTTCAAGATAATTATCCCATGGAATCTCACGGGTTTCCGGGCTGATGACACGGTAGCGGTCATTTTCCCGAACCAGTTCAAACATTAATCGCCCAACATGAGCCGTCAGGGTTTTTCCGTATTCCTTAATGTAAAGAGGATATGACCCTTCCAATACATAGTCCCCAATAAGCGCATCCTCAGTAATATCCGGATATAGTTTTATTTCCGGTTTCTCTGAATTTTTATCGGAATTATAAAGGGGATATATTTTATCAGACCAGTCTGTGTCCTCATTTCCCAAAAGATTGTCAAGCACCTGATACATCAGAGCGTGACGATATTCGATATGGTCGCCATTGATGAAAATATAAACGCCAATATTGTCATCCGGAAAAAGACCAATGATTGCTGACATTCCATAAATACTGCCCGTATGCATAACCATTTTATGCCCGCGAAAATCATGTACGAACCAGGCCAGACCATAGGCATAATAATGCTGGTCATAAGTGGTGGCGGCTGGATACATTCCTTCAGGATCCAAAAGAGCCTGTGGTTTCATCATTTCCTCAATCAGTTCGGAAGATACAAGCTGTTTGCCATTCCACTTTCCCTTTGCCAGCAGAAATTTCATCCATTTTGCCATATCTTCCGGGGTGGAATTAATCATCCCTGCCGACTGTGTATATTCAATATAAGGGTAAGGAATCTGATATTCTTTGCCCTTATAATATTGATGAGCATCGGCTCGGTCCGGATCATTTTCAACATTAACGTCTAGAAGCCGGGTATGATCCATGCCAAGTGGATCAAGAATATTTGTTCTGACAAAGTCGTGGAACCTCATCCCTGAAAGGCGTTCAACAATCCTTCCGGCAAGCGCAAAAGTGGTATTGTTATAGTCCCATTTCTGTCTGAGTGTGGCCTGCTGTCCGGTTTCCGCCATCAGGGCCCATGTTTCATCAATATTAAGCCCCAGAAACATATTGATATTGCTTAAAGGTGAAACACCGCTGACATGGCTAAGCGCATCCCGGATCGTCAGATTATTCTGAACATATTTATCTTTCATTTTAAATTCCGGGATATGCTTGATGATCGGGTCATCCCAAGTCACTTTTCCCTGATCGATCAGCATGGCAATAGACATTGCGGCAAAAGCCTTGGTGGTGGACCCTGCCTGAAACAGGGTGTTTTTATCCGCTGGCGCACCGCTCTTTATGGATTTAACCCCATATCCTTTTGTCAGGACTGTTTTTCCGTCTTTGACGATGGCAAGCCCAAGACCGGGCGCATGCCATTTCTCCATATTGCTGAGCACAGTTTCGTCAAAATTTGCCGGTAGTCCATTTTGCGCCCATGCTGACGAAACAGATATCAGAAAGAATAGAAAAATCGATTGTAACGTTTTCATTATTTTCCCCATAATGATTAATTATTCCTCGCCCGGATGATATGACCTTTTGGCATTCGCTTTAACATCTTCAATGTAAAGCCAGGCGGATTTATATTTCTTAGCAGCAAGTAAAGCTGCCTGATCCATATTATTCGGTGACGCCGGATCTGCACTTGCCCCAAAAACATGGACTGATTTTGATTTTACTTTCTCATTCGGCTCGCCCGGAAAGGCGACAACGGCCGTATAACTGTTCCCTCCTGTTTTATAGCGCCTTTTTAGCCCGTCCTGTCTAAGATTAAATACGGTCATGCTTCCCCCAGACCAGCTGGGCACACCGGGGGTGGCAATGCTCGGCGCATTGTCATCAAATAATGGATTTCCTGCAGCATCAAGCGGCGGACGCTGGGAACGGTTAATATCACCCCAGGCCACCTGCCACGCCCCCCAGTCTTTTACCAATCGATCCATTGCCTGCTCGAGAGAAGCGATCACCTCTTCATTTGTGGCCACATATCCCCGGGGTTTCCCCCTGTATAGTCCTTCAAACCAGTCGGTATATATTGTCGGCTCCGGTGATTCCAGCGTTGCAATTCCATCCCATTCATCAAGCATTGAAATGACCGGGGCAAGTTTCTCTGCGCGCTCAGCATTTTTTTCTGATGTTTCCGCATATGCCTCCATGAGGATTGGTTTAGATATCGGCCATTCCGCCATATGGGTATCAAGGGATTCACGTTCCCAGGTTGCAAAGTCAAAAGTTTCAATTGAATTTAATATTCTTCTGGCATTGCGGCTTCTGGCATTATCACCTTCACGAACCATGTAACTTGGATAATTTTCTTGCTTGGCATCGCTTTCTGACATGCTCACATTAAAGGGCGTTGTGTTGGTATTTTGCATCATATTTGAAACAGGGTTTAACACTTGAGGCAGATCATAAAGCGTATGATACCCTTTCCAGTCTGTGTCAGGATTGCTGCCGTCAACCGCATTGTTCCAGTCGAATCCTTCATTTCTGATAGGAACCGAACCATTATAAATATACCAAATATTGCCTGCTCTGTCGGCATACATGATATTTCCGAAATTCATTCTTTGTGGTTCAATCGCTTTTGTAAACTGTTCAATATTTTCGGCTCGCTGCATATTATACCACTGGTCTAGCCATCCGGGCTGATCATAGGTGGCAAAATTGCCGGACAGGAAATTGCCGTCACGCATGGCGACAACAGCGCCGTGGTGGGTTTTTCTGTATTTAACGGTTCTGACCTCTCCGCCTTTGATTTTGATTTCACCGCTCCATTCTGTTGCTTCGCTCGTTCCATCACCATATTTATAGGCAAGCGGATCATCCGCAACATCAAAATGCTCAATCCAGCTGTCTTCCTGATTGCTGAAATTATCAGTGCTCATCCAGCCAAGATTTTCCCCAAATCCAATATAAGGAAGCGGATAGCCAAATCGGGCATAACCGGTAAAATTCCATCCTTCATCCGACATCATATGGGCTTCATATGTCTGGCCAATTCCAAAAGCAGGAAGATGCGGATTAATAAACAGATATGACCCAGTCCCCACTATTTTGCTATTATTGGCAGCCCATGAATTGGATCCGAATTCCTTTCTGTCTTCCGGATCATATTTTGGCAGCTCAAGTTGTGCCAATTCAAGTGAAGTCCCGTTAATCGCTTCAAAAGCGGCGGTCCGCTCCTCGGTTGTGAAACGCAACCGCCCCAAAAAGCCGCCCAGATAATACCATCTGCGGATAAGGGCAAGCGAATACCATGGCTCAATATGATTAAGCAGTCTCACTTCAAGATCGGGATGGGTTTCAATATAATAATTGATCCCGGCAGCATAGCCGTCAAGCAATGATTTAATAGCCGGGGAAGCATTCTCGTAATCACGTTTTGACAGTTTATTATTTTCAAAACTATGGACAACCCAGTCGGAGAGCAGTGCTTCTTCGCCAAGCAATTCCGCTGAACGGCCAACGCCCATGATAAATCCGAGTTCCAATTGATCAAAATTATCCTCTGCCTGGGCATATCCCATACCAAAGGCAGTATCTCCATCAGTTTTACCGTGAATGTGCGGTACACCCCACTGGTCGCGGTAAATGGTCACATTCTGCGCCTGGTTTTTAATTGTGCTTGTATCATTTTTGGCCATATCTGACTGATCTGACCCACAGGCACTGATAAGTAAAATAATGCAAAATCCAAATGATTTGTAAATTTTTCCCCGCATCCCAAGCTCCCAGTTTATTATTGAATAAAAACGACTCTATCAATCCTGCCCGATAAGTCAAATGCCCTATTGATTTGACAGACTTTGATAAAGCAGTTTATTCTTTCGGGTGCAGCTTTAAGGGGGGGGGGGGGATATAATGAAACAATATATACTAATTATTGGCTTGGCGTTAGCATTGCCCGGTTGCAAAACGACAAATACTAATAATACTAATGCCTCCCCCATTGCCAGCATGAGTGCTGATGGAAACAAAGAGGTTTTGGCTCTCGTTGCATCCGATGCACCACCTGAAATATATCAACATATGAAAGAGGCTCAATTGCTTATCCAGAAGGGTGACTTATCCAAAGCTCTGGACGCTAACATCGATCCTATAATTGAATATTTTACGCAAAAGTATCAAAATAAATATTCAAATATGTTCAGCGCCCGATCAAAACAGGAATCCATGCTTTATACAATGACCGGCCTCTTACAAAGCGGTTTGACGAAAAAAAATAATAAACCTGATAATATCTATAATATTCCTTATGTATTTGCCTTTGCATTTTATTTGAAAGGCTACATCAATATCTCACTTGGACGGCTGAGCGCGGCTAAGAATGCTCTTAATCAGGCTTTGCAGTTATCTCCGAATAATAGTCTTTTTTCATCAGAACTGGGGCATATTTATCAAACAGAAAAGCGCTACATTGAAGCACTGGAAATTTTTGAAAAATCGGTTAAAGATGCTGATGTTTCCCCGACAGAAATAAAAATAACAGAAAAAGGACGAGCATTAAGGGGAGCGGGATATAGCCTTATAGAACTTAACAGACTGGATGAGGCGGAAGTAAAATATAATGAGGCCATTAAACTCAACCCGGACGATAAATCATCAAGTAATGAGTTAAAATATATTTCAGAATTACGAAATAAAGGAAGCTTGTGATTAATTTAAATAAAAAACACCCCAAGTGAATAACCGGAGTGTTTTTTATTTAAATTCGACGTTACTAAAATCGATTTAAAATTTTTTCAAACTTGTGCGCCACTCATAACTCTCTCCATTTTTAAATGCCAACTTAAATTAATTACTCTTGTGATTAAATATTAAACCTTATCGCCACTCATAATACCCTCCTACTTTTTAAACCACCAAAAAATGATACCATATTCAAAAAATATGTCAAATCCAGACTATATTCTCTTTAGAATAAGAACTTAGCTGTATTTTTTAGCAATCTTCCTGATTAAATTACCTGGTACACCGGGACGGCTCCAGGGACAGGCCGCTAGGCAAATTCCACAACCGGTATTTTCGTTAAAAAATGGCAGGCATTTATCAAAATCCACATACCATTTATTTACGCCACGTACCATTTGCTTTTCCGGATAAATAGCATCCGGCGGACAGGCATTCTGGCAGGCTTTACAGTTCATACAGAAATCATCGACGCCGAAGCTGTCCGGACTGTCATAATCCAGCGGCATATTCGTGACCAAAGCACCCAGCCGCAAAACGGATCCATTTTCCCGGTTGATGATAGATCCGTGTTTTCCAAGCTCCCCCAGTCCGCTTTCAATGGCCGGTGGAATAAGCAAGATGGGAACATTATTTGACCCACCATAAGATTTAGCATTCCAGCCCTGCTCATGAATCCAGGTGGCTATGGCATGGCTGACAATGTGGGCTTCACCGTATTTTTTAATGACTTCTATCGCCGATGGAACCTCGGGTGCCGTTTTTAGATTTTCAAAATCCATTGCCACCCCAATGGTAATAACATTTTCATAGGGTACATCAAACGTATCAATTACCCATTCCGGGCGCATTTTTGTAATACCGACAGCAACCGCGCCACTGTCAATTGCCACTTGCTTGGCAAGAATTGACCATTCCGACGATGTCTTTTCTATTCTGACACTGGAAATTGGCGGTATTTCTGTTGACCTGATCCTGTCTGTCTCCATCTGGGTTTTATAGAGACCTTCATCGCGCGGCGCATGATCCTCAAAAAACTGCATTAATGGCCCGAATGGGGTTAGCTCCGGTGTCTGCCAGTAAATTGGCGAAGGCCGTCTTATTTCCGTCTCACCAAGGCCATTGATATCATTCCCTGAGACATCAGGCCAAAGAGCCATCTGTTCATCACTTGGGACAAAACCCTCCTTCGCTCTCTTAATCACCTTAATTTCCCCTGATCTGTTTTATCTCCTTACGAAGGATCGGATCCCAAAGATCATAACCTTTTGAATTTAAATGCATTCCATCATCCAGAAATATTTCAGGCTTCAAACTGCCATCAGCTCTCATCATTGGGCTGGTGATATCAACATAATAAAGATTGTCCTGACTATTGCTGAATTCCATAAGCTTCTGATTGGTGATCATTTTATTTTTCCTGATTTCACGACCAAGAAGATCATCAACAAGGGTCGGCTTCATGGATAGCATAAGGATTGGAATATTTTTAAAATCCTGCTCAACACGGGATACAAGTTCTTTAAAAGCATTTACTGAAAATTCCGGCGATTTTCCGTTCTCAACATCAATATCACAATAAACAACCATCATTGATGGATTGTGTTTTTTAATAACATCATCATAGTAATGAATTACTTCAGGAAGACTGGCACCGCCAAAACCGCGATTGGTTACAGGATATTCAGGAAATGAATTTGCGGTCTGCCAAAAAACAATACTGGAACTTCCTACAAAAAGGATGGGATTTTCAGGCAGTGTGTTTCGCACATCAAACCGTCTGAAATTTTCGATTGTACTTTCAAAACGGTCAATTTTTATGCTGCGATCTCGGACAAATCTGTCCTGCCCATCATGATATAAATCCATAGCTTTTTCATATTTGGCTGGATGATCATTATAATCAACTTTATTAGCCATCCAGAAGGCACGGGACGTTTTATAAAAATCATCCATGTTTTTTGCCGAAATTTCTTCTGTCTGCGCTTTTTGAAGAAAAGCCATATATTGCTCAAGATTTAACACTTGAGCATTGCCAAATGATGGAAACATCAGGCAAAGTAAAACGAAATATTTTTTAATCATGCAAAACCGTCCACTGTTAGGTTGTAATATCCTCCAGAACGACTTTACCATCGGAAACATCGCCCCACTTATACTTTAACGACTTTTTCCTGATTAAATCAAATTGTTTGCTTTCAATATCAGAAAGAACATACCAATCGGCTATTGCTTCTTCTTGTGAAATAGTGACCGTTAAGTAACCTCGCTGCTTAATATTGGCATATGCTAAATGATCAAGGAAATCATAATAGGCTTGCTCAACCTGCTCAACTTTTGGAATCCGTTCGCCGCGACCTGGTGATGTAATGCCGGGAACGGCAAATTCGGCGCCGTAATGTTCCCCACCCATTTTATCGGTAAGTGACATTGCCCAGCCACAATGGGTATCACCCGTCAGGACAATCGGGTTTGAGGCATGTTTTTTAAACAAGTCATATACACGGCGGCGGGCGGGCTGGTAGCCGTCCCAGGCGTCCGGATTATAAAATCCACCAAATTCTTCGGCCACTTTCATACTTAACTGCTCACCCTCAGGCAATTCCTTCATCTCTTCAGGACTAAAAACAGAACTTAACGGCGGTTCGGGACGGAAGCTCATAATGATTTGCTGGCCAATAATCTGCCACGGGATTTTTTTGGCTGCTGATTTTGCCAGTGTCTGGTCTAACCAGACTTCCTGCTTTTCGCCGATTAGTGATCTTTCTTCTGTCTCAAGCCTTTTATGAAAAGCCGCGTAGTCCGGCATCTCAACGTCGTCCACGGTGATCATTTCCACGTCCCGGCCATATTCGAGTGGCCGTTCGCGTCCGACTATTCGGGTATCAAGCATGGCAAGTGTTGCAAGCTCGCCAAAATCAAACGACCGGACGGTTGGCAGATCATCACTTGCTACCCGAACCGGTATCCATTCCATATAAGCTTTGGTTGCTGCTCGACGACGTTCCGCCCAGTCTCCTTCACCATCATTGTGATTTTCTGCACCAGTTGCATAAGAATTATTGGCAAATTCATGATCATCCCATGTACAGATAAAAGGATATTTTCTATGAACCTCCTGCAAATCTGCATCAGACCTATATTGTGCATAGCGACGTCTGTAATCTGAGATTGTCAGAATTTCATGTGGTGGGTCAACCAAACGGCCCATTTTCTCAGCATTCGGTGATTGGTAAGTTCCAACCGGATACTCATAAATATAATCGCCAAGATGGATTACGGCATCGAAGGGGCCATTTTCCGCAATTGCCCGATAGCCGTTAAAATACCCCCATGGATAATTGGAACAGGAGGCCACAGCAATTTTAATTGGACGGACCCCGGATTTATCCAATGTCTTCGTTTCACCAACCGGTGAAATTTCATTGCCAACTTTAAAGCGGTAAAAATAATTTTGGCCTGCTTCAAGGCCAGTTACATCAACTTTAACAGTAAAATCCTGGTCCGCATTCGTCGAAAATGTTCCTTTCTTCGCTATTTTGTTAAATTCCTGACTTGATGATACTTCCCATTCACCGTCAACGTCTCCAATAAACATTGCGTCCACTGGCTCGGTCCTTGTCCAGATAACAACACGATCTTGAAGAGGGTCTCCACTGGCAACATTATGTTTGAATTTAATAGGTACGGATTCTTTTTTCTCTTCAATTTTGGCGCACCCGCTAACCGCAAATGCTGCTCCGGCCGGTAATGTTTTTAAAATGCCTCTACGGCTGATTGAAAATTTCCCGTTTTTCACTTTGTCTTCCCCTTAATTTTTAAGATATGAATAATTCGCTTAATGTCAGAATAGAATGACTTTATCCCATATTTATAATACATCCCGTCGATAAGAGACAGTCGTTAATCACGCTGTAACAAATATTTAAACTAGCCTGCATTATTAACTCTGCCTTTCTATACCAATTCAAATTGGTTTGATTGTCGCGAAATTATATAAATTCTGCACAATTTTTTCTTGACCAATATTCATAT
>JAGREE010000105.1 GCA_020446675.1 Alphaproteobacteria bacterium | reverse complement strand
CGTCGTCGCTAACATTATTGAATAGATAAAGTCTTTTTAGGAGCGCAGACCGAAAGGTCTGCGTAAATTTTTATGTTGGAATCACAAAACATTCGCATTCGCCTTAAAGCATTTGATCATCGTATTCTTGATCAGGCGGCAGGTGAAATTGCAAATACGGCGAAAAGAACAGGAGCCAGCGTTCGCGGCCCTATTCCAATGCCGACGCGAATTGAAAAATATACAGTCCTAAGAGGGCCACATATTGATAAAAAATCTCGTGAACAATTTGAAACACGTACTCACAAACGTCTTTTGGACATTGTTGAGCCAACACCACAAACCGTTGATGCGCTGATGAAGCTTGATCTTGCGGCTGGTGTTGAAGTTGAAATTAAATTGCAGGGGTAATGGATATGCGTTCAGGACTTATTGCAAAAAAGGTGGGCATGACCCGTATATTTGCCGAAGGTGGCAGACATATACCTGTTACAGTACTTCATGTTGACGGGGCACAGGTTGTTGCGCATAAAACAAAAGAGAAAGACGGCTATAATGCTCTTCAGCTTGGTGCTGGCACAGCGAAAGTAAAAAAGACAACGCAGCCAATGCGCGGTCATTTTGCCAAAGCTAATGTCGAGCCGAAAGTGAAACTCGCTGAGTTTCGCATTAATGAAGACGGATTTATTGATCTTGGTGCTGAACTTACTGCAGATCACTTTGTTCCGGGACAGATAGTCGATATTACAGGTACATCAAAAGGTAAAGGCTTTGCCGGAGCTATGAAACGTTGGAACTTTGGTGGTCTCCGCGCTTCTCACGGTGTTTCTATTTCTCACAGATCACATGGTTCGATTGGTCAGTGTCAGGATCCAGGCCGCGTTTTTAAAGGTAAAAAAATGGCGGGTCATTATGGTGATGCGCGCATGACCCAGCAAAATCTTGAAGTTATTTCAACTGATGCGGAAGAAGGTATCATCCTTGTAAAAGGGGCCGTGCCTGGAACTAAAAACAGTTGGGTACTGATTAATGATGCGGTTAAGAAAGAGCGTCCTGCTGATGCGCCATATCCTGGTGCAGTAAAATCAGCAGCAGTTGCGGAAGTAGCAAATGATGCTCCGGCAGAAGAAGCGCCTGCAGAAGAAACCGCAGCAACAGAGAATGAGGAATAAGAACGATGAAAGCCCAAGTAATTACACTTGATGCCAAAAAGGCCGGCGATATCGATCTTGATGATGGTATTTTTGGTCTGCCGGAGCGTGGTGATATTCTTCAGCGCGTTGTGGTATGGCAGCTTGCAAAGCGCCGTGCTGGTACACATAAGGTCCAGTCTCGCGGTGAAGTAGCAGGTACAACAAAACGTATTGGTCGCCAAAAAGGCGGCGGATCTGCACGTCATGGTTCTGGTAAAGTTAGCCAGTTTCGTGGTGGTGCCCGGGCATTTGGTCCGGTTGTCCGCTCTCACGCGATCAGTCTTCCAAAGAAAATTAGAGCTCTGGGTCTTAAGACAGCGCTTTCAAGTAAGGTTGCCAGTGGTGATCTGGTTATTCTTGAAAATGCCGACCTTAAGAACAGTAAAACTAAAGACCTGCTATCAAAACTTGATAAGCTGGGTGTATCCAATGCGTTGTTTGTTGATGGCGCAGAAGTTAATGAAAACTTCCGGAAAGCTCTTAGTAACATTCCAAATGTGGATGTTCTGCCAACTCAGGGAGCAAATGTTTATGACATCCTGCGCCGTGAAAAATTGGTACTCACTAAAGCTGCCGTAGAAAGTTTGGTGGAGAGACTGAAATGACCGATATCAAGCATTATGATATTATCCTTGGCCCGGTTGTTACAGAGAAATCTACAATGCTCTCTGAAAATAACGTGGTGACATTCAAGGTCCCTATGACAGCGTCAAAGCCTGCTATTAAGGCTGCTGTTGAGGCCCTTTTCAATGTGAAGGTTGAAAAGGTAAACACAATTCGTCAGGACGGAAAAACAAAACGCTTCAAAGGCGTAATGGGCCGTCGCAGCGACAGTAAAAAAGCAATGGTAAAATTGGCCGAAGGTCATTCCATTGATGTGACGACGGGGGTGTAGGAAAATGGCATTAAAAAAATATAATCCTACAACACCTAGCCTACGTTCGCTGGTAACAGTTGATCGTTCAGAGCTTTGGAAAGGTAAGCCGGTTAAGGCGCTTACCGAAGGTCTTACAAGTAATGGTGGTCGGAACAATATGGGCCGTATCACTGCGCGTCGTCGTGGTGGTGGCCATAAGCGCGCTTATCGTCTGATTGACTTCAAGCGTCGTAAATGGGATATGGAAGCAACAATTTTGCGTCTAGAGTATGACCCGAACCGTTCTGCTTTTATAGCCCTGATCGAATATACAGATGGTGAAAAGACTTATATTCTGGCACCACAACGTGTTGGTGAAGGTGATAAGGTTATTGCCGGCGAGAAAGTTGATGTTAAGCCTGGTAATGCAATGCCGCTTTATTCAGTTCCGGTCGGCTCGATCGTGCATAATGTTGAAATGAAGCCTGGTAAAGGTGGGCAGATTGCCCGTGCTGCCGGTGGATATGTTCAGGTTACCGGTCGTGACCGTGGTTATGTATTGCTTAGACTGGCATCTGGGGAACAGCGTTATGTTCGTTCAGATTGTATGGCAACAATTGGTGCTGTATCAAATCCTGATAATCAGAACCAGAAACTGGCAAAAGCCGGACGTAGTCGCTGGCTTGGCAAGCGTCCTTCGGTTCGTGGTGTGGCCATGAACCCTGTTGACCATCCACATGGTGGTGGTGAGGGTCGT
>JAGREE010000104.1 GCA_020446675.1 Alphaproteobacteria bacterium | reverse complement strand
TTGACTTTCCCGATAATCCCGGATTGGATCAAAAAGGTAGCCATTCTATAATCGTAGAAAGAATGTACTTGTATCCCCATCTGGGTAACCAATTTTTTTTCTTCCGCCAGCTTGCGCATGGCCCTTGCCTCCGCCACGTGGTGGGTGAGGGGCTTCTGGCAATACACGGGTTTCCCCATATTCATGGCCATCATGGAAGCGGGCGCATGGGTATGGTCCGGGGTCGAAACGATCACCGCATCTATTTCGGATCCCATTTCTTGAAGAAGCTTCCTGTAATCTCTATAAACCTTAGCATCGGGAAACATTTTATGGGCAACGGCCAAATTGTTGGCATCCACATCACACAAGGCGGTGACAACTACGGAACCATGCGATGAAATCGCTTTAAGGTCCTCCATCCCCATTCCCCCAACGCCGATATGCGCCGTCCTCAGGCTGCCATTTTGGGCCAATGCCCAGACGGAAGAAGGTAACAGGGTTACGGATGATAAGGCAGCGGCATTTTTTATAAATTCTCTTCTTTTCATTTCCTTGTGATTATAATTTCTTGATTTTTATATTTCTAAACCACAATGGGCTGTCGTGATCTTGCAGCCCGATATAGCCGGTTTTAAACTTTCCATAATCCGGGGAACCTTCCCATTTTCCACTGTTCTTCTTTTTGTACCAATCTTCTGACCAGGGTACAAAAGACAACACCATTTTCCCATTAAGCCAGTGTTCTACACGAGTTGGCGTGAATACAATTTTAGAGCTGTTCCACTCACCGGCAGGATGCAGGACTTTTTGTGCAGGGTCTGCAGGAGTCATAGCATAATCGCAAGCGGTTTGCTGTAAAGGCTGTAGGTCTTGCGGGTTTTCTGTATAGCCAATACTCTTATTATATTCGGTAATGTCATGAAACTTTGTATAATTCTCATCATCGATCAGTTGGTATTCCGGGGCAACATTCGGAGGGCCATCGTAACCTTCTTTTACATGGTAAAAAATACCACTGTTCCCACCTGGCGGCAGTTTCCACTCTAAGTACAATTCAAAATTGTCGAACTCTTCTGCGGCGTAAATGATATCTCTGCCTCCCTGATGCTCAACATCCAATTTTTTCACCTCCGCATCAAAGGTCAAAGCGCCATCTTTGATCACCCATTGGGGAGGTAATGAATCTCCGTTATAGGCTCTCCAGCCGTCGGTGCTGGCGCCGTCAAAAAGATAGATCCAGTCATCATCTTCAGCTTTGGGCTCCGTTTTACAGGAACTGATGGCCAGTGCGAGTAATAAGACGGGGATAAGATATTTCATGTAAGTATGTTTAGTAAATTGCTTAAATAGATATGCTTTTCCGCTTAGAAGCTGTTTGAATTTGGTT
>JAGREE010000103.1 GCA_020446675.1 Alphaproteobacteria bacterium | reverse complement strand
TTAATAATTCACATCTAAGGCCGAAAGAAAATGAGAGTGGTTCAAGAAATTATCAGCTATTGGAAAATAATGAGAAAGATGTGTTGACCCTATTCCGGGAGCTTTCAGAGCCGGAAAAACAAAAATTTCAGCATCTTGTGTCCACGGTTAAAAATGATGATGAAAAATAAACTCATTCGTCGATAATTTTTCTATTAATGCTTTTATCTCTATTTACTTGCGGCTAATGTATATTTCTGTTTTTTGGAAATGACGGTGCCTAAATGAGCGAACATAAATCCCCAAAATTGACAAGACGCGGCTTTAATGCTGGTCTCGGGGCAATTACCTTGGTTGCTGGTCTTCCTTTACGGGTTTTAGCTGCCCATGACGAGCCTGTTATGGCCGATGCGCTTTTGCAGCTTCGGGGTGATGGCAAGCTTGTGGTTTATTCAGGGGCCGGGCATCTTGGTCCCTATAGCACTGAAAATATCCTTGCTCAATTGACCACCTTATCCGGGAAAAAGCCGGCCGATATTAATTTTGCCCTTGGTGGCAACCCGGTTCAGCTGCCGGCAGTTTTGGGGCAATGTCGCCATCATATGAGTTTTACATCGGCAAAAACCATAAGGAATGCGGTAAAATTGCTATTAACGGCAGACGCGGAAAATAAAGCAGACCAGTTGCCTGTCAGATATATCGTTGAAGAGGGTGTTTGCCCGGCGACACTAAAAATGATGGAAACGATAGAACCGGACGGGATCATCGTTGCTGCGAGGCAGGTTGGTGCATGAAAAAAATAGGGTTTCTGTTGCTTTTTTACCTAACATCAAGAGCCGCTGCCTTTGCTGTTATCCTGAATGTAGGTTTGCAACTGGAACCACCGAACCTGGACCCGACATCAGGAGCCGCCGCCGCCATTGATGAAGTGGTTTACGGCAATATTTTTGAAGGACTTGTCAGGATTGATAAGGATGGTGATGTTCAACCGGGTCTCGCCCTGTTTTGGGAAGTTTCAACCGATGGCCGTTCTTATATCTTTCATCTGGCGGAAGGGGTAAAGTTTCACGATGGCAGCGATTTTGATGCTGAGGACGTGAAATTTTCATTCAACCGGGCCCGTGCCAAAAATTCAACCAATGCCAAAAAATATATTTTCGCGCCAATTGTTCTGATTGATATACTCGATCCGCTGACCATCATGATTACGCTGGATCATGCCCGTCCGGATTTTCTTTTTAACATCGGCCTTGGGGATGCCGTGATTGTGGCACCGGAATCTGCGGCTGGAAACGCGTTTAACCCGGTGGGGACAGGGCCGTTCCGGTTTAAAAAATGGGTGCGCGGGGACCGGGTGGAACTGATTAAAAATGATGATTATTGGGGTTTGGAACCGCGGCTTGGCGGCGCAACGTTCAAATTTATTCCTGACCCGTTATCGGCTTATACGGCGATGATGGCGGGGGATATTGATACATTTCCCAATTATCCGGCCCCGGAAAACCTGTTTCTGTTTGACCGTGATCCGCGGTTCGATGTTGTGGTCGGCTTGACCGCCGGGGAAACGATCCTTGCCACCAACAATAAAAGATCACCGTTTGATAATATTCTGGTGCGAAAAGCCATGGCCCATGCCATCAACCGAAAGGAAATAATTAATGGTGCCATGTTTGGCAATGCGGCACCAATCGGCACTCATTTTGCGCCGAACCATCCTGATTATGTTGATCTGACGGGGCTTTATCCATTTGATCTTGGCAAGGCGCGGGCGCTGATGAAAGATGCGGGCTATGCCAACGGCTTTGAAGCCACGCTTAAATTGCCGCCGCCCACATATGCCAGACGGACAGGGGAGCTGATCGCTGTGGAGCTTGGCCGTATCGGTATCAAGCTAAAAATAGAAAATATGGAATGGGCCCAGTGGATTGACCAGGTGCTTAGAAACCGTAACTTTGATTTGACGGTGGTGTCTCATGTAGAGCCGATGGATATTAACATATATGCCAATCCCAATTATTATTTTGGCTATGACAATGCTGATTTTCAAAAAATTATATCAGATATTGACCAAAGCACTGACGCGGCCGAAACCAGTCGTTTATATAAGGAAGCCGAACGAAAAATTGCTGAGGATGCAGTCAATGGTTATCTATTCCAGCTTGGCAAATTCGGGGTCTGGAAAAAAGAAGTAAAAGGCATGTGGGCCAATTATCCAATCCGCTCCAATGACCTTCGCGATGTTTATGTCGAGGGGGCTGACTGATGATACACTATATCCTGAAAAGACTAACATCATTGTTGATCACACTAATCGTCGCGACAATAGTAATTTTCCTGATTATTGAGGTTGTGCCGGGGGACCCCGCCGCTTATATGATGGGGCTTTCCGGGAGCACAGAAGCCGCAGATGCACTGAGGGTTGAACTGGGGCTGGATAAGGGTGCATTGGAAAGATATTTCAGCTGGATCGGCGGAATGCTGAGCGGCGATTTTGGCATCAGTTATACCTACCGCGTGCCGGTTTCACAGCTGATTGGCGAGAGAACACTGGTTTCGGTGCCGCTAACCGTTTATGCGCTTATTCTGTCAACACTGATCGCCATTCCTGTGGGTGTGATTAGTGCGTCCCGTCGGGGCAGCGTTGTTGATACCATTCTGATGGGTGTGGCACAGATTGGCGTGGCGATCCCGAATTTCTGGTTTGCCATTTTAATGGTTCTTGTATTTTCAACATCCCTTGGCTGGTTTTCCGCTGTCGGTTTTCCCGGGTGGGAAGCCGGTTTCTGGGTTTCGATAAAAGCGCTGACCATACCGGCATTTTCCCTTGCCCTGCCGCAAGCGGCAATCCTTGCGCGCGTCATGCGTTCCTCGGTGCTGGAGGTTATGCAGGAAGATTATATCAGAACCGCCCGCGCCAAAGGGCTCAGCCAGCGTCAGGCACTGATACGTCATGGTCTGCGAAATGCCATGATCCCGGTGCTGACGATCCTTGGGCTTCAATTTTCATTTCTACTGGCGGGCGGTATTATTATTGAAAGTATATTCTCATTGCCTGGGCTGGGACGGCTGGTGTTTCAGTCAATTGCCCAGCGCGATCTGATCGTCGTGAAATCAATTGTTACGCTGCTCGTAATGGCCGTGGTGATGATCACTTTCATCGTTGACCTGCTCTATGCGCTGGTTGATCCGCGCCTGCGGGAAGGGGGGCGCGGATGAGACATTTATCGCTCAGTTTCATTATCGGTGGGGTGCTTACCTTTATTTTTACCTTTATCGCCATTCTGTCATTTTTCTGGACGCCATATGATGTGGAAGCGATCAATATTTCCGGTAAATTTGCGGTGCCGGGGCTGGACCACATTATGGGAACCGATCATTTCGGACGTGATATTTTCTCGATGGTGATGGTTGGGACCAGAAATGCCATTGCCGTGTCCCTGGTGGCAGTTGGCATTGGTATGATCCTTGGGGTGCCGCTCGGGCTTTGGGCGGCGGGTAGCCGTATGAATGGCGGCAGTCTGATTGATGAAATACTGATGCGCGGCAATGATCTTGTATTTGCGTTTCCATCGCTGCTGATGGCGATAATGATTACCGCCGTTTTCGGACCCGGTGCTATCAACGCCATAATCGCAATCGGCATTTTTAATATCCCTGTTTTCGCCAGAATGAGCCGCGGGGGGGCTTTAAGTCTCTGGACCCGTGATTATATCATGGCGGCGCGGGTTGCGGGGAAAGGCATGATGCGGATCAGCTATGAACATATTCTGCCCAATATACTGAATATTCTGATTGTTCAGGCGACTATACAGTTTTCAATAGCCATCATTGCTGAAGCCAGTCTTTCCTATGTCGGGCTGGGTACACAGCCGCCGAACCCGAGTCTGGGCCGGATGCTGAATGAAGCCCAGACAATGATCTTTTTTGCGCCCTGGCTTGCCTGGTTCCCCGGTGGGGTGATCGTGGCTATGGTGCTTGGTCTTAACCTGATGGGGGACGGTTTGCGGGATATGCTTGATCCGAAACTTAAGAAGAGAAAGGCCGGCGATGTCACTGCTTGATATACAGGATTTAAGTCTTTCCATTCATGGCACCACTATCCTTGATAAGGTAAATCTTAGTGTTGAAAAAGGACAAGTGGTGGCGATTGTCGGGGAAAGTGGTTCAGGTAAATCCATGACATCGTCCGCTGTGATCCGGTTGTTGCCGGAAGGGACGACAATTTCAGGAGCTATCTGGTTAAAGGACCAGAATATCAGCGATAAAACAGAAAAGGAAATGTGCACGGTTCGTGCTCATGATATCGGTATGGTGTTTCAGGAACCAATGACCGCCCTAAACCCGGTGGAAACCATTGGTTCCCAGGTGATGGAGGCCATCCGGATTTCGGAGCCCGGATTAAGCCGTGATGAAGTGAGACAGCGGGCAGAACTGGCCTTGCACCGGGTCGGGCTTGATAACCAGCGTTTTCCTTTAAATACTTATCCCCACAAACTTTCCGGCGGACAACGGCAGCGGGTGGTGATTGCCATTGCCATATCGCAAAAACCGGCACTTTTAATTGCGGATGAACCGACAACGGCGCTTGATGTGACAACGCAGGCCAAAATTATGACGCTTCTTAAGAAACTGGTGGATCAGGATAAAATGGGACTGCTGCTGATCAGTCATGATCTGGCGGTGGTGGCTAATATTGCGGATCATATTGTCATCATGAAAGATGGTCAGGTGGTTGAGCAGGGGGCACGGGACGGTTTTTTTGAAAATATGAAGCATGACTATACAAAAAAACTATTTGCAGCAGCCCATCATAAACTGCAGAAAAAATTCATTGCCGACGCGGCAGAACCTGTGCTTGAAGTGCGTGGGCTTAACAAGGACTATATTATCGGACGCAACGAAAAGCTGCGGGCGGTCAATGATGTAAGCTTTACCATAAAGAAGGGGGAAAATCTTGGCCTTGTCGGGGAAAGCGGCTGCGGTAAATCAACCCTTGCCCGCTGTATTTTGGGACTGGAGGATTTTCAGAAAGGGGAAATTCTGATTGCGGGTCAGAAATTTAACGGCGAACGACGCTTAAGACGCCATATAAATGTGGTGTTTCAGGACCCGTATGGCAGCTTTAATCCGCGTCATACGGTGGGCCGATTGGTGGCGGAACCATATTATGCCCTGGATAATCCCCCCAATAGCGAAGAGAGAAAACAAAAAGTTATCGAAATGCTTGAACATGTGGGCTTGAGCGCCAGTGATATTGATAAATACCCCCATGAATTTTCCGGTGGCCAGCGCCAGCGTATTGCCATAGCCCGCGCCCTGATTACTGAGCCGGATATCATTCTGCTGGATGAGGCGACATCAGCCCTTGATGTGCTGATCCGTGATCAAATACTCGAGCTTCTTGCAAGGCTTACATCCGTGTTTGGGATTTCCTATCTGTTTGTGTCCCATGATCTGGCGACGGTTAAAAACATTACTGACCGGGTTCTGGTGATGAAAGACGGGGTAATTGTTGAGCAGGGGATTACGGCAGAGGTTTATCAAAACCCCAGCCATCCTTATACAAAATCATTGCTAGAGGCGAGCCCGGACATTACAAAGAGTAAAGTAAAA
This sequence comes from Alphaproteobacteria bacterium, assembly GCA_020446675.1. Classification (GTDB taxonomy): domain Bacteria; phylum Pseudomonadota; class Alphaproteobacteria; order Sphingomonadales; family Emcibacteraceae; genus Pseudemcibacter. The sequence goes on along the minus strand of JAGREE010000103.1, from coordinate 1,143 downwards.
AATAAGGAACAGTTAAATGACAATATCTTTCAACACTGAGCAGATTTTAATCGGCGGTCAGTGGCGTAACACTGAAAATAACCGGACACTTGATCTTATTAATCCGTCAACCGGGGAGTTGCTATGCAAAATCGGGCGTGGCTCGGCAAAGGATATTGATGATGCGGTTAAAGCGGCGCAGGCCGCTCTGGATGGTGAATGGGGAAAAATGACCGCGACCCAGCGTGGGCGGGTTCTCACAAAAATCGGTGAAAAGATACTGGAAAATGTTGATGAACTGACCCGCCTTGAAAGTCTTGATGTGGGAAAACCCACAACCCAGGCCAGAAATGATGCCATAGCCATGGCCCGGTATATGGAATTTTATGGCGGCGCCGCTGATAAGGTAATGGGCCACACAATCCCCTATATGGATGGATACACGGTTTATACACTGCGTGAGCCGCACGGTGTAACCGGACATATTGTGCCCTGGAATTACCCGATGCAGATTGCCGGACGCTGTATTGGTGGTGCATTGGCCATGGGCAATACATGTGTTTTAAAACCGGCTGAAGAAGCCTGTCTGACGGCGCTTTTATTTGCCCGAATTGCCGAGGATGCCGGACTGCCCAAAGGGGTTTTAAATGTGGTCACCGGGCTTGGCAATGAGGCGGGCGCAGCGCTTTCAAGTCATCCCGGCGTTCATCATATCAGCTTTACCGGGTCGGTCGGTGTTGGCAAGCTTATTGAAAAAGCGGCCGGGGAAAATATTGTCCCGGTGACACTGGAACTTGGCGGGAAATCACCCCAGATCGTGTTTGATGATGCCGATCTTGATGCGGCATTACCGTTTCTGGTTGGGGCCTGTATCCAGAATGGCGGGCAGACCTGTTCCGCCGGAAGCCGGCTGATTATCCAGCGCGGGGTTTATGAAAAAGTGATCAAAATGGTTTCTGAAAAAATAAGCGCCATGAAAGTGGGACCTGCAACCGATGATCTGGATGTTGGACCGCTTATTTCAAAAAAACAGCAGGATGTGGTCGAAGGCTATATTAATGCCGGCTTGGAGAGTGGCTTAAAAATTGCCGCACAGGGGCAGATAATCGACGATTGTCCGGAAAAAGGCAGTTATGTAAAACCAACCCTTTTCCGTGATGTGCC
>JAGREE010000102.1:854-1783 GCA_020446675.1 Alphaproteobacteria bacterium | reverse complement strand
TATCATAAAAGTACCATTTCTTGCCTTTTGCTATTTCTTTTCGGAGCTTTCTGCTAAAGGCATTAACGGAATGAAGCACATATACTTTTGACAATAAGTCTAAATATTTTTCAACTGTATTTTTACTCATCGACAATTGCGCCCCTATTTCATTGTAAGAAATTTCACCGCCTACCTGAAAAGCGATCAATCTGAGTAAGTTTAAAATTTTATCCGAGTTCCTTATATTTTCAAATTCTAATATATCCTTTAACAGATAGGCGTTGACCAGATCCTGGAGGTATTCCCGCTTCTCCGATGCATCCGCTAACTGTAATAATTCCGGATAATTACCGTATACCAATCTATGCTTAAGATTAGCTATTTTTTGTATCTCATTTTCCACCTGATCTAATTCCGCTTCGGACAAAGCAAATAGATTAAAATCCTTCTTTCTGCCGGTTAATGGTTCTCCTGTATATTTATTGATATCAAAGGCAGAGGAACCGGTAACCAATATCCTGATCCCTTCTATTTCGTCAACCATCAATTTCAGGATACTACCTACTTCTGGTATTTTCTGCGCTTCGTCAATTATCAGCGTTCTCTTGGCGCCTAAAAGGTTGACGTAACTCTGCTTACTCCTGTGCTCTAATATTTTACGGGTATCCCCGTCTTCTCCGTTCAATAATAAGTAGGGTTCGTCGAACTGTTCAATGATCTGTTTGATCAAAACGGTTTTTCCTACCCGCCGGGGCCCTAACAAAACAACAACTTTGTTAGGAACCAAACTTTTGAGAACCTGGGCTTCAATTGCTCTTTTAAGTATTTGTTTCATTGTTTCATAATTTAGCTAAATTCTGTCACTGAATAGACTAAATTTAGCTAAATTATGTCAATTACTCAATATTTGTGATGATTTTACAGTTTTGCCGTTGAATATAACCAAG
>JAGREE010000102.1:481-797 GCA_020446675.1 Alphaproteobacteria bacterium | reverse complement strand
CCGCCGGCAAATTCCCCGGAATTTCATACCTTGCCCTTATGTCACGTTCCCGTCAATTAGCCGCCATCATGTTCACCGATATACAGGGGTATACGGCGCTCATGCAGCAAAATGAACAAGAAGCCGTACAAGCCAGGGATAAACATCGGCGCATATTCAATGCCAGTACGGAAAAGCATAAGGGTAGGATTTTACAATACTATGGCGACGGAACCTTAAGCATTTTCGATAGCGCTATCGATGCAGTAAAATGTGGGATCGAGATGCAGCGGGGCTTTCAGGCAGACCCCGCCATACCGGTGAGAATAGGCATCCA
>JAGREE010000102.1:0-404 GCA_020446675.1 Alphaproteobacteria bacterium | reverse complement strand
CTGGCCGTTGCGGGCAGTGTTTTCATCTCGGAGAAGGTTTATGACGAGATCAAAAACCAGGAGGGCATACAGACAAGGCGGTTGAAGGCATTCAAGCTGAAGAATGTGGAAAAGCCCATTGAAGTTTATGCCATTTCCAATGAAGGGCTGGTTGTTCCCAAGCCGGAGGATATTAAAGGAAAAACGGATACTGCCCCTGCGCCGGAAAAACAGGAACAAGGCCGATCCAAGTTACAGGAAGGTGGCGCTCCATTTCTGGCCACCAAACTTTTCCTTCCTCCACCCCGGCCCAAAGCGGTCCGCCGCCCCCGCCTGACCGATCGGCTCAACGAGGGACTGCCGCACGGCAAATTGACGCTCATTTCCGCCGCCGCAGGCTTTGGTAAAACCACGCTGGCCAGCGA
>JAGREE010000101.1 GCA_020446675.1 Alphaproteobacteria bacterium | reverse complement strand
CGCACCCTAGCCAGGATTTTCCGCCTCCGGCAGCACCGCCGTAAAGAATATACTTTGTGGTCGCGTCACGTAGGCGGGTGTATGCCTGTCGCTGTTTACTCGGTATCTTCTTCGGTTCCGGTTGTGTTGCTGTCACCTGGCAGGAAGTTAAATCCAGTGAATTGCATAGGCCCACCGCCGGGGCCGGAATGCTCGTTCTTTTCAGATTGCCCTAATCGCTGCTTTCCAAGCCAAACCAACATAGTTTTATCACCGGTCATTGCTATCTCAAATTGCTTTATCCTCAGGAGGCGGTCGCCTGATGCCCTTTTTATAGCCTTGTAAGCCGAAAAACCCATTTTATTGTCGCTTTCGCAAGCGTTGTAAAGCGTGTCCTCATGTATGCCTAATGTAGCCGCAACCTCTGTGCCGTCGCAACCAGCCTCCAGCATCCTGTCAACTTTACGCCAATCTATGTCTATTTTTTTACGTGGCATCAACGCAATATTTTATAACCCATCAACTGAGTAATACCGCCCAAATTTTCTCGAAATTGATGTGATGGATTTTTACACTCAACCAAAAACATTTTCCCACATTCACCCTCTATCCAAAAATCCACTCTAAAACGAAATAACCCACAAGCAGAATAATCAAAAACCTTTTCTTCTTCAATGTTTGCAATATCAACACCGTACATTGTCTTCATAAGTGAAGAAACGTGATTCATGAACATGCCGCATAATTCATTTTCAGAACCCAATGATTTTGAAAACATTTGCTCTGCTTCAGTTAGGTTGATATGCCGTTCCAGGTCTGCTTTATTGTAGGCCATTACATCGGTATTTCTTCCGCTCGTGGCTGGTAATCCTTGCCGTTGATCTTTATTGGTAATTCAGGGTCGAGTTTGTGCATTCGGTCGATTATGACTTGACAGTATTTCGGGTCTATGTCTATGCCATAACATATTCTACCGAGCTGGTGAGCAGCAACCATTGTGGTGCCAGATCCGAGGAATGGGTCATAAACATCTCCATCGTGATTTCCTATCGGGCGCGACATACATTCGACTGGCTTTTGCGTTCCATGCACCTGAGCTGCATCTTCTTCCTTGTTTTTTGAAGCCTGAAGAATTGATTGAATATCCCACACAGTTGTCTGCTTTCTATCTCCTGCCCAATTTCCTTTATTCCCTTTTTTAACAGCATACCAACAAGGCTCGTGTTTCCAATGATAGTCCCCGCGACTAAAAACCATTTGCTGTTTATTCCATATAATTTGAGCCCTTATTTCAAAATCACAATTTTCAAGTGACTGCTGAACCGTCGCAGTATGTTTGCCTCCATGCCATATATACGCCACGCGGCATGGCGCTAAGGACCATGTTTCTGTCCAATCTGCTTTATCATCATTCTGAACTTTCCCAGTCCGGCTGGAATTAGTAATTCCAGCCTTGTGCCTCCAAGTTGGATCATAAAAAACCCCATACGGCGGGTCTGTGACCATTAAATAAGGTTCTTTGCCTTGCAGCAACTTCTCTACGTCATCCGCACTCGTTGAATCCCCACACAATAGCCTGTGTCTCCCTATCTCGATCAAGTCACCCGTAACCACGTCAACCTGCATATTTTCAGGCTCCTGGTAATTATCTTCTTCCGCCTCCAGTTCCTCCCCCCACTGGTCCGGCACCTCTAGCCCCCAGGCCGCCAGCTCATCCGCTTCCCACTCATTAGCCAGTATATCCCAATCCCACTGCCCGTACCCAACATTATCAGTGATAATAAATCGGCGCTTTTCTTCTTCTGTCAGCTCATCAGCGCGGCGTACCCACTCGTCTGGTATTTCGTTGAACCCAAGCTCTTGTAATGCCCTTAGGCGCATATTGCCGCCTAGCACCACTCCGTCTGAATCTATGACAATAGGGCGCAGCGCCATCATTTTCGGGAAGTCGTTAATACTAGCCTTTAACTGCTCGAACTTCTCGTCCCGGATGAATCGCGGGTTATTTGGGTTTGGCTTGATGTCTGCTATCTTCATTGTGCGTCCGGCTTCCAGTTATTAGGCCAAGAACTTGAGCTAGATTCTAATCCCCCTTCCACCTCCGGCCCCCATGGCATGGCGTCCTTTGCCTTCCTGGCCAGTTCTTCCAGCTCTG
>JAGREE010000100.1 GCA_020446675.1 Alphaproteobacteria bacterium | reverse complement strand
ATCGGCTTTGGCCTTTGGAAAAACAGAAAGCCCCCCATTTTTACCAGCAGATTTTCAATTTTCAATCAATTCCCAGTGGCCACCCTTTGCTCCTCCAACCCTTTTGAGCAATTTATCCTCTTGTAACTTTTGCAGGTTCCTTCCGATGGTACGTTTGGTGTTGCCTCTAAAGGGAGGAGGAAATGATAACCCCATTTGGAAAAACGACGCCCGTGTGGGGGATCTGCTGATTGCCTACAATCCAGAGAATGGAGCGGTATCCTATGCCATCATCAACGATGTTGGGCCCAGTAATAAATTGGGGGAAGGGTCTGTTTTGTTGAACATGCAGCTTAATAAAACGGATGCCCTTCCAAAGAACAGGAAAGATACCTATGGCCTGGTAACTAAAAATGATGTCTTCCTTGCCATCATTCCCGCTTCCAGGAACTATAAAGTGGAGAGGCCCTTTACTGCCGAAAATATTAAGAACAGGATCACCTCCTGGTTGATTGAAAATGGCTTTAGCGGGGAAGCGGATTTTGTGCAATTTCTACAAAAACAGGGGCCGGCCCTGAAATAAATCCATTGGCTGCCTGATCGGCATCCAACAGGTTTGGATTAATTTTAAACACGTTCTTAATTTTCTTGTTGCCATCAAACCCCTTGTCCGGCAAGCCCCGCTACCGGTTTTTGACCGTTTGAGAATCAATAATTCCCACTTGCGATAGCCAATTCGTTGTGTCCCATGTGAAGAAAAAATCACCGAAAAACCACCTTAAATCCAAGATCCCTGCCCATGCCTTGGAAAATAGCAAGATTGATCCAGGATAAAGCAAACTTTTCGAGTAACTCCACTTTATCAGCACCGCCAAAATCATAACAATTTTCGAATCCTGCAGCTTTTGAAAGTTGAGCGGCAACAGCTTTGGCTTTTTCGGAAGCCCCCGCCATAAACATATCCAGTTTTACATTCCCGTAATCCGGGTTCTTCATGTTCTCAAAGCCCGTAGAATTGAAGCATTTTACTACGGCAGCCTCGGTCAAGGCTTCAAACGCATGATAGGCGGTCTGATAATGTTCGGGCTTGGTGCGGATAGCATTCGTAGCATCAATAATGATCCTACCCGAAACATTCCCGAAATCAGCTGCCAGTTGCTCAGCAAATTGAGGCGGTGATGCTACTAATATCACTTCGGATAAATTAACGGCTTCCGGAATGGAATGAACGGAAGTGTTCTCATTGTCCAATAATTCCATGCCTTTGAAATTGGCGGTATCCCGAACACCCAGGAATATCTGATGTCCCGCTTTCGCCCATTGGGTGGCCAACGCGCCGCCTACGTTCCCTGTTCCGATGATGGCAATTTTCATTCGAATTATTTTTTATTAACAAACTTCACAACTTCATTGGCTGATGCCCTGGGATTAGAACAACTCCAGGCTCGAATAGGCTTTCCACTGGCCATTGATTTGGGGAGTAAACCTAAATATGGAGAACCAGCTATATTGCACGTCAGCGAAAACGCTTTCATGCCCCGCCATAATTTCCAGGCTCTGCCCCGAACAAATAAAAGAAGCAAGCACCCCACATACCGCAATCCAATATGTTTTTACCATTCCGAGAACGATGAAAGATGGAGGAGCAAACAAGGGCTGTTTACTCCTCCTGAAGTTTTATTTATTCAATTGCTCAACCACCATCTTTGCAGCAGCTGCGCCCGAATTCTGTTGCTGTCCGGTAATTAAATTACTATCGGCAATAGCATAGGAGGAAAAAGGAGGGGCTACTTTGAAAGTGGCGCCGCTTATCTTTTTCGCCTCATCTTCGATCCGATAGGGTTGGATTTTTTGTCCAACGGCCTGATCGGCAAAATCCTCCTCCGCATTGGCAAACCCTGTCCAGGTTTTCCCCTTGACAATCAATTCCCCATCAGATTTTTTGGCTTCCAGCAAAAGCGTTGTAGAGTGACACACAGCGGCGCTTGGTTTGCCTGCTTCGTAAAAGGCGGCAAACAATTTTTCCAAATCGTGATTCCCCCTGTAGGTGTACATAGGGGCTTGCCCGCCTACCAAAAAAATGGCATCGTAATCATCGGGGTTTACCTCCGCCAATTTCTTGGTGTTAGCCAGCATTTCGTTGAACCAGTCCAACTGCATATATCCCAGCGAAATCACATCGTGGGCCGAATACCCGCTTGCATCGGTAGGATTGGAGTAGCCATCCATTTCTATTTTTCCACCTTCCGTGGAAGCTAATTCCACCTCATAACCGGCTTCCTGAAATACATGCAGCGGGTGGGTCAACTCGGCGGCCCAAAAGCCAATAGGCCAACCCGTTTGCTTTGAAACGGAGGGGCTGCTTGCTACCATTAATATTTTGCCCTTCGAAGGCATTCCGTGAGCATGGACGTATGTCAAGTCCTCTTTGATCAGTGTCATATTTTTTGGATTTTTTTGTGATGAAATCTGCGGCTCGCAGGATGGAAAAATGAAAAAACTTAGAGCTTGTTCAAATAGCGAGCAAGAGTAAAAACCGTATACTTCTCATGCTGTGATTTTTTTTGTTAAAATACTTGCACAAAAGTATACTTGACACCTATCTTAGGCAAGATACTATCTGAAATGTTTGATACTAACCTTTTTGAAAGTATACTGATAACCAAACACATATAACGTATGCCTGATTTTCTGTATAAAGGAAAAGCCTATTACAACCCAGTGGAATTTGCCATGGATAGACTGGGCGGAATCTGGAAAATGCCAATTCTGTGGAGACTTAAAGATAAGATTTACAGATATGGAGAATTAAAAAAATCAATCGCTCATGCTTCTGATAAAATGTTAACCACACAATTAAGAGAATTAGAAAGTGACGGGTTTATTAACCGGAAAGTATATCCCGTCGTTCCACCAAAAGTGGAATATAGCATTACCGAAAAAGGGAAATTGGCTATTCCAATAGTGCATGCTATTCGCAATTTTGGTATTCAATTAATGGAAATCGAAGGGATTGACATTGAAAATTACAAACCCAAAGAGAACCCAGCACAGAAAAAGGGCTAAGCTGAACTTTAGCATTTTTCCGGGGCCCATTGGCAGCCTGGTTTCGAAGCTGCTCTGGCGTCTTTGGTATTAAAAAAATAAGATGAGAACCCCTCCAGGTAAGAACAATCAGGTGGATACACTTGATGAAGGCTTTAAAAACACTGTAAAAAACGAACTGCCCCAAAATACATTTTCCAATGATAATCAGCGAATTGCGCAAAACAAGTTAAAACAAAAAACCCTTGTAAACCGATGACTTACAAGGGTTTGTAAATTAAGCGGTCCGGACGGGGCTCATAAAACGGAGGTTTAACTCCTTGGTAACCTTTGGTTTGCGTGAGCGGGGTGGGCTTTTGGAAAATGTTTTGGAAAAAGAATCGGCCTTAGAGCTTGTTCAAATTTCGTT
>JAGREE010000099.1 GCA_020446675.1 Alphaproteobacteria bacterium | reverse complement strand
AGTTCCTCTTTTTTTACTGTTCCTGTATAAAAAGAAGCAATCAGATATGCCGCTATCCCGCAAATCACGAGAGTAAGCAGGCCAATAATCTGCTCTACAGAATTCCCATCAATTAAAAACTGAACCTTCTGATCAACAAACCAAACGACCCCACCCATAATAAAAGAGCACAAAATATATTTTGAAAGTCTTATTAACAATTTTCTTTCAATAACATACTGTCCACGAAGAACCAATCCGCCGCAAAGCATCATTACATTGATCCATGCTGATATTGCCGTTGCCATTGCCAATCCAACATGGGCAAAATACTGCATTAATATCAGATTGAGACTTACATTTATGATCAGTGCCACTATGGCAAACTTAAGAGGTGTTTTGGTATCTCCTCTCGCAAAATATCCGGGCACAAAAACTTTAGCCAATACATATGCAGGAAGCCCAGCAGCATAAGCAGCAAGGGTGATTGAGGTTTCAATTGTGGCCTGGGCAGAAAAATTACTTCTCTCAAGAAGAACATGAATAAGATCGTCTGGAACAATCAAAAATGCTACAGCCGCCGGAATTGTAAAAAACAGGCCCATTTCAATGGCTTTTGTCTGGCTGCTTACTACTTTTGCTTCATTCCCGCTGGCAATATTTCGGGACAATACGGGCAGAAGCACTGTACCAAGTGCGACACCAATCACACCGACGGGAAGCTGATTAAGTCGATCAGCATAATAAAGGTAAGACATGGACGCATCAGGTAAATGTGACGCAATGACCATATCAAGCAAAAGGTTAAGCTGAATAACACCGGCTCCCAGTGCTGCCGGCCCCATGACGATGAGCAATCTTTTCACTCTGGGTGTCAAAGTGGGCATTATGAGCCTTATTCTGTAACCTGCTTTAACTGTCGCTCTGTAGAGAAATAATATCTGAATAAACCCGGCAACACTCACCCCTATTGCTAAGGTATGTGCGGGTGTTTCCATCGAATTCGACCAAAAAACCAGTGCCGAGATCATACATAAATTTAATATAATCGGCGTGGCTGCCGTTTCAGCAAATTTACCGAGCGAATTAAGAATGCCTGCCAACAATGAAACAAGGGATACAAATAAAATAAACGGAAAAGTAAATCTTGTCAGCGTCACGGCTAGATCAAATTTGGCGGCATTATCCGTAAAACCATTTGCCATCACATAAATAAGGGCTGGCGTAAATAATTCCATTAAACCAACAAAAAGAAGCAGTGTTATCGCGAGACAGGCAAATGCCTCTTCTGCAAAGCGCAGTGCCTGTTCCTTCCCACCCTTTTCAAGGGTCACTGAAAAAATAGGTACAAATGATGCACTGAAAGCACCCTCTGCAAAGAGACGTCTGAAAAAATTAGGAAGTTTGAAGGCAACGACAAAACAGTCCGATACAGTCCCAGCCCCCAGGACAGCCGCCATAAAAATGTCCCGTACAAAACCGAGAACACGGCTAATCATGGTAAAACTTCCAAAAATAACTGTGGCTTTGAGCATAGACATCTAATTATCCACCGTCAGAACATTCATCAGTTTTTCTTCTATGAGCTCTAATCTTTTTTCGTTGGTGATTTTATGTCCAAAAATATCCCGAACGAAAAACACCGTTATTGCCCGCTCTCCATATGTCGCAATATGCGCTGAACTGATAGATATTTTCAAATCAAATAAAACCTGGCTGAGGTCAAACAGATAGCCGATACGGTCCCGACCATTAAGTTCAATAACGGTCCTGGTGTTACTGGCTTTATTATCAATAAGCACTCTGGGTTCAACCTTGAACACATCCGTTCTTAATTTTTTGATGCGCCGTCGATCAAAAACCTCTCTTGGTCTAAGTTTCCCAGACAGTGTATCTCTTATATTCTGCTCGAGTTTTTCAAGTTTTCTTTTATCCTTAAAAACCTGCCCTTCCGCATCCTGTATTCTGAATGAGTCGAGCGCCATACCGTCTTTGGTTGTAAAGATACGCGCATCCTGAATAGAGGCACCGCTTAAAGCAATTGCACCGGTCAGCCGGGCAAATAGCCCCGGATGATCCTGTGTATAGATACTTAATTCAGAAATATCCTGAAAATCGTCAATATGAATATTAACGGTGAAATTATCATTATATTTATCCGCTAAATCAATCATTAGTGCGTTTCGCACCAAATCTTCAACCGGCATAGCATGCCAGTAAGTATTATAAAAACGACGGGTGTATTTTTCGAATTTCTTGTCTGACCATTCCGGAAGTGCTTCCTTAAGTTCCGCTTTTATACTATCAACATGGTAACTGTTTTCATATTTTACCTGACCCCCCAACAAATATTCTGCTGAACGGCTATATAAATCCCTTAATAATTGCCCTTTCCATCCGTTCCAGACTTTTGGTCCAACGGCACGGATATCTACCACGGTAAGCACCAGAAGCAATCTCAGTCTTTCCGGGCTTTGTACCTGACCAGCAAAATCAGCAATCGTTTTTGGATCACTCAAATCACGTTTAAACGCAGAATAAGTCATCAGCAAATGCCAGCGGACCAGCCAGGCAACTGTCTCTGTCTCCGCCGATGTCAGGCCAAAGCGCGGACATAATTTCTGGGCAACCTCCTCACCCAGTATGGAATGATCGCCTTTTCTTCCTTTTGCAATATCATGCAGGAAAACTGACAGATAAAGCACCCGGCGCGACAATACTTTATGAATGATGTCATTTGAAAGCGGATGTTCATCCGCAAGCAATCCGCGCTCCAACTGAGAAAGGAGTTCAATTGCCCGGATCGTATGTTCATCAACGGTATAAACATGATACATGTCATACTGCATTTGCGCCACAACCCGACCAAAATCTGGCACAAATCGACCAAGAACACCAACCTCGTTCATCAGTCGCAATGCGAAACCGGGGCCATCCTTAAATGTCATTATTTCAAGAAAAATTTCATTTGCTTTTTGATTGTTACGGGTACGACCTTTAATTAATTTGAGATTTTGCCACATCATTCTGAGCGCCCTTGGGTGAATATCAAGGGCATATTTTTGCGCAACATGGAAAATCTCGACCATTTTGACAGGATCTTCCCTAATCTCTTCTACATTTTTAAAACTTAACCGGCTTCCTTCTATGGGAAATCCTTCAATGCTTTTCGATCTGAATGAAAAGTTGGAAAGACGGATTGGTTTACGTTTGTGTTTTTCTTCCAGATAGGCACAGAAAATTCTTGTCAGGTCCCCAACGGTTTTTGCGGTAAGGAAGAAATGTTTCATAAACCGTTCAACCCCGGACATATTGGGACGGTCAGTATAACCCAGTTTTTCAGCCAGTATTTTCTGTACATCAAATGTGATACGCTCTTCCGGCCTACCCGCAAAATAATGCAGCTGGAAACGCACAGCCCAGAGAAAATCTTCTGCCTTCTGGAATTCTTTATATTCGTCCTGCGAAAAAACGCCTTTTTCCACAATTTCATTCAGGCTGTTTACCTTATAAATGAATTTAGCAATCCAGAATAAAGTATGAAGATCGCGAAGTCCGCCCTTGCCTTCTTTCAGATTTGGCTCAACAACATATCGCGTATCCCCAAGTCTTTTATGACGTTCGTCACGCTCCTGAAGTTTCTCTTCTGTAAACTCCGGCGCATTTCCCTTTACGATTTTTCTTTCATATTTGGCGGAAAGCTCCTCATATAAAGATCGGTCACCCCAGATATAGCGCAACTCAAGAAGTGCCGTCTTAATGGTGAGGTCCGTATGGCAAAGGCGGATACTTTCATCTATGGTCCTCACGGCATGGCCAACGACAAATCCCATATCCCAAAGAATATAAAGCATATATTCAACCACCTGTTCGCTCCAGGCGGTCTTTTTATAGGGCAGAATAAATAAGAGATCGATATCGGAATATGGTGCCATTTCCTGCCGACCATATCCACCAAATGCGGCGAGGCATAATCGTTCACTTTTTGTCGGGTTTGCCAGATGATAGACATAATCCGTAACCACATCATAAAGCATATGCACAATTTCATCGGTCAGAAAACTTTGAGCATTTGCCAGATTTACACCTGTTTCACCATTATCTGCACGCTCCCTGATATGCTGAAACCCACTGTCATAGGCATTTTTCATAAGCTCCAGCAACGGTCCCCGGATTTGATCCGGTCCAAATTTTTCCTTTAAAGCGTCAAGCTTTTCTGCCTGATCCTTTCGATTGAAAATATCGCGATGTTTTCTAATGCGTGTCATCTATTTTTTCGACAACTCTTTTAATTTATATAACATTTCCAGTGCTTCTCTCGGGCTATAGTCATCCGGGCTAAGTGACTTAATGGCTTGCTCAAGTTCTGATGGTTCTTTATTTTTTTCGATAATTTTTTCATGAAGTGCAGAAAAAAGTGGTAAATCATCGCTAAGAGCTTCCATTTTCTGTCCCTGTGCCACGCCTTGTCCTTCGGCCCCACCCTGCTCAAGACTATGGAGCACCTGTTTTGCCCGTTCAACAACGACCGATGGCAACCCGGCAAGTTTGGCCACCTGAATACCGTATGACCGATCTGCTGAGCCTTCCGATACTTCATGCAGAAAAATAACTTCACCTTCCCATTCTTTCACTTTCATATAATAAAGTGCCAGACTGTTCAGTTTTGACGAAAGCGCTGTCATCTCATGATAATGTGTCGCAAATAAGCCACGCGCCTTATTCACTTCATGAAGATGTTCGACCGCCGCCCAGGCGATGGACAGTCCATCATATGTCGCTGTTCCACGGCCAATTTCATCAAGAATAACTAGTGATCTACTGGTTGACTGGTTTAAAATTGCTGCTGTTTCAACCATTTCAACCATGAATGTTGACCGCCCTCTTGCCAGATCATCAGACGCGCCCACACGGCTGAATAACCGGTCCACAATTCCAATATGAGCTTTATTTGCCGGAACGAAGCTCCCCATCTGAGCAAGAATAGTGATAAGAGCATTTTGCCTTAAAAATGTACTTTTACCAGCCATATTGGGCCCGGTAATTAACCACAGACGGTTTTCAACGCCGAGATCACAGTCATTCGCTACAAAACGCCCTTCCTGGTTCTTTCTGATTGATGCTTCAACAACAGGGTGCCTGCCCGCCTCAATTTCAAATGACAGACTGTCATCCACCAGGGGCCTTGTATAATTTTTTTCTGCGGCAAGCTCGGAAAGGGCGGTGCCAACATCCAGCATCGCCAGTGCCGACGCGGCACGGATGATCCCATCCCATTTTGCCAGAACCTGAGTGACCAGCCTGTCAAACAACTCATGCTCAAGTGATAATGCACGATCAGCTGCCTGGCCAATTTTTCCGGCAAGTTCGGCAAGATCAGAAGAATTAAACCTTACCGCATTGGCAAGCGTCTGCCGATGAATAAACACTTCGTTTAACGGTGCCGTCATCAGTTTATCTGCATGCAGCGCCGTCACCTCAACAAAATAGCCAAGCACGTTGTTATATTTAATTTTAAGCCCGTTAATACTGGTATCCTGTTTATATCGACCCTCCAGCGCTGCGATTAGCCGTTTGCTTTCACTCTTAAGCATCTGAAATTCATCCAGTGGAGGATGATAGCCTCTGGCTATAAAATTGCCGTCTCTCGTTATAAGGGGCAATTCGGGTAAAAGAGCTCTTCTCAACTCATCGACAATTTCAGCATGATTGCCAAATTTATTGAGAATTTCTTTAAGATCATCATGATGTCCGCTGAGATCATTGCTGGATTTTGATATATTTTTTTCAATGACCTGCCTGATATTAAAAGCCTGATCAAGCGCATCCCTCACAGCCGCGAGATCACGCGGACCACCCCGACCGACAGATAACCTAGACATCGCCCGCTCAAGATCTGGACAGCTTTTCAGCAAATTCCGCAGCTCCCGCCGCAAAGCTTCTTCATTTAAGAAGTATGTGACCAAATCCAGTCTTTTATTAATTTTGACGGGATCAGTAAGAGGAGCACTCAGATAAGTGCCAAGGAGCCTGGCTCCTGCGCCAGTAATTGTCTTATCAATTTCATTGAGAAGACTGCCCTTTTTTTCACCTGAAAGTGTACGACTAAGCTCTAGGTTTCGGCGGGTGGCACTGTCAATCATCATGATGCTGTCTTCACCGACTATTTTTGGTTTTTTTAATTTCGGCAATTTGCCTTTCTGGGTCTCTTCCAGATAGTCGATTAAGGCACCACATGCCGCAAGCTCTGCCCGGCAAAACGTACCGATGCCATCCAAAACACTTACGCCAAAAGCATCCTTTAGTTTTTGCTCCGCACGGACACTGTCAAATAAGGTATTTTCAACGGGACTGATTATTTTCAGCCAATCATTCAACTTATCTGCCACATCTCTTTTATCAAGTATATTAAATGGCACAATCATTTCACCGGCATTTAATCTGGCCAGTTCGGCATCAAGATTTGCAATATCCATTTTACTGACATAAAAATCCCCCGTGGTTATATCTAGCCAGGCAAGAGCAAAACTGCCTTGAGCATTCGAAAGTGACGCAAGGAAATTATGGGACCGGGCATCAAGCAGGTTTTCTTCGGTAATGGTCCCGGGCGTAACCAGTCTGACAATATCACGCTTGACGACAGACTTGCTGCCACGTTTTTTTGCTTCCGCAGGGTCTTCCATCTGTTCGCAAACAGCGACTTTAAAACCTTTGCCAATTAGGCGGGAAAGATAATTTTCCGCCGCATGGACGGGAACACCACACATGGGGATATCCTCCTCCATGTGCTTGCCACGTTTTGTCAGGGTAATGTCCAGTGCTTCAGCAGCTATTACGGCATCATCGAAAAAAAGTTCATAAAAATCACCCATGCGGTAAAAAAGAAGATAATCACTATGGCATGACTTCAGTTTCAAAAACTGTTCCATCATAGGTGTGCTTTTTGCACCCGACTTCTCTTTCACTATTTTTTTTATATCCTGTTTACCCATTGCCTGCCCGGGGCCTTAAATTATTATTTCTATATTATCAATCATCCCATAGGGCCAAATAACGACTTTCCAGCCGATCAATCGGTAGCAAGATAAATACATCGGTTGTCCCAAACTGTTCGTCGATCACTGCCCCGTCTCCTATATAGCATCCCAGTC
>JAGREE010000098.1 GCA_020446675.1 Alphaproteobacteria bacterium | reverse complement strand
CTACCAACTGAGCTAATCGCCCCCAAATTCACAAAAAATACACATGTCTTACCAAGTGTGGATGCATATCTACAGGCTCGCTGATGATATGTAAAGCATTAAAAAAGCGGTTGATAAAAAAAATTACCAACCGCTTTTAAAATAAAATAAAAAATTATTTATTCACAGCGTCTTTAAGAGCTTTACCAGCTTTAAACTTAGGTTGTTTTGATGCTGGAATCTTAATTTTTTCGCCGGTACGTGGGTTACGACCTTCAGAAGCTGCACGTTTTGCAACACTGAAAGTACCAAAACCAACGAAACGCACTTCATCGCCTTTTGCCAATGTATTCATGATAGTGTTAAATACACCGTCTACAGCTTGTGCTGCATCAGCTTTAGAAAGACCAGCTGCTTCCGCAACGCTATTAATTAATTCATTTTTGTTCATTATCTTCCCCTTAATTAAAAGTCATAATAATTGAGATTAACTTCTTCATCTGATGTGATCGAAAGTTGATGCATCTTAGACGGACAAATTTAATTCGTCAAAGGGAAAACCTCACAAATCTGCGGTTTTTTGCATAAAGTTTGCTTGACATTGATTACAAAATGTTTTTTGCGGCAAAAAAAACACTCTAAGGATACCAAAGAGTGTTTTTTTAACATTAAAATACAACTTTTAAACTGAAAATGGCCCTTAAAAGACGCCATTTAAAATTTAATGATGCATATGATCCGAATAATTGGAATCACTTTCACCTTTACCAAGTGCAGTGATTCCCTCTATCTCATCTTCACTAAGCGGGATAAGTGGTGACGCTAGTGCATTTTCCAGAACCTCATCCACTTTTGTCATCGGCACGATATTAAGACCTTTCTTCACATTGTCCGGTATCTCTGCCAGATCTTTTTCATTCTCAATCGGGATCAGAACTTTTTTAATACCACTGCGATGTGCGGCTAGCAGTTTTTCTTTAAGCCCGCCAATCGGCATCACCTTCCCTCGAAGGCTAATCTCGCCTGTCATCGCCACATCATGGCGAACAGGGATTCCGGTTAAAACGGATACCAGTGACGTAATCATTGCCACACCTGCCGAAGGACCGTCTTTTGGTGTTGCTCCTTCAGGAACATGGATGTGAATATCATTACGTTCGAATGCATTTGGCTGAATTCCAAACTCTGGCGCTTTTGAGCGAACATAACTTAGGGCAGCCTTTATTGATTCCTGCATCACATCCCCAAGTTTTCCGGTAATGGTCACTTTTCCTTTACCGCGGGACACAATGGCTTCAATCGAAAGGATGACACCACCAACTTCTGTCCATGCAAGACCAGTGGTAATACCGATCATATCCTGCTGATCAACTTCACCGAAACGATGTTTTTTAACACCAGCATATTTTTCAAGATTTTTTACAGTGACCGCAATATTTTTGGCCTTACCCATCACAATCTGTTTCGTGGCTTTTCGGATCAGATTGGCAATTTCACGCTCAAGATTACGAACACCAGCTTCTCGGGTATAATATCTGATCAGATCTCTTAATGCTTTATCCGAGATCGACCATTCATTTTCTTGCAAACCATGATCTTTGATCTGTTTTTTAATCAAATGCCGTTTGGCTATTTCCACCTTCTCATCTTCAGTATAGCCGGATAGACGGATAATCTCCATCCGGTCGAGAAGTGGTCCGGGCATAGAAAGTGTGTTTGCAGTCGTGATAAACATCACATCTGACAAGTCATAATCCACTTCTAAATAGTGGTCATTAAACTTGCTGTTCTGTTCCGGATCAAGCACCTCTAGAAGGGCTGATGACGGATCACCCCGGAAATCTGAACCCATCTTATCAATTTCATCCAGCAGGAACATTGGATTACTGCTTCCTGCCTTTTTCATGCTTTGAATTACCTTACCGGGCATTGAACCGATATAGGTTCTTCTGTGGCCGCGAATTTCAGCTTCATCACGAACACCGCCGACTGAAAAGCGCACATATTCCCGTCCTGTTGCTTTGGCTATGGATTTTCCGAGCGATGTTTTACCGACCCCCGGAGGACCGACAAGACAAAGAATGGGGCCTTTAATTTTTTTCGTGCGAGATTGTACTGCCAGATATTCAAGGATTCGTTCCTTAACTTTATGAAGTCCATAATGATCTTCGTTAAGAATTTTTTCTGCAGCAGCAATATCATTTTTTATAGGACGCTTTTTATTCCAGGGAATAGAAAGTATCCAGTCCAGATAATTTCTGACAACTGCGGATTCAGCAGACATCGGGCTCATAGACTTAAGTTTCTTAAGTTCCGCCTGGGCTTTTTCCCTGGCTTCTTTCGAAAGCTTTGTCTTTTTAATTCTGGCTTCTATTTCAGAAACTTCATCTTTTCCGTCTTCAGTCTCACCGAGTTCTTTCTGAATGGCTTTTAGCTGCTCATTCAAATAATATTCTTTCTGGGTTTTTTCCATTTGGCTTTTTACGCGGCGGCGGATTTTCTTTTCCACCTGCATAACACCAATTTCACTTTCCATTACGGAATATATTTTCTCAAGTCGACTGGCAATACTACGATCTTCCAGAAGTTGCTGCTTATCGGAAATTTTAAGGCTTAAATGAGAGGCGACAACATCAGAAAGCTTGCTCTCGTCTTCAATCTGGCTGGTTGTTTCAAGAACCTCAGCCGGAATTTTTTTGTTCAGCTTTACATATTGATCAAATTTTTCAATTACGGAGCGGCTTAACGCTTCCAGTTCATCATCCGCAACATCTTCAGCTTTTACAACTTCTGTTTCTGCTTCAAAAAAATCATTCGTACCGGCAAAGCCTGTTATCTTTACACGTTCGACACCTTCCACCAGCACTTTAACAGTCCCATCAGGCAGTTTTAATAATTGTAATACAGTCGCCAGAGTACCTGTACGGTAAATATCATCCACATCCGGCTCATCAAGATTTGCATCTTTCTGCGCGACCAGGAGGATTTTCTTTTCAGAATTCATCACTTGTTCAAGCGCTTTAACCGATTTCTCGCGGCCAACGAATAGTGGCACGATCATATGCGGAAATACGACAATATCTCTAAGTGGTAATACTGGATAAGTTTTGCTCATTGGGCATCCAAATCATTTCTAAATTAACTAACTTATATCAGACTTAATATGCCAGTATGACAAATTCAAGGCCGGGCGAAAATAAAACTTGAATTAGGCCCCGGCCCCGGCTTCATCCTGTTTTTTATCAGCATAAATGTAAAGTGGTTGCGCATTTCCGGAAACAACTTCACTGTTAATGACCACTTCACGCACACCTTCCATACTTGGAAGCTCAAACATGGTATCAAGAAGAATATCTTCCATAATTGAGCGAAGACCACGGGCGCCTGTTTTTCTTTTGATTGCCCTTTTGGCAATGCCAATAAGGGCATCATCGGTGAAACGAAGCTCCACATCTTCCATCGCGAAGAGACGCTGATATTGTTTAACAAGAGCATTTTTAGGCAAACTGAGAATTTCAACCAATGCTTCTTCATCTAGATCTGTTAATGTGGCCAGAACCGGCAGTCGGCCGATAAATTCAGGGATCAGACCGAATTTTACCAAGTCCTCTGGCTCCGCCTGCATAAGGAGGTCACCAACGGATTTCTCATCTTCGCTGGAAACATTGGCGCCAAAACCGATTGATTTGGACTCATTTCTGTTGGCAATGACTTTATCCAGACCGGCAAAAGCACCACCACAGATAAAGAGGATATTCGTTGTATCAACCTGCAAAAATTCCTGCTGGGGGTGTTTACGTCCCCCTTGTGGTGGAACACTGGCAACAGTGCCTTCCATAATTTTCAGAAGTGCCTGCTGCACACCCTCACCCGACACATCTCGGGTAATAGACGGATTATCAGATTTACGGCTGATTTTATCGACCTCATCGATATAGACAATACCGCGCTGTGCACGTTCCACATTATAATCGGAAGCCTGCAGCAGTTTCAAAATGATATTTTCAACATCTTCCCCGACATAGCCCGCTTCTGTTAAGGCCGTCGCATCGGCCATAGTAAAGGGAACATCAAGAATTCTGGCCAAAGTTTGGGCAAGAAGTGTTTTACCGCAGCCCGTTGGTCCGACAAGGAGAATGTTTGACTTGGAAAGCTCAATTTCATCATTTTTCTGAGCGTGATTGAGACGTTTGTAATGGTTGTGAACAGCGACTGATAATACTTTTTTGGCAAGGTCCTGCCCGATAACATAATCTTCAAGTACTTTTCTGATATCGGCTGGTGATGGAACCCCAGAATCCGATTTGGTGATTGATGCCTGTCCCTCTTCACGAATGATATCCATGCAAAGCTCAACACATTCATCACAGATAAAAACGGTTGGTCCCGCAATAAGCTTTTTTACTTCATGCTGGCTTTTACCGCAAAATGAGCAAAAGAGAGTGCTTTTGGTGTCACCAGTTTTCGATTTAGACATAAGGGCAAATTTCCTAAAGTTTATTCTTTAAATACGCGTCCACAGATACTCCAACTTAAAATATTATGAGGAAATATCAATATTAAAAATATTTATATTACAAAATGTGGAAACAATTAATTAACAACATCAAAAAATGTAAGTTTTTTTTCAATCTTGCCAAAAACTACTTATCATCATCCGAAGTAAAAGGACGTTTTTCGTATATTTCGTCAATTAAACCAAATTTTTTAGCATCTGCCGGGGACATAAAATTATCCCGGTCCATTGCTTTTTCAATATCAGCAATTTTTTGCCCAGTATGATTTACATAAATCTGATTGAGACGCTTTCTTAAATCGAGGATCTCTTTTGCCTGTATTTCAATATCAGTCGCCTGACCCTGTGCGCCGCCTGATGGCTGGTGTATCATAATGCGGCTGTTTGGTAGTGAAAACCGTTGCCCCGGCTCACCCGCTGCAAGAAGCAAAGACCCCATGGAACAGGCCTGACCGATACAAATTGTTGTTACTTTTGGGCGAATATATTGCATAGTATCATAAATACCGAGGCCAGAAGTAACTATCCCCCCTGGTGAATTAATATAAAAAGCAATATCCTTTTTTGGATTTTCCGCTTCAAGAAACAGTAATTGTGCAGTTATCAGCGCAGAAACACTGTCA
This sequence comes from Alphaproteobacteria bacterium, assembly GCA_020446675.1. Taxonomy (GTDB): domain Bacteria; phylum Pseudomonadota; class Alphaproteobacteria; order Sphingomonadales; family Emcibacteraceae; genus Pseudemcibacter. Next base: position 7,199 of record JAGREE010000098.1, on the reverse strand, counting down.
TTAACCTGTCCTGTCAGAAAAATAATGCGCTCTTTTAATAGCCGTGAGAAAATATCAAATGAACGCTCCCCCCTGCTCGTTTGCTCTATAACCATCGGAACCAGGTTGTTCATCGTCGTATCGATTATATCGTTCATTTAAGCTATCCTTTATTTATTAATAATCTGTTTGGGAGACATTACACTGAAACTCTCATCAAAATATTAATTTTATTTCTTTTTGTCAGCTTTTTTTGTTGCGGCTTTTTTAGGGGCTTCCTTCTTGGCTGCCGGCTTCTTGGCCGGTGCTTTTTTAGGCTCTGCTTTTTTTACTTCAGCCTTCTTTGGTGCTTCCTTCTTGGCGGCCGGCTTTTTAGCAGCTGGTTTCTTTTTCGATGCCTTTTTCTTTGGTGCATCATCATCTTCTGCTTCAAGAATGGCGATCATTTCTTCTGAAGAAACTTTCTTCTCAGTAATCTTTGCAAGCTCTAGAATGAAATCAACAACTTTTTCTTCATAAAGCGGTGCTTTCATTTGTGCCATTGCATTAGGGTCTTTTTGGAAATACTCAAACACCTGCTGTTCCTGCCCAGGATATTTACGGGCTTCAGCAGAAATTGCCCGTGTGAGTTCATCCTGACCTACCTGAATATTGTTTTTGCTTCCAATTTCCGAAAGCAGAAGACCAAGACGGACACGACGCAGTGCAATAGCCTCATATTCTTCTTTAACGTCATCTGTTGGTTCTTCAACATCTTCCGGCTTTGCTTCCGGATTTTCTGCAAGCAGCTGACGGTGAGAATCCATTTTTATTTGCTGCATGATTTGTTGATTTTCCATTTCCAGCATATTTGCCGGCACTTCAAAGTCAACTTCATCAGCAAGTGCATCCAGAAGAGCACGTTTGATATGTGTGCGGCTTAGTCCTGCATGCTCATTTTCAATTTGCTTTTCAACGGCTTCCTTAAGACCGGCCAGATCAGCAAGTCCGAGACGCTTTGCTAGTTCATCATCTATTTTTACATCAGCAGGCTTCTGCACTTCTTTTACGGTTACCTTAAATAATGCCTCTTTCCCGGCAAGATGCTCGGCCTGATATTTTTCAGGAAAAGTAACCAGAACATCTTTTTTATCACCGGCTTTTGTACCGACAAGCTGTTCTTCATAACCAGGGATAAATGTATTTGACCCCAGAACGAGCTGGGCGCCCTCAGCTGCCCCACCTTCAAATTCCACTCCATCAACGGAGCCCACATAATCGATAATGACCGCATCGCCATTCTCTGCCTTATGGGTTTTGGGTGCTTTTTTATAATCTTTCTGTCCAGATGCAATATTTTTAATGGCATCGTCAACTTGCTTTTTATCAACTTTTACAGTCAGACGTTCGAGTTTAATTTTTTCCAGATTTGGAATTTCAAATTCAGGAATAACTTCAAGCTCCATTTTATAGACAAGGTCTTTACCGTCATCAAAGGAAACCACTTCAATTCTTGGCTGCGTAGCCGGACGATCGCCTTTCTTTTCCAGAACTTCTGCAGAAGTTGCATTAATGGTTTCTTCCAGAATTTTCCCAAGAAGGTTTTTACCATGAAGTTTTTTGAGTAGTGAAACTGGCGCTTTGCCTGGTCTAAAGCCTGGCATTTTTACAGACTTCTGGGCTTCTTTTATTTCGGCATCAACTTTGGAGTCAATTTCCGCAGCCGATATCACGACTTCATATTCCCGCTTAAGACCGCTATTTTCTTTTTCAGTAATCTTCATGGACCAACCGTTCTAATTATCTAATAATAAAGGGACCTTGCAATTACTCACAAAGTCCTTGTTACCTCATTTAATGCTGTGAATTTTTGGTGCGGGTGGAGGGACTTGAACCCCCACGCCGTTAGACACTAGAACCTAAATCTAGCGCGTCTACCAATTTCGCCACACCCGCTATACGCGACCAAAAATGTCACAATTGCTTGTTGAGACGCATTTATAGACAAATATAAATAAAACGCCACAGAAAAATTAAATTTTTTTCAAAAAACATTGTTTTTGTGTTCTAGCCGGAAAATTTATGATCAAGAGCCTTCAATACGGCAGGAATAAGCTTCTCCATATCTTCTGAAATCAGCCCTCTGCCATATTCATTTGCACATTGCCCATGTAGCCATACCGAAGCACAGGCCGCATCAAATGCATTCATATTTTGTGCCATCAGGCCCGTTACAATTCCAGACAGCACATCTCCTGATCCAGCAGTCGCCAAAGTGGCGGGTGCATCGTTAGAAATGATGACCTGCCCTTCCGGTGATGCAACGACAGTATCCGCCCCTTTATAGATTATAACCGCACCGGAAAGGGTTGCGGCACTTAGTGCCGCTGTAATTTTATCAAGCTTTTTAAGATAAGGAAAAATTCTTGCAAATTCACCGGCATGTGGCGTCAGGACACACTGTCTTCCGGATATTGCCTTTATCGCCTCAAATAATACACGTGGGTCATCTTCAAATACAGTAAGGGCATCGGCATCAAGCACAGTATTTTTACCCGACTCAAGAATACTCAAAACATCATTACGGGTCTGTTTTGTCAGCCCTGCAGCCGGCCCTATACACCACGTATTTAATCTATGATCTTTTAAATCTGTGACTAAATTTTCTCTTCTTCTAATCATAACAGATGTCAGATGTGAAGCGTGGGCCATTAGTGCATTCTCAGGGCTGCTGACGCTTACCAGCCCTGCCCCGGACCTGAGTGCAGCCATTGCCGCCAGGCGACAGGCCCCTGTTTGTGTCAAATCACCGCTTATAACAACGGCATGGCCCTTATTATATTTATGACTATCAAGTTCAAAATCAGGCATTTTGTCAATCCAGCATTCGGGCGAATTGATAAATAGGCCCGGTTCAACCTGCTGAACGATCCGATCCGAAATTCCGATATCCGTAACGATAATTTGGCCGCAATATTTTTTTGACGGAAATAAAATATGTGCCGGCTTCATCCGGCAGAAGGTTACCGTGAAATCTGCTTTGATTGCAGAACCAAGAATTTCGCCTGTATCGCCCTTAATGCCGCTGGGGATATCGACTGCCACTTTAAGGGAATTGGTCAAATTCACTTTATCTACTGTCTCTCTTACTTTTCCCGAAAGCTCTTTCGATAAGCCTGTGCCAAAAATGGCATCTATAATCACATCCTGATCCGTAATTCTGGCTTCATTAAGAGGCAAAATTTCCCCATTCCATAGCTTTGCCATATAATAGGCATCACCCTGCAAACTTTCGAGCGACCCTAAAAGAGCAACCGTCACTTTCCATGAAGCATCTTGTAAATGTCTGGCAATTACGAACCCATCCCCCCCATTATTACCTGGTCCGCATAAAATAAGAGCTTTGTTGCCAGAACAGTTCTTTAAAATCTCCCGAGTGACTGAAAGACCTGCAGCTTCCATTAGGTCTGCACCACTACGCCCCTGTTCTTTAAGTTCAGCTATAGCAAGCTGATCAGCCTGGATCATTTGGGCAGTGGTTAAAATACATTCTTTTTTCATTTGTCATTTTTAACATCAATAGATGGCAAATAAAAGAGACAATAAATTAACAACCCTATCCATAAAAAAATACAGTATATCATAATCTTAACCTGATATCTTTCTTAAAGAAATTTACAAATTATTACCGTTATGTTACGGTATATGTAATAATAATGGGGGTGTGGGTATGAATGAACAATCAATCAGGTCATTAGACTTCGACAATGCGGTCGGCTCATTGGAATTTTTTGAAAAAAGACAAAAAATTGTCAGTCACTTTTTTTGCGTCGGTCAACATCTTGAAAAAAATATTGGGGCATTAAATGATTTCTACACAAAGTGGAAAAAGGCTTGTCCGGAAAACAAGCTGGCATCATGGGATACCTTGCTATCAGAGATTCTATACGACTGGCACGATAGGATACGGCTGACACATATAAAAAATAAAATCAGACCTTTAAAATCCAGAACAATGGGGCTTTCTCATTCCCCTTACAACAAAAGCCGATATTTTTGGAAACATGTTTTTAACAAAAGACCGCCAATTTCTGAAAAAATATCAAATGACAATGTGAATAACTACCATAATTATTTATCCTATTTATGTCATCATCACTATGCCATAAATATTGCCATGCCGACCCATTTTAGCAACCAGAGCAACCCTTTAATCTTTTTGAGTTTACCCCTTGCAGAAAATGGAACAGATGTCACACATATTTTATCTGCTGTAAATCCACATTGATAATTTGGCTTTACTTTTTTAGGTAAAGAAAAATGGGGCGAGTGACCGGATTTGAACCGGCGACATCCAGAATCACAATCTGGCGCTCTAACCAACTGAGCTACACCCGCCACAACAGGAAAGTGAAGTCCTTTTAAGGCGTAGTATGGAAAGCGTCAAGTAGGATTATAACAAAAATAGTATTCTTCGTGTTAGACTGGAAGACTGACCTCTTTTATATACATTGCCTATTTTTTAGGCATACAATGTCTGATTTATAGACATTATTCTTTTTTCTCTGATTAAAACTGCCTAAAATTCTCCTGATTCAGCCATTTAAATTAATTGGCACGCTTAATGCTTATAAAGAGGGAAATGAATTTAAAATTTGAATTTTAAAGACTGAAAAATATTATGAAAAAAATAGAAGCTATTATCAAACCGTTTAAACTTGACGAAGTTAAAGAAGCTCTTCATGAAGTTGGGCTTAGCGGCATTACAGTGATTGAAGCAAAAGGATTTGGCCGTCAGAAAGGTCATACTGAGCTTTATCGCGGCGCAGAATATGTCGTTGACTTTCTGCCAAAAGTAAAAATTGAAATTATTCTTGAAGACAAACTTGTTGAACGTGCTGTTGAGGCAATTCAGCAGGCTGCCAGAACAGGACGAATTGGCGATGGGAAAATCTTCATAAGCAATATTGAAGAAGCCATACGTATCAGAACCGGTGAAACCGGTGAAGAAGCAATATAGAAAAACCACCCACAACTATTAACTTTAATGAACTAGGAAAAAAAATGTCAGACGTAAAAAAAGTTCTCGATCTTATAAAGGACGAAGAGATTGAATATGTGGATCTTCGTTTTACTGATCCAAAAGGAAAATTATTTCACTTAAGCATGTGTGCAGATGTTATTGAAGAGGACACATTTGAAGAAGGTATTATGTTTGATGGATCATCTGTTAAGGGTTGGAAATCCATTAATGAGAGCGACATGATCCTAAAACTCGATCCTTCAACAGTTTTTCTTGATCCTTTTTACGACCAGCCAACACTGGCTATTTTCTGCTCAATCGTAGAACCTGCAACAGGTGAAGGATATGGTCGTGACCCACGCTCTACCGCCGAACGTGCAGAAGCCTATCTTAAATTCTCAGGCATTGGCGATGTTGCCTATTTTGGACCAGAACCAGAATTCTTCATGTTTGATGATGTCAAATATAATGTTGATTATGCAAGTGCAGGCTACTCACTCGATGATGATCAAACACCAATGAAATCTGCCCGCACCATTGAAGATGGCAACAAAGCCCACCGTGCTGGAATTACTGGCAACTATTTTGCAATGGAACCTTATGACAGATGTCAGGATATTCGGAGTGAAATGGTCACTTTAATGAAAGAATGCGGTCTTCCAATGGACAAGCACCATCAGGAAGTGGCCCCTTCGCAGCATGAGCTTGGTTTGACTTTTGGTACGCTCGTACAAACTGCCGAACGCGTACAGATTTACAAATATGTTGCCCATCAGGTTGCAAGAGCATACGGCAAAACAGCGACATTTATGCCGAAGCCAATTGCCCAGGACAATGGTTCAGGAATGCATGTGCATATGTCAATCTGGAAAGATGGCAAACCACTATTTGCCGGAAACAGCTATGCTGATCTTTCAGAAACATGTCTTTATTATATTGGCGGTATTATTAAACATGCGAAAGCAATTAACGCTTTCACCAATCCTTCGACAAACAGCTATAAACGTCTGGTTCCGGGATTTGAAGCACCTGTATTGCTCGCTTATTCTGCACGCAACCGGTCTGCTTCCTGCCGTATTCCATATTCAGCAAGTCCAAAAGGTAAGCGTGTTGAAGTTCGCTTCCCTGATCCAACAGCCAATCCTTACCTTGCCTTCTCTGCGCTGATGATGGCTGGCCTTGATGGTATTGAAAATAAAATTCATCCTGGTGATGCTATGGATAAAGACCTATACCATCTTCCACCGGAAGAATTAAAAGACGTTCCACGCGTTGCAGCTTCACTGGCTGAAGCTCTTGAGGCTTTGGATGCTGACCGTGAGTTTCTTAAAAAAGGCGACGTGTTTACGGACGATCAGATTGATGCATATATTGAACTTAAGAAGGATGATATCCAAAGACTGGATATGACACCTCACCCTGTTGAATTTGAAATGTATTATTCTTCATAATCATATCTGAAAACAAACTCTGGAAAGCCCGTGTTCTTCTAACACGGGCTTTCTTTTTTTGACCAAATGCCTATTAACCAATATGCAAGAATATATTGCCATAATGGATTGTAGTTTCATGAAGTCAGAATGAGTGGATCAATTACAATATGGAAACTGAAGATACAAACTATAAAAAGTATCAAAAGCTTGTCCTTGGAAAAAATATTAATCAGCAAACGTTGTTGGCTACGGATTATCTAAATCACTTCAATGAAATACATATGCTTCTTGGAATGCTGGCCGATATGCCTGATTGTCTTGAAGACATTCTGGACTGGAAATCAATCACCTATCAGGAACATTTTAAAATCAGTGTATTTCAGGACAAAGAATTGGCGATAGCCGCTTATAACCATACACCTGATCAGTATAAAATACCGTTTGAGAACTGTGTCTCCAAAATGAACCATTTAGTGTTGGAAACAATTGTAAAAGCAAAAAAAGCAATTGATGAAAAAAATACTGACTATTTACAGTTGCTTATTGCTGATTATACTCCACGAATGGAAAAACTGATTGAGATATGTTCAACTATTATCAATAGTAAAGAAATTACATCGCAACAGGATATAATTGATAACTATTTCGATGACCGCCTGCCAGAAAACGAGTCATATGATCAAAATTCAATTGATGACCTTTTTGAATAGTTTTTCTTTAGTTTATAATAATAATTAATAATTTATCGCATTTCATATTCGCTTTATCGCAATTTTATTTACATA
>JAGREE010000097.1:1570-3630 GCA_020446675.1 Alphaproteobacteria bacterium | reverse complement strand
TATTATTCGTTAAAAAATGAATTTTATATAAAAATCATAATAATTAAAGGGTTAAGCTAATCTTAATCTTTTATTTAATTTTATTTTTTATGCTTATTTAAGACATATTTATAATTATTATTTACGAAGTATTTACCATCGCTGGAAACCAAATATTCACCATTGATTGGTATGCTATCTGTGAATTGTTATATATATAGTATATTAACAGATACTAATTTAGAATTCTGATATAAATTATTTTATATCTAATAAGGTAAGTTGGAGTATTTTTATGGCTGATCAAAGCTCAAAAACGAACATCGCAAATTCAGGGCAACAGGACCCGAATGATCCTATTCTGCAGGGGATAGACAGGGTTCAGAGCAAAGAGCAGATTGATAGCCGTCTCTCTTCGGAAGCGCCGATACAGACTGATGATACTCATACAAAATCCAACATCCATTTGGGCAGCGGTGATGATGGCGGAAAAGCCTCCGGACCCGAAGACAAAGTAGGAGGATATGAAAATCAATCCCCCCAGTCACCTGATCTGGCTGCGCGTGCTTATAAAATTCCTGACGGTGGATTTATTGAAGGGCCTGGCAATCAGTATGTCCCTGAAACACCGCCTGAGCAGGAAATTACGGAATATCAATCATCAGGTCGGGCCACTCCGCAGATTGAGTTGGAAGACGATCAGAATGCAAGTCAGCCTGACCAAATTAATGGCATTGGTGGATCGCCACTTATTCAGAATGCATTTGTAATAAATCCGCTTTTTAATGAAGTTAATCCTGATTTGCCTGTTGATAATGGCAATCAGAATGAAAATTCTCCACCAACTACGTCTCTTATTGATTTGGGGGCGACGAACGAAGATAACTCAGTCACATTTTCAGACGAGGATCTTCTGGCCAATGCCAGTGACCCTGATGATGATCCGCTGACAGTGGGCGATGTAACTATTGACCCGGAATATGGCGAAATCATTGATAATGGTGATGGGACATACACATTTGTGCCATCTCCCGATTTTAACGGCGATGATTTGCCGATCACCTATACTATTTCTGATGGAACTTCCACCATACCAGGAAGTGCCATAATTGATGTGCTGCCCGTTAATGATCCCCCTGCATCTGCAGATAATGATGCCGTAATTGAAGAAGACCATATTCATACTTTCAGCCTTGATGATTTTGCCTTCAGTGATGTTGACGGGGACAGTTTTGACCATATTACCATTATTAATCTGCCGGTGCAGGGGTCACTGACTTTTAATGGCAATCCTGTAACAGCGGGTGATGAGATTGCGGCGGCTGATCTGGGACTTCTTGTATTTACTCCAGATGCCGATGAAAATGGAAATGATTATGCCACATTTGACTTTACCGTCAATGAAGGCACGGATGATAGTGAGCAATATACGTTCAGCATTGATGTGACGCCTGTGAATGACGCACCAACATCTGCTGATGGTGATGCCATCACCAATGAAGATACCTTATATACCTTCCAGCCTGCGGATTTTACTTTTGATGATATCGATGGCGATAGTCTTGATCATATCACCATTGTTGATCTGCCGGCAAACGGCACGCTTTATTATGACGGCAATCCGGTTAATCCGGGCGATAATATTGCAGCGGGCAATATCGGTCTCTTAAGCTTTATGCCGGATGCGGATGAGAATGGGGACAATTACGCAACATTTAATTTTACCGTCAATGACGGCACAGAAGACAGCGCACAATATACCTTCAGTATTGACGTTACCCCTGTGAATGATGCACCGGAAAGTGCGGATCAGGATGTGGTGACGAATGAGGATACGGCCTATGTGTTCTCGGCCGGTGATTTTGCCTTTACCGACATTGATACGGCCACTATGGACCATATCACGATTGTTGATCTTCCGGCAAACGGCACGCTTTATTATGACGGCAATCCGGTTAATCCGGGGGATAATATTGCCGCGGGCAATATCGGTCTTTTAAGTTTTATGCCGGATGCGGATGAGAATGGGGACAATTACGCCAGCTTCAACTTCACGGTCAATGACGGATCGCTCGACAGTG
>JAGREE010000097.1:0-1420 GCA_020446675.1 Alphaproteobacteria bacterium | reverse complement strand
GCGATGTTGACGGGGACAGTGCGGCCTATGTGACGATCACATCATTACCAACTGATGGAACTTTAACCCTGAATGGCAATCCTGTTGTGCTTGGGGACAATAACCGGATTGCTGTATCGGATATCGGCACTCTGGTGTTCAGCCCTGATGCCAATGAAAGCGGCGACAGTTATGCCAGCTTTAATTTTACGGTTGAGGATGACAATGCCAATCCGTTAAGCAGTTCTGAGCATACATTCACTCTTGATGTGACGGCGGTTGCCGATGACCCGAACCTGTGTATCCTGACGGAGAAGATTGACGGGTCTGCCCTTTACGATATCTCGCAAGGGGGGATGGTTAATATCAATATTGAATATTTTGCGGTCAGTGCGTCCTATCAGAACTCCCATGGTTATTATGTGGCGGATGCGGACGGCAATCCGATCGGCGGTGTTGTGGTCAATGATAATACCCATAATATCGGCGTTGATGATGTCAGCTTTAACACGGCAGACTATCCCGGTGGTGTGACCCTTGGCTTTTTCATTATTCCGGATGGAAATGCCCGCAATGGATTGCTTGAGAGCGGGGATGCGGTGACGTTCCAGAATATTAATGGCGTATGGACGCCGTTCCTGGATGGGGTGCCGCTTGTCGGTGGCCAGTCGGCCCCGGCCTATTTTAGTGATATGAGCCTTAATGCAGATGGCAAGGAACATTTTGAGGATAATGGTTTTGGTGGCAATCAGAACTGGGAAGATCTTTGGAATGGCGGTGACAGTGATTATTCGGATGTCAATGCGTTTGTGACCTTGCGGATCTGTGATGATGCGGCGACGGTTCAGGGCTATGAGGAAACGGCGATAGCGCTGCCAGCGGTTACGGGGATGCTGACGGACCTTGACGGTTCGGAAAGTCTGACGATGACGATCTCGAACATTCCGGACGGGGTTGAGTTGAGCGATGGCAACGGTCACAGCTTTACGGCGGGGCCGGGCAACAACAGTGTTGATGTGACGGGATGGGATCTGCACAGTCTTTCCGTGGTTGCGCCTTCGGGAACGGATGATTTTGTGCTTGATGTTGAGGCGAAATCGACGGAAGCAAGCAATAATGACACGGCGACCCATACTGGTACGATTACGGTTGATATTCTGCATGTGCCGACGACGGCCCCTGTTGATCTTGGGGCGACGGATGAGGATGTGGCGGTGACCTTCACGGCGGCAGATCTTCTGGCCAATGCGGGGGATGTTGACGGGGATAGCCTGACCGTATCCAATGTCAGCATTGATGCGGCTTATGGCACCATCACCGATCATGGGGACGGAACCTTTACCTTTACACCGAAGCCTGATTATAACGGTGATGACCTGCCGATCACTTACGACATCTCCGATGGTGATAACACCATCGCAGGAAGCGCTATTATTGATGT
>JAGREE010000096.1 GCA_020446675.1 Alphaproteobacteria bacterium | reverse complement strand
GCGATGACCCTGGCCGACCGCATTGTCATCATGGATCAGGGTAAAATTCAGCAGATCGGCACCCCGATGGAGGTTTACAATACCCCCGCCAACAAATTTGTCGCCGGCTTTATCGGCAGCCCGGAAATGAATTTCATTAAGAGCAAGGATGGCATAACGCTCGGCATCAGGCCCGAGGATATTTATCTGTCCGGCAGCGCTGACATTGAAAAGGGTAAGAACATCAAAGCCGTGGTGGAGGTGGTCGAACCCCTTGGCGCCGAAACATTGCTGATCGCCCTTTATGACGGCACCAGAATAACGGCTAAGCTTAACGGTCTTATAACCCTCGAGGCGGGGGCGGAGGTTAAACTCACCCTTGATATGTCCCACGCCCATTTATTCGATAAGGACGGGCAGCGGGTTTAGGGTTTAATTTATTTAAGGTAATGTATTTCGATTTTTGGTATTTATGAGATCGTTTTTTGTTCATGAAATATTCATATCTTCTATAATAAATTGTCAAAATGAAAATAAGTACTAATTTTAATTGATTCATTTGAATAAGCCATTTAAGCTGACTTTATATATATGGACTCAACTAAGAATTAGTATTGTCGAGTATAGTAAATTATGATGGGGGCAAATATGCAAAACCAAACATCCAGAATTTTTCCCAAAAATTTTATAAGTTTACTGATTATTTTTTTCAGCTTTTTTGCTGTTACTGTTGCCAATGCACAAGACATGCAGGCGAGTTCAAATGAAAAGAATTTAAAATTTAAAGTGGCAATTGGGCGATTTAGCAATGAAACCAATTATGGGAAAAGTCTGCTACGTGACAATGACCTGGACCCTTTGGGTAAACAAGCCGCCGACATTCTAACGGCTTACCTCGCAATGTCAGATAAATTTCTTATTTTTGAGCGACCTGATCTGTCCAAAATTGAACGTGAACAGGGACTTTCCGGAGATTCCAGTGTTGTCGGTGTTGATACGCTCATTATTGGCTCAGTTGTGGAATTTGGCAGATCAGCAGATGGCCAACGCGGATTGTTTAACAGAAAAAAAGTGCAAACCGCCCATGCAAAAGTGGCTGTGCGGTTTGTTGACGTGAGAACCGGCCTCGTCTTTCATTCTGCCACTGGAACGGGTGATGCAACAAATGAAACGAAAACAGTTCTTGGTGTAGGAAGTACAGCAGGTTTTGATGCGACGCTTAATGACAAGGCAATCTCAGTCGCAATTGAAGATATGATAGAAGAGTTGGTTAATACGTTATCAGGCAGAACTTGGAAAACAGATATTTTGGCGGTTGAAGGGTCAAACGTATTTATCTCAGGTGGTGAAAAACAGGGATTAAAAGTAGGGGATCGCCTGGCAGTTATGAAAGAAGGCAAAACGGTAAAGAGCAACCAGACGGGCTTTAATATCACCCTTCCGGCCTCAAAAATTGGTGAATTACAGGTAATATCCTTATTTGGTGATAATGAAACCAATGAGGGAGCCGTGACCAATGTTGTGTCAGGTGAACTTGGCGAAGGGCGACCAGAGGGTCTTTTCGTTACAACCATAAATTAATTTGGGGGAAAGTTATGAAAGTTACATTTTTTAAATTACTGTTCGCATGTTCAGTTTTATTCCTTACTGCGTGTGGGAGCCTCCCCAAGCATAATGAAATCAGGGCTGATGACCAACCGACTTTAGCTATAGCTGATGATGGGATCGGATCGCAATTATATGTCGATGACACATATTTGGGTGTTGTGGAAGATGGGCAGCAGATATTCAATATATCTACCGGTAATCATGATATCAGATTAGTGAAACCCAATGGCCAGCAAATCAATCGAAAAATCTTTGTTCAAGGGAATACCAGGCGCGAAATTAGTGTCGGTAACTAATTAAAAACAGACGAATAATAGTTTTCAAATTCAAATTAAGGGGAGTAACATGAATTCAAAGACTAAGGCGTGCTGTAAAGTTGTTATTTTGACAACTTTAATAGCACTGACCACCGCGTGCGGGGGCAATAAAAACATGTATAATTGGGGAGGTTATAGCAATAATCTTCTTGGTTATTATAAAAATATGGATACCGAGCAACTGCAAAAATTTTCTGACTCTTTGTACGAAGGAATAGAAAAAGCAGAAGTAAAAGACAATGTCCCACCAGGAATGTATGCCGAGTATGGATACACAAAGCTAGAATTAAATGACGCGAATACGGCCTCCATTTATTTTCAGAAAGAATGGGATAAATGGCCTGAGTCAAGGTTTCTGATGGAAAAAGTAATGAAACGTCTGACGACAATGACGCCTGAACAGACGACACCATCTGCTACGGGGGAAATGTAATGAACAATATTAAAAAATTTGTTGCTCTATTTTCTGCAATAATTTTATCTGCATGTGCAACTGCACCGGAATCTAAGGATTTCACTACGTTTATTTCTGCAGATCCCCATTCAATTTTGATTGTTCCCGTAATTAATCATTCTGAAGAAGTTGAAGCGGCAGATTTGTTTCTGACTACGCTTCCTGTTCCACTTTCAGAAAAGGGATATTATGTTTTCCCAACGAATATGGTTAAAAAAATTATGGAGGAAGATGGCCTTGGGGATCCATTATTGGTACATTCAGCAGATACAACGCGTCTAGCCGATCTTTTTGGAGCAGATAGCATTATTTATGTTGAAATCCTTGAATGGACAAACAAGTATAATGTTCTTTCCGCGGGCGTTCAGGTGCATTTCCTTTATACGATCAAAGACGGGCATGATGGAAAACTTCTTTGGCAAGATGAGCAAAATCTTATAGTTGATAAATCACAGGGGGGGTCGGGAAATATATTTGCTGACCTAATAGCGACCGCAATTGTCGCTGCCTCTGATAGTCTAAGTTCGGATTATACATATGTAGCAAACAGTGCAAATGCCAATGCAATTTATGCCCCGGGACAAGGCATTCCTGCGGGTCCATATTCAGCATTATATAAATCTGATACAAAACAATTTCCAGCCAGCGGAACAGGAAGAATTTCTGACGCATCTGTATTGGCGACATCATATCAGGCTGACCCAAATGTGAATATGAAAGATAAAGAAGAAAAAGGGGACGAAAAGTCTGAAGAATCAAATTCATCAGAAGATTCAGATCAGAATAATTCTAACTAATAATTTTTCGAGCGGCTTTACTTAACTCACCCTTGATATATCCCGCGCCCATTAAATTGATAAAAATGGGCAGCGGGTTTAGGGGGCTATCTGTATGTAATCTCTACATATCCAAGGATCATGTTGGTTTTCGGGCTATTTTTACACATGGGGAAGGTAAGTGCGGTCGCTGTGACATAGTTTTTGTTTTCTTCCAGATATTCTACATGGGTATAAAATGGAATATCCTTTTCAAGCAATTCGTGGGAAAGCATAATAAAACGTTTGTAGGTGTCTTTCATTTTATATTTCAGGCTGTTTTCACTTTCATCCTCAATAATTAACTGATTGGTAATTTCGCCATAAACTTTAGCAACTTTTGTCCCAACCAGGGTCATTCTTATATCTGCCAGCTGGCTATTTTCATCAACCAGTAACTCAGCCATCCAGATATTTGGCAGAAAAGTGCTAAATTCCTTTGGGTTAAAATCTGCGCGGTTTAGTGTTGTATCTGAATCGTCATCCCCAAATAATTTATCCCAGAACAATTTTTGCGTCGGGGTAAATAAGTGTTTATTTTCTTTTGCGGGAACAAGCGTGTAATTATTTGCGATCAATAGGGATACTTTCAAAATTTAATAATACAAGTAACATCTTATCATACTTAACGAACTTGTCCAGATGGGGGTATTCTAACAATTCATATCCGATCCGGAACAGAATGCCAGTTTTGCGCTTATTGGGTACAAGGCATATAGAAAATCACGGTTTGGTAATAACGGGTCTGGAACCGGTTTTGACACGAGTTCAGCTTAAAGTGCTGCCTTCCGTTTCAATTTTCAAGTCTTCACCACAATGCTTGCAGTGAATTGCATCGGGTTCGTGGCGGTTAAGACCGCATTTGGGACATTTATACCTGATCTTGGAAGGTTGGAAAATAGCCCGGGCAAGCTGAAGGAAAAGCGCAACGCCCACGATCATAATGAAAACAGACAGGAGCTTGCCGACGGGAGTTGTCATCGTGATGTCCCCAAAACCGGTTGTCGTCAACGTGGCTACGGTGAAATAGAGTGCATCAATATAGCTTACCGGACCGGCATCCTTATTGAAGGCAATCACAAAAACCAGAGACGTCGTAACGAATATGAAGACGAAAAGATTGACCGCAGCCAAAATCGCATCCTCATGAAGTCGGAAAAACAAACTTTCCCGTCTGAGGTCACGCAACAGGTGATAGGCATGGATCAGGCGCAGCCCCCTTAATACGCGAAGAAACACCAGACTTTCGGTGAAGTGAGGAGCAAGCAGAAGCGAGGCGACAACGATTATGTCCGCCAAAGTATAGATCCGGGTCAGTTCGCGGCGACGGTTAGTTGAAATCCAGAGGCGTGCCGAAAAATCCAAAAAGATCAGAAGACCAAGTATGGCGTTAAGCACCGTAATAACCGCCGTAGCAGGAAGCGCGGCGATGGCGATGAAATAGATTATGGTCGATGCGTCGAAAGCAATCAGCCCGTAGCGAAACTGGCGGGCTATCTGGCTTTGACCCCTATAAAGTAGTCGAATGGTGCGGTGAAAATTTTGCATCCGAAGATGATAGCATAAAAATTGCAACTTTCGAAAACCAAAAGCGTATCAATATTTTTATAAAATATTCTATTTATCAATAATATTTCTTATTCCAAATCTTCTTCTTTCAGTAAATGGGGTTGCACCAAAATAATCGTTTCAGGTTTTCTTCTGCTTTCATCCACATGTTTGAATAAATCGCCGACAATCGGCAGTGTTGTGACCGGGTCCAGACTTGGTTGCGAAATATGGGTGACCAACTGCATTTGACAGTCATCAGGGAATGACGCGGGGGGAATGTTATAGACGGCGCCAAGGTGTTTAACGCCTTTGGCAGCGGTATCAAACCCAAGCATCCCCCAGATACTGTTTGCAATCCCTTTTGCGCCTTCAAATATGCTCCAGGTGCCCAGGAGGTCACGTCCCGTTGAAATTTCCTTCCCTTCATCATGAAAGACATGCTCGCCGTCAACATAATGATCTTCGGTCCAGGAAACAGTTAATTTCCAATCGCGGTACATTTCAAAAATCATAAAACGAACGGGAAGGTAGGTATTGCCGTCTTTGTCTTCAATCCACTGCGCGTGAAAGGTGCCATTGTCGGGGCTATTATCAATTTCAGTACTGACAATTAGCTGATCATCTTTCCAGCTTGCGCGAATATCCAAATCTGTATCACCGGAAGAAATTCTCGTAAAATCTCCGCGCGTGCGGTCTTTATCGATTTTGGGGCCACCTGAACCGCCGCCTCCAAATCCACCAAAGCCAATTAAGTTGCCGATTGCTTTGGTTGCGGCACCTTTTGCAGCACCGGTGACTTTATCACGCAATTCTTTTGCAGCTTGTGCGCTGCTTCCGACTTCATTGTTAGGACCGATGGTCATGCTTTCAAATAATTCATCGGGAAATACACAAGCGTTTTTCTGAGGCGGGCATTGTCTGATGCATTCATTGTATTTTTCAAGTGTATCATTGAAGTTTTTAATAATTTTCTCTTGGTTTTTAAGAATTCTCTTTTGCTCATTTTCTGCATCTTTTAAGTCGCTACGTAGGCTTTTGAGATCGCGTATTATAGTTTTAAGTTGGTTAGAATTCCTTTTCGAGTCAACGTTGCCAGGCGCACTTGCTTCAAGAACAGTGATATTTGCTCTAATATAGGCCAGTTTGGCGTTGATGGCGTTCATTTCATTTACGTTATCTATACCGATATCATAAAGTTCGTTAAGCCGTGCCGCCAGTTTCCGGCATGCTTCACATACTTCATAATAAGGACCGTTCCAGTTAAAGGGCAATTCTGGATCTCGATCGATTGTGTTAGGTGGTAAGCTTATTAAATTTTTACGTTCTTCTGGCGCAACACATTGAACTTCGCATTCGGTTAGGGCTTTGCGCAAATTTTTTGTGGTAAGTTCAAGTTTATCCCGTGCTTCTCTTAATATGGGGATATGATTATTGAATTCGGCGATAAACATCGCTCTGTTTAATTCTGCAGCGGCTTCCTCTTCTGATAGCGGTTCAGGTTCGGCAACGGTTACGTTTGGGAGCGATTTATTCAATTCATCAATTGCATCGCGTACTTTTCTGGCATCTTCATTATTTTTATCCATCATGGCCTTTGATCCTTCCCAGGAAGAAAGTAGCCCACGAACATCAAACAAATCCTGCATTGCATCATTATATTGCTTGGCAAGCCGCTGGCACTGTTTACAGTCTGTCGTGTAAGGTACCCATTTTACCGGCTCCACCCTAAGCCCATTGGTTGCCGCGTAACTGTTATAATCGGGATTATTTGTTTCAATAACCTCGTTAAAATTATTAAATTTTTCGGTAAATTGCTGTTGTGCATACGCAATGGTTGAAAAAATTAATGTTGAAAATAGAATTAATATTCCCTTATTCATAATATTCCCCTCTCCCTAGATAAGATATATTAACTGAAAGGAGTAAAATCGGGAAATAGAATATTTAGCGCCTTAACTGGCAGGATTTCTCAACTTGAAAACGCCTTTATCTATCGTTTTGTGAATATCAGCACCCAATCAAAGCGGACACTCATAATAACTTTTATGAATATTATTTCTCTTTAGATAATAAAGAAACATTTAAAAGATTATCAGGAATAATCAACTGGCCAATGTCAACGTTAGTCGACCTGACGGCTCACGGTTATTTTATGTGTGGCATCGAACCCGTTAAACCCTGTGCGGGATACTTCGCCATATGCGCCCAATTGTTCAATTCTTATCCAGTCACCAACTTGAACGTCATTTGGAAGCATGAATGGTCCGTTCATCATGTCAACGGAATCGCATGTTGGCCCGGCAAACCGAAAAGGCTGGTGCGGAAGAGGGGGGCGATGAGCATCACTGCGAATAAGGTGCACGGGATACCGAAGGCCAATCGCCCCGCCGGCTTCAAATATACCACCGTATGTACCATCATTCAGGTAAAGAAGATCGCCCTTGCGTCCTTCAACCCGTGCGATTAAGGAACCCCCAGAGGCGACAATAGCGCGACCAACCTCGCAGATCAGATCGAGCCCTTTGATCCCATGATCTTTAATCGCTGTTTCGATAGTTGCCGTAAATGCGGTTACTGGCGGAACTATACTTGGTCCGGGAAGGGATGCTGGAAACCCGCCACCAACATCAAGGGCATCGACAGTCACTCCGCATTCGTTAATGGCTCGGGAAATATGGGTAATGGCTTTTTCAAAAACGAACGGGTCTTCACATTGTGTGCCAACATGAAAACTAACACCAAGTCGGCTGCAATAGGGTCGACATTCTTTCAGCAAAGTAACGCCATCGTCAAAATTTGCCCCAAATTTTGTAGAAAAATCAGTTGCAACGCCCCCCTTCGGCTTATCTTTTGGAATGGCAAATCTGACATACAAAACCAAATCAGTCTTATCACCAAGCACTTTCAGAATTTTGTCTAACTCTCCGATATAATCGACCGAAAAAACGCGCAAATTATGCACGTCATAGGCTTCTTTTATAGCCTCGGGCGCTTTAATTGGATGCATAAAATAAAGTTCAACATCGTCAAAAAGTGACCGAAGCAGACGAACTTCGCTGATTGATGCAACATCAAAATGACGGACGCCCGCATGATAAATCGCTTTAAGGATTATAGGATCAGGATTACATTTAACGGCATACATTGTGTTCCCCGTAAATGCATCCATAAATTCTCTTGTCTTGCCTATTACTTCATCAGGCAAAAGGATTGCTACCGGCAAAATCGGCGCAAGCGCACGAACGTCATCATCCGACAAATCATGATCAGCAAAACTGTTCGAAAAACCGTGCGGATATTGGCCAACGGCATATTTATTCGAAATATAGCGTGGAGACAGACGTCCCGCAGGGGAAGTTTTATGGTGCATCAACTATAACCTAATCAAATAGGGAACGAATCCCCGTTGTTAACAAAAAAGCTACGTCGTTGCTGTACCATATTGAGCCTGGGCACGTGCGCGGCTACTCAATGCACCAAAATTTTTAAAATTTCAAGATTTTTTTATTAAATATAATTTATTTTTGAACTTCAAAGAAACTTTATATTTCTTCGTTAAATGATATGGGGTTACAAGGTCGGATCATATTAATTTATTAGTATATTCATCCAATTCCTAATTGCCTTGGCGTTAGAAGTTTATGAGTGACTAAACATTGATCAATAATCAGGGTTTTGAAAGTTTTTTCAGGGTAATTATAAGCATTTGAAATTTAGTGCATTAGGGGAATATTTAGGCAATTACTGACTAGCCGCATATGGTCGGGAGCAGTCCGTCAGCTTATGGCCGCAATGTCCAAACTGTTCCAACATTTCTCACCATTTCCTATGGTCAAAAGAACATAACTCCAACCAAACCGCATAAATATAATTTAACGGCTTAAGTGCCTACATAAGCTTACAGCTTAAAAATAAAATATTTTTTCTGCGCCTGTTAAATGGATATATCAACACATTCTGCAATATGATAAAGAGTATGAAATAGACCGGATTGTTTCTTTTGTCCTTTTTCATTTGAGAGTGCATTACATGATAAAAAATCCTAAATCCTCCGCCGAGCCATTTGGTGCCGTTCTGGGATACGGGAAAGGCGATGTCCCTGTTTTTTCATCGGATTATGATACTGTCAATAAAGAGGAGATGCCGGATCGCCGGTCTTTCAAAAGCTATGTTGACGGTGTGTTTATGGGCTATAAATGGCAGTGTGTGGAGCTGGCCCGGCGCTGGATGTATATCAACCATGGCTATGTTTTTGATGATATTTCCATGGCCTATGATATTTTTAATCTTCGTGAAGTTAAAAAAATTTCGGATGGCACAACATTGCCGCTTTATTCATTTCGAAATGGATCGAAAAGACTGCCCGAACCCGGTGCGCTCATGATCTGGAACGAGGGGGGCGAGTTTGAAATTACCGGCCATGTTGCCGTTGTCACGGAGGTAACAGCAAACGCCATTAGGATTATTGAGCAGAATGTCGATCATGTCCGCTGGACAGATGAAACATCATGGTCGCGAGAACTTCCAATGCGGATTGACGCCGATGGCAGGGTGTTTGTCAGCTGTACTTTTGATGAAGGCAGTATTCTCGGCTGGGTTATGCAGACAGATGACCCCACCTATGCGGAAGTGATTGAAGAGCCTGACCCGGCAATTTTCAATCTGGTCTCAAAGCAGGCAGAGAAACAGCCGGATGAATGGCTGGATATCAGTGAGCCGGATCAGGCCGCTTTTGTGCACTATATGCATGGTCATAGAATGGCAACGTCCGATGAAGATAAGGAACGTTATTTCCTTATGGGGGAGACGGCCCGTAAGGAAGTCAAGCGGGCGACCAATGAACTGAATGCCATCTTTATGCGGGCAACGGATTATGTGCTGGAGCATGAAGATATACTGGCAAAATTTAATCTACCCGCCGCGCTCATCCCGCGCATTCAGCAAAGCTGGCAGAACCGGAAAACCCATAATATTACAGGGCGTTTTGATTTTGCTTTGTCGGAAAAAGGGCTAAAAGTTTACGAATATAATGCCGATTCCGCATCATGTTATATGGAATGCGGCCTGGTGCAGGGCAAATGGGCCGAAGCCTCAAATGTTAGGGTAGGGCGTGATGCCGGCGGCAGGCTGACCCAGTCCCTGATTGACGCGTGGGAAAAAAGTCATGTTGATGGCGTACTCCATATCATGCAGGATGATGATCTGGAAGAAAATTACCACGCCCTTTATATGAAAAGGGCAATTGAAGGGGCCGGGATCAAATGCAAGATCATCAAGGGTCTGGATGGCCTCCTTTGGGATGATGAGGGCTATGTTGTTGATCCGGATGGCGAGCGGATACTGTGGGTCTGGAAGACATGGGCCTGGGAAACGGCCCTGGACCAGCTCCGCGATGAAGCAATTGATGAGGAAGACTTTCTATTAAACCATAAGCGAAATGAAATATATACCCATCAGCCACGATTGGTCGATGTCCTTTTAAGGCCGGACGTAATGGTGTTTGAACCCCTTTGGACCTTGATTCCAAGCAACAAAGCCATATTGCCAGTTTTATGGATGCTTTTTCCTGATCATCCTTATCTGCTTGAATCACGTTTCGAACTAACGGAAAGCTTATCGAGTGCAGGGTATGTTATAAAGCCAATTGTCGGCCGGTGCGGAAATAATATTTCCCTGATTGACAAAAGCGATCAGGTGTTGGCGGAAACCGGCGGGAAATTTGAAGCCCAGGATCAGATATACCAGAAGATGTTCAAATTACCGGATATTGACGGACTGCGGGTTCAGGTCTGCTCATTCTCGGTCGATGGCTATGATGCCGGGGTTTGTGTCCGCTGTGATCATTCTTTAATCATTCGCTCGGAAAGTGATTTGCTGGCCCTCCGAATAGTGCCTGATGAGTATATCCTAAATCAAAAATAGATTAAGTTGACTTCAAGAGCAGCATCAATCGCATATGACTACTTTTTGGTCTAAAATTACCATTCAATACTTGTTATCATAAAAATTCGATAATCGTGTCGTATGATGGCTTCCGACCCAATGCGGACATTCTAAGTAAGTCTTTTGACACTATAGTCCAAAAAGTATAAATTTCTCCATCTAAGGGGAGAAGACATTGATGATAAACCGTATTATACAAAATTTAAAAAAACAGAATTGGTTTGTTGTCGGACAAAACATGTTTGTTACACTTTTCTGCGGACTAATCCTTTTTCTTGGCATATGGATTATATTGTACTTATTTGGAGAAGTAGGTGAAAACACTGTTGAGTCTCTTATCTTACTTTACCTAATATTTATTGCTCCGTTTGCAATTTTTATCGGCTTTAGATCGATGTAAAAGAATTTTGAGGGTCGATAGGACTACAAAAAAATAAAAGGATCTTTTGTTACGTACTATGTATACAATTATTTTATTACCTAAGTAAAACTGAATTTCTCTTTGAGTCGATAAGGTGCATCTGGTTAGCGAAGGTCAACAATGCATAATTATAAATTACGTATTATTCTTGGATTGTATTATTGGGTTTCTTTTACATTAGCAGGAGTCGTATTTGCATATTTAAAATTGCTAATGGATATTTTATTTGAAGATTATTCTTTATCATTTTTTTTCACTTTTAATAGGCAGATGGGTTTTATAGTATTAGGTGCATCTTGGATTGGATACCTAATTGGGACTAACTTTCTCATAGATTTTTTTTCAAAATACTACAAGGTTATTTATGTTTTTTGTGTATGTAGTTTAGGAAGTGCGTTTCTTTGTGGATTTATATATTTCTTTCCACTTACAGAAAAAGTTAGCTTGGATGTCGTAGACCCAATAATTTTTTTCATTATAAATCTAGTGATAATTATAGCACTTCGTAAATGTAGTTAAATGCATTACCGAATAAATTCAATAATTCAATGTCTGCTTTGGGCTGGAAGCGGTCAGTCAGCTTATGGCCGTTTTGTTCTAGCTTTATCCAATATTTCTCCCATTTTTTTATAGCAAAAGAACATAATCCCTTCCAATCCGGGAAAAAATGCAATAAAACTGGTGTACATTATTTTAATGAAGTACTTACTTAAACTGGTCATTGATTGCCAACGGGGGTAATTGATACCCAAACCGGAAAACCAAACCCAAAATGGGAACTAAATTAACGAGGTAATAATGAATACTTTTAAACTTTTACTGATTTCACTTTTCGTAACTGCACTAACCGCTTGTGGTGGTGATGACAATAAATCTGCGTCTGCGACGGCTGAAAGCGCTTCTGCCACAGCAAGCAGCACAATGTCAGAAATGGATGCAGAAGCTAAAGCAAAAGCGGAAGAAGCCAAAAAACTGGCTGAAAAATTGGCCGCTGAGCGCGACGCAATGGAAAATCAATAAGCGGAAAACCAATAAGCCGTTTAGACATTTTTAGAATTTACAAACACCCGTTATGGAACAGTTCATAACGGGTGTTTTTTATTTAAATCTGGTTTTATATTTTTCCGGAATGTCCGGATAGGCGTTAATGAAACCGTCCCGGTTTGGCATTTTAACCTTTGGCAGAGTGTCTTTATTGATCACCTGATCTTCATCAATCACACCATTTTCATAAAGCAGGTAAGCGGTCAGTGAATAATATTCGCTGTTGGAAAGCGACATGGGCGCAACCAGCGGCATGGCGCGGCGGATATAATCAAACACTGTTGTCGGATAGGGCCAGTAGCTGCCAATGGTTTGCTGCAGGTTTGTTTTGCCGCTTTTATCCTTAATGCCGAATAATTTGCCGATCTGGTTTTTGGTCGGGTCATCCTCTCCGGGCAGGTTATGGCACATGTTGCAGTTTACTTCGAAAAGCTCTTTGCCTTTATCCGCTGTGCCCTCGCCATCGGGCAGGAATTCACCGTCCGGGAAGATGGACCAGAAGCTTTTATCAATATCGGCCTGGCTCGCCGGCACACCAAAATGGGGCTGCTGCGCCAATGCTGGCTGTGCGGCCATGAGCAGGGCGGTAAAAAGGAGTGATTTAGGGAGTGATTTAGGCATAGACATTTTTTATCTCCCCATTGCTTTGAACACCCCAGCTTTGAATGGCGTGGAAATGATATGTCGGTTTTCTGCCGCGGGCGGCGATCAGCTGGTTTCTTGTTGGCTGAATGCTGCCGAATTCGTCATAAGCGCGGCTTTGCAGGATGGCGGGGCCACCGTACCACTGCCACGGAATGCGAAAGCGGGTCAGCATTTTGGGCAGGATGGGGTCCTGAAGCATCGCATCTCCCCATGTTTTGCCGCCGTCGGCGGAAACCTCAACCCGGGAAATTCTGCCTTTTCCTGACCAGGCGAGACCGGTGACCTCATATAAGCCTTTTTGCTTCAGGCTCATGGCGTTGGACGGTTTGGTGATGATCGATTTAACATCCTGCTCCAGCGTGAATTGCAGCGACATATTATCGGGCATCATATCGGTATATTTGACCGTTTCCTGTATCGACATCACGGGCCGATCGGTGACATATAATGAGCGGAGCCATTTGACGGAGGTGTTTCCTTCAAAGCCCGGGTTAAAAAGCCGCATGGGGTAGCCCTGCGACGGCCTGATCCGCTCCCCATTCTGGCGGATGGCGATCATGGTGTCATCAAGGGCCTTATCAATAGGGATGCTTCGGGTCATCATGCCATTGTCGGCCCCTTCGGCAATGATCCATTTGGCGTCTTTTGATACACCGCATTCATCGAGTAAGGTCGAGAGCAACACCCCCGTCCATTCGGCCCCGGACAGCAGACCGTGGATTGCCTGTAACGACTCGTTTGTTGGTGTCTCGCTCCAGAGGGTGCCGCTGTTGCCGCTACATTCCAGGAAAAACTGCTTCGATACCGTCGGGTAATTTTCCAGCGCATTTATATCGAACTTAAGCGGGTTTTTCACCATGCCGTGAATGACCAGAAAATGCTGGTCCGGGTCAATATCGGGGATGCCCTGATGGGTTCGTTCAAAATGAAGTCCGTTTGGCGTTATGGTGCCAAGCATATGGTCAAGCGGGGTTCGGGCGGTATATTTTGTCAGCCTTAAATTATAAAATTCATCGCTCATGGGGGTGAGGCGCCGTTTAACCCGCTCCTCCTCGAAACGGGACCGGCTGCCGTAAAGCTCCGCACTGCTGCCGGGGATCAGGGTCCAGTCATCCTGTCCTTCACCGACCGCTTCCTGTGCAAATGCGGCGCGGGCAGTGGCAAGTGCTGCGGTGCTGGCAATGGCCGAATTTAAAAAAAGCCGACGGTTAAGCACGCCGCCTTTGGCGACATGATCGGCCGCATCAATGATGATTGAGTTTCCTTTTTTGTCCATAATCAAGCTCCCCTTTAAAGCTTTCCTAGAGATTATTTTATATTTTTTTGTCTTTGGAAATGAGCTTAGCTTAATTAAATGATCCGGTCAAAAGATCAATTTTGGTGTTGTAAAGTTCGGCAGACTGAAGTCTCACGGCCCCTAAAGCAAGTCGATCATTTTTCTAAAAAAACCTTTAGCCCGTCAGCATCCCACGGCTGAGGTGTTCCGGCTTTTTGGATTGGGGTGTTTTGAGGGTGGGCGAGAAGCTGGATGATGGTTTTATCCATGCTGAGGGCGATTTCGATCTCTTTGGCGACACCGGGTGCCGTGTGGGTGTTTTCTCCGACCAGTACAACCAGCGCATCACAGCGGCTGATATGGAATTTGGCTTCTTTCAGCCACTTGCCGTTTATTACATTCGGCTTCATTGACCAGTTGGCGATCTTAAAGCCGGCATCATCGGCTTGCGACTGGCCGACAAGTTCGTTTTTCAGTATGCGGTCCGTTGGGTAATCAAAACTTATAAAAATTTTCTTTTTTGATGGGGCTGCTGCTGTTTCGCTCATGCGGGATATCCTCTGCTTTCATGGCTTCTCTATAGGGGTTTCATGCAAGTTACAAGCCCTATGCGCAATATCACCAATATCTTTTCTGTTGTTGACCATGCTGAGGGTGCTGAGTTAACAATAGAAATCACCATATCCAAAAGGAATTTTTATGAAAATTATCAGCCGTGCCGAAATTGAAACCATATTGCCGGAACTGGACCTGATGCCGGCCATTGAGCAGGGTTTTGTCGATTATTCAGCGGGAAAATGCATTGTGCCGCCGATTGGTGAACTTATTATGGATAAGGGCGAGGTCCATATTAAATACGGTTGCATCAAGGGCGATGATTATTATGTAATAAAAATTGCGTCCGGCTTTTATGGCAATCCGAAAATCGGCCTGCCCTCCAGCAATGGCATGATGATATTATTTTCACAAAATACCGGTGAAGTGGTGGCAGTGCTGCATGATGAATGTATTCTGACCGATATCCGCACGGCGATTGCCGGGGCGATTTCAGCCAAATATCTGGCACCAAAAAAGGTGACTGCCATTGGCATTGTCGGCACAGGGGTTCAGGCACGTATGCAGGCGGACTATTTAAAACCTGTGACCGATTGTCGAACCATAATTGTCTGGGGCAGGGATCCTGCAAAACTTCTATCCTATAAAAAGGATATGACAGAGGCTGGGTTTAAGGTCTTTACCACCAGCGATATGGCGGAGCTTTGCGAGAACACTAACTTGATTATCACCACTACACCGTCGCATAAGCCACTGATCAGCGCTGATATGATCCACCCCGGTACTCATATCACAGCCATGGGGTCGGACACGGTGGAAAAACAGGAACTGGATGCTGAAATCCTGGCGCGGGCCAGTCTGGTGGTGTCCGACAGTATTGATCAGAGCCAGACCCGCGGTGAAATTCATAAAGCACGCGAAGCGGGAAAAATTACCGATGCGGCATTAAAAGAGCTTGGCGCTATCATTGCGGGTGGCGTTGGGCGGACTTCGGATGAACAGATAACCATCGCCGATCTGACCGGAGTGGCCGTGCAGGATATTAAAATTGCCGAAGCGGTTTACCGGGCCTCAAAAAGCGCTTAAAATTCAATGCCCTTGGCATCACAGATAAAGGCCATAAGCGGTGCAGCGGCGTCAAAAGTTTTGGCGACCTCATCAAGGAATTTGGCATTTGTCGTGATTTTATAATCACCACCGTTTTTCATGGCAAAAAAACTTTTTCGCTTTAAATCCTCGATATATTTATGATCGGCATCATAGCCACGTGGGGGCCGGGTCAGGCCGTCATCGCGCACACCGCCGAATGTGCCGATAAGGTCTTCATTTTCAATGACTGCCTGCCATTTTTTTGGATAATAACAGATGCGGTCCCTGATTTCACCAAGTGTAGTATTATCGGGCATCCAAATCCCGCCGCCATAGAAAATATTATCCTTTTCCAGATGAAGATAATAACCGGGAGCATGGGCATCCTTGCCCAGTTTATGGCGAAACTGAATACCGGCATTTTCCTTATAAGGGCGTTTGTCATTTGAAAAGCGGGCATCACGGTATATGCGGAACATGGATCCGCCACTGGCCTTGGCAATGGCCGTATAATGGGGTGATATTTCCTTTAACCGCTCGCCCATATCAATGATGAAATCAAGGCAGGGGGTAACAATATCCGCTTTATAGCGGTCCTTATTTTCCATAAACCATTCACGGTTGTTATTTTCTTTAAGCTCATCAAAAAACTGCCAGAATGGTTCCTGAAATCCTTTAAAATTTGTCATTTTAGCCGCCTAATCATTTTATCTAATAC
>JAGREE010000095.1 GCA_020446675.1 Alphaproteobacteria bacterium | reverse complement strand
CATCTTAGAGCTTGTTCAAATTTCATCCTTCGGGCTGAAAATGTCCCTTTTTCGCTTATACTGCGTTGTCGAAATGGTCACGTATCTAAGGGTATGTTCCCATTTCGACGCCTTGTCTAAGCAAAAAATGAATAATTTTCATCTCCAAAAACGAAATTTGAACAAGCTCTTAGGAATTTCAGCTTATTTTCATGATTCAGCTGCATCAATTGTTGTGGATGGAAAAATCATTGCCGCCGCTCAGGAAGAGCGGTTCAATAGAGATAAAAACAGCGCCGTATTTCCTTCACAAGCTATTCGCTATTGCCTGAAAGAGGCCGGTATTACCTTGCATGACGTCGATGATATTGTGTTTTTTGAAAAGCCATTTTTGAAATTCGAACGCTTGCTGGAAACCTACTACAACAACGCCCCCAAAGGGTTGTTGTCCTTTTTGAAAGCAATGCCCCAATGGACGCAGAAAAAACTTGCGCTAAGGAGAGAAGTCAGGAGGGAGCTGAGGAAGATCGACAGTAGCTATAAGGATCAAAAGAAACTCTTGTTTGCTTCACACCATTTGTCGCATGCCGCGAGTGCGTTTTATCCTTCGCCATTCAATGATGCTTCTATTTTAGTAGTAGATGCTGTGGGCGAGTGGGCGACTGCCACTATTGGTAAAGGGGAGGGAACCAAAATTGAGTTATTGAGGGAAATGCGCTTTCCGGATTCGGTAGGATTACTTTATAGTGCGTTTACCTATTTCCTGGGATTTAAAGTAAATAGTGGCGAGTATAAATTGATGGGCTTGTCGCCTTATGGCGATGGAGAATCCAACGAAACAAAAAGGTTTATTGAGTTGATCCGAAAGGAGCTTGTTGAAATCCACGAAGATGGTTCCATCCAAATGAACCGGGCCTACTTCACTTTTGAACACAGCTTGCGCATGGTGTCTGATTCAAAATGGGCGAAACTCTTCGGGATAGCAAAACGAGAACCGGAGGAAGCTATCATTCAAACGCACTGCAATTTGGCATTCGCAATACAATCTGTAACGGAAGAAATTGTTTTGAAAATGGCGCGTACGGCCAAAGCAATTACGCAGAGCGACAACCTTTGCCTGGCCGGAGGCGTGGCATTGAACTGTGTCGCAAATGGTAAAATACAAGAGTCGGGACTGTTTAAAAAAGTGTGGATTCAACCAGCGGCAGGTGATGCAGGTGGTGCAATTGGTGCTGCTTTGGCG
>JAGREE010000094.1 GCA_020446675.1 Alphaproteobacteria bacterium | reverse complement strand
ACGCGTCTTTGGTGGGTAATGCGCTAGGAAGCTTTGGTTATGTCCCTGCCAATGGTGAAAAAGCCGACCTGATTGTTGAATTAGGCTATGGTGTCGATGATGGTCAGCAAGTTGTTCGCACATCTCCTGGAATGTATGGTTTTATGGGATACGGATATTACGGTGGTTATTATAACCCCTGGTTTCCTTATCGAAATCCTTATTATTATGGCAGTGCTTTTTATGGAAGCCCTTATTATTACGGTGGTTTTTATGACCCATTCGGATATTATCCACTTGGAATGGCCCCTTCAGTTCGCACATATACGAATTATACACGTCATTTGAAAATGGTTATTAAGCCAAATAAGGATAATGCACAAAATCTTTATGAAGGTGAGGTAACTAGCACAGGTCGTAATGCCAATCTCCATGAAATAATGCCATATTTGGTGCAAGCCTTTTTTACCAATTTCCCTGGTGTGAGCGGCTCATCGGAAAGAATTACAGTTAAAATTCCGACAGACTGATTTTTTCGGCAGGGGGTTGAAAATGACAATATTCTGCGCCATCTATAATAAATAATAAATCAACAGGATTGGCTATGTGGGAAACCGCAAAAGATATTGGATATTGGCTTAAAGAAACCATCAGTCTGAAAATCATCAAAAGACTGGCTGTGGTGATAATATTATTATTATTACTTTATTATCCTGTTGGCATGTTCCTTATTCATAAAATTGATGATAATCCTGATTTTGGACCTCAAACTGTATCTCAAGGCAGCAATGCTGTTGCTGCTAGTATTGCCCTTATCGACAGGGAAGTGAACCAGCATAGCTGGGTAGCAAACGACCCTATTTTTAAACCGGGGGCATTTCTCGATAATATGGCCAATTTTCAGACAGGCATTATTTCTGCTATTGCCAGATTTAGCTATGAACTGGTGGACCAGCTTGGCCGCACCCGTGGCTCCAGTGCTGTTGATCCGGATCTACAGGAGGTTTCGGGCCTATTACAATATTCAGGAAATATTTGGTGGTGGAACCCTTCAACATCATTAATGCCGGTGGCTACGTCTGAGCAGCAATATAATAAAGCGATGGAACAGCTCATTATCTATAACAAGCGTTTGGCGACCGGAAATGCCGTATTTGAAAAGCGTGCTGATAATCTTCTGGCAACGCTAGACAGAATTGCTCTTGATCTGGGTGCATCATCCGCAAGCATTGATGCATATATAAAAAATGGTTTTGGGTGTGTGCTAGATCTGGGTGCTGATGATTTATTCTTTAACGTCAAAGGTCAGGCTTATGCCTATAGTTTAATACTCAAAGGGCTTCGTAAGGATTTTAAGCAGGTCATTACGAACCGGGACATTGCATCAAGTTGGGATGATATGGAAGCCTCGTTTGAATCGGTAATCAGTATGGATCCTATGATCATATCAAATTGCGCTGTTGATGGTTTAATATTTCAGAATCATCTTGCTGCAGAAGGCTTCTATCTGCTGAGGGCGAGAACGCAACTTAGAGAAATTACCAATATTTTGCAGAAATAAATATCCGCTTGCAAAATTGATCTTTTGAATGGCAAAATAGACATCAGAAATGAATATGGCCAGATAAAGGGGTTTTTATGTCCGGGCAACAGAGTAAATGGAAGTTTCTGATCATCGCGGATGATACACCGGAATTTAAAAAGGTGCTTAGACTTGCCAGTAAACGTGCTGAAAAAGTGGGTGGCAGCATTCTGATGCTATATATTATTCCACCAGCAGATTTTCAGCACTGGACCTCAGTCAGGCATCTGATGGAAGAGGAAGCCATGGAAGAGGCCAAAGAGCTGGTCGATTGCCATCTTCGTGAAATTAAAAGAATATCAGGTCTTGATGCAGAAGCCATTATCCGAAAAGGCAAGCCGGAAGATGTCATTTGTGAAGTAATTGCGGAGGATCGTGAAATTCATCTTCTTGTCCTTGGCGCTGACGTGGAAGGTGACCCCGGCCCATTGATCAGAAGCTTTCGCGAGGTGCTTCTTAATATGCTCCACATGCCAGTCCTTGTTGTTCCGGGCAATATGACGGATGATGAAATAGATAAATTCGCATAGTTATTTAATATATTAATCTTGAATAATCTTCAGTTCCTCACTATCTAAATAATAAATATATTAGAGACAGGTATTAATTATGTTTATCCAGACAGAACAAACACCCAATCCAGCAACTTTGAAATTTATTCCAGGTGAAGTTGTTCTTGAAAGTGGGACAATGTTTTTTGAAAATAAAGATGCGGCTGGTATTTCACCTTTGGCACAGGCTTTGTTCTCAATCGATGGAGTTTCCGCTGTCTTTTTGGGCTCTGATTTCATAACCGTTGAAAATAATGATAAGGATTGGAACGAGCTAAAACCGGCAATTCTGGGCACCATAATGGAGCATTATACAGCAGGGTTGCCAATTGTGACAGGTGATGCTGAAGGCCATATTGTTGATGATGGGGCTGATCCTGAAATTGTGGCCCAGATAACTGAGCTGCTGGATACACGTGTACGTCCCGCAGTGGCGAGGGACGGTGGTGATATTACCTATCACGGTTTCCGTGACGGCATCGTTTATTTAAGAATGCAGGGTGCCTGTTCGGGTTGCCCGAGCTCTACGGCAACTCTTAAATATGGCATTCAAAATCTGCTTAAGCATTATATCCCGGAAGTGGAAAGCGTCGAATCAGTCGAATAGGCTTAATTGACAGTATTCAATCTAAAAAATGGCAGTCCAAACCAGTACCATCTGCCATCCGGACCAGGCATTGTGCAGTTTATTCTGCTGCGCCCCGGCGGGAAAGGTTCGTCAAATCGAACTTCAACTCTGTTCGTGCCAATAAGATTGATACGAGCGGCCTTATCAATATGGGATGGAAAGCAGTTCATGGCACCCAGTCCTTTTATATTGTCATCAACTGTAAATCCGACTGAAGGCGGGTTTACATCCAGATCTGCTGTTCGCGGCAATATATCTTTTACCGGTAATGCTCTCGAATTAATAATCAGTTTAAAACGGTCAATGTCCGCATAATTTTCATTAAATGCAAAGCGGGGCAGGGCCATAATATCGTTGCGGCTGTTTACCGCACTGGAATATTGTGCAAAAGCGGCCTCATAATTTTTGCTTTTAGCAATTTCAATCATATTCTCTGAAAACTCACCGTAAGGGTAGGCAAATAAATCAGGAATATAGCCCAGTTCCCGCTGGTATATTTTATCTGCCTCTTCTATATCTGCTTTGGCTTCATCGTTGCTGATTTCGGTCATATGGGCATGGGCATGTCCATGATGCCCGATTTCCACCAAAGGATCAGCATCAAGTTCTCTAATCTGGTCCCAGGTCATTGAGCTGGGATTCTGATCATTCACGGACTCGGTCGAAATAAACAGGGTAATCGGAATGCCCGCTGCTTTTAACCTTGGCCAGGCTTCTTTATAAATAGAAAGATATCCATCATCAATTGTTACGGCAACGGTTCTGGGTGGCAGAGCTCGTTTATTTTTCAGGGCCTCAATAATGGTTCTGAGAGGGACAATATTATAGTTATCTTTACTGAGTTCGGCGATATGCTGATCAAACTGGGAAAGCTTTACATTGGTTGTGGGAAAACCTTCTTCACCAAACCGATGATACATAATTATCACGGCACTGTCTTCACTTTGAGCGAGAGCCAAAGATGTGTAAAATGAATTGAACAAAAATATTAAACAAAACTGAATAATGAGTTTTTTCAATATTATCCCTCGAATTATAGTATTTAATTATTTATATGTTTTTCAGTGCAAACTATACCAGAAAAACCTTTAAAAATATCAGTAAAAATTAATTAAGAAACTTAACCGATAAATGACACATATTTTAGCAATTGATACGACACTTGGGGCCTGTTCAGCGGCACTTATTAAGGATGGAACGATCACTTCTTACAAGCGCGAGGTGCGTGCACGCGGCCATGTAGAGCGGCTGCTTCCGATGATTGATGAAATATGCAACGATAGTGGCATTAAAATTTCTGACATTGAGAGAATTGCGGTAACCATTGGCCCGGGAACTTTTGCAGGGGTAAGAATTGGACTATCTGCTGCAAAGGGCTTGGCGCTTGCTCTGGATATTAAAGTGATTCCTGTTACTACCCTAGAGGCAATATTGTGTCATTTTGTGGAGAATGAAAAAGGATATAAAGGAAAAGTTGCTGTTGCAATAGATGCACGTCGAGGCGAGATTTATTTCCAAATATTTGATGTTGATACAGGTACTTTTAAAGCTGTTTCAAAAGCAGAAGCAGTTCAGGTCAGGAAAATAGGAGAAAGAATTACATCTGAAATAGATTTACTGATCGGTAGTGGTGCCGAATTTTTATCGGGTTTGGAAATTCGTTCTTCTGAAAAATATAATGCTCCTGATGCATATTATATGGCGCAATATGCGGTAAAAAAACAGGAAATGGCCGTTATAAGTGATGAAATTTCTCCACTTTATCTAAGAGCACCGGATGCTATTAAACCGGCACCCCTTGCTATGATCGTTTCCGATGAAGAGTAAAAAAAATATTTCCATTTCTGAAGTAGGTGTTGAGGGAGCAGAGCTTTTATCTGCAATCCATAAGGAAGCATTTTATGAAGAGCATGAACAGCAATGGAAAGAGAAGGATTTTATTGAACTTTTCTCAATTCCTGGAACTGTAAGTTATCTGATCAACAATGCAGAGCAGCCAATAGGGTTTATTCTGATCCGTAACATTCAGGATGAAGCGGAAATAATTACATTTTGTATATTGCCAAAATGGTGCCGTAATGGTTATGCTACCTATCTTTTAGAATGGGTCATAAATAGGCTGCAGCAGCAGTCTGTCAAAAGATTTTTTCTTGAAGTAAATGAAAATAATGATGCGGCAATAAATCTATATCAGAAATGCTCATTTAAAAAAATTGGGCGCCGCAAAGGGTATTATAAAAGCCATCATGGTGCAAAAACAGATGCACTCGTTATGCAAATTCAACTGACGGATTAATTGAAGAATAAATTTGTATTCGCACAAACTGATGGATCGAAACAAATAGGAAATTGGAATGACTTCTACAATCGAAAAATTATGTATAGAAAAAAATATGCGTATGACAGACCAGAGGAGGGTCATTGCAAAGGTTCTGTCCGATGCGGAAGACCATCCTGATGTAGAGGAAGTCTACAGGCGTTCCACAGAGATCGATAATCAGATTAGTATTGCGACAGTCTATCGCACTGTCAGACTATTTGAAGAGGCAAATATCCTGGAACGCCATGATTTTCGTGATGGTCGCTCAAGATATGAGCTGGTTACGGAAAGCCATCATGACCATATGATTGATATTGAAAGTGGCGAGGTAATTGAATTTTTTGACGAAGAAATAGAACAGCTGCAAAAGGCTATTGCCAAAAAACTTGGTTATGAACTTGTTGATCACCGGATGGAACTTTACGGTGTAAAGAAGAAAAATTAGGTGTATTAGCCTAAAATAGTATTTATAGCTATTTATGCATATGAGTGCTATAGACGACAACACTGTGAAGGGAAACCTAAACAGTGTTTGTTTTTATGGGTTAAATATCGAGTTAGAATTTAAATGCGAAAGTATTTTAAATTATTAAAGATAGCAGTTTATCTTGGGGTTTTATTGCCACCAACCATACTGTTTAAAAAACTCAAGTTTCCCGGCTATAAGGCCTGGCCACATTGGGTGCATAAATCAATGTGCCTGGCGCTTGATATAAGAGTGAAAACATTTGGACATGCTCTTGAAGGCTCACCGACTTTATTTGTCAGTAATCATATATCCTATCTTGATATTATCATTTTGGGCCATATCATCAAAGGCTGCTTTATTGCTAAGCGTGATATGATTGACTGGCCTGTTCTTGGCTATTTATCTACTTTACAGCGAACAATTTTTATTGACCGTGAAAAGAGGGCTGAGGTACACAGCCAGCGCGAGGAAATGCAGGACCGAATAAGAGGCGGAGATAGTTTAATACTGTTTCCAGAAGGAACCACTTCAAACGGCGGAGTGGTTCTGCCGTTTAAAAGTTCTCTCTTTGGGGTTACGGAAAATTATATTCATCCAATGACGGATACGGAAGGACGACCCGTCGAACTTATGGTTCAACCAGTAAGTATGGTTTATAAGCGAATAAACTGTATGCCGACAAATCGATCAAACAGACCATCTGTTGCTTGGTATGGAGATATGGATATTGGCCCACATTTCAGCGAGTTCTTAAAATTACAGAATATTGAAGTTGAAGTTCATTTTCATGAACCGGTTTCAAGAAATCTCTTTAAAACAAGAAAAGAACTTTCGGCTTATTGCCAACGGACAATTGAAAAGAGACTGGAAGAACGTCTTCGGCGTGTGGACGACTAGGAATTTAAATGAAGAAGAAAATATATATTAAAACATATGGCTGTCAGATGAATGTCTATGATACGGAACGCATGGTTGACGTCATGGCACCAGAAGGTTATGAGCCGTCAGATACACCTGAAGGGGCGGACCTTGTTGTCCTTAACACCTGCCATATTCGCGAAAAGGCGGCAGAAAAAGTTTATTCTGATATTGGCCGCATTCGTAGAATAAAAGATGAAAAGAAAAAAAACGGTGAAGATATGGTTCTGGCCGTTGGCGGGTGCGTTGCGCAGGCTGAGGGCGCCGAAATCATGAAGCGTGCACCAGTCGTGGATATGGTGTTTGGGCCTCAGACTTATCACAATTTACCGAAAATGGTTAAACAGTCAATTTC
This sequence comes from Alphaproteobacteria bacterium, assembly GCA_020446675.1. Lineage (GTDB taxonomy): Bacteria > Pseudomonadota > Alphaproteobacteria > Sphingomonadales > Emcibacteraceae > Pseudemcibacter. Next base: position 5,167 of record JAGREE010000094.1, on the reverse strand, counting down.
ACTTAAACAGCGGGGTGAGAAATCAAGAATACTTGATACGGATCTCGCGGTAGATGAAAAGTTTGATCAACTATCCAAAAAAGATGTGAAAAAGAAGCCAACTGCATTTCTGACTATCCAGGAGGGCTGCGATAAATTTTGCACCTATTGTGTGGTGCCCTATACACGTGGCTCAGAATTTTCCAGAACTATTGAAGATGTTATGAAAGATGCCCGCAAGCTGGCTGATGCCGGTGTAGTTGAGGTTACCCTGCTGGGACAGAATGTAAATGCCTATCATGGGGTTTCTGGGAGTGGTGATGAATGGGGATTGCCAGAACTGATAACCGAGCTTGCGAAAATTGATGGGTTTGAGCGGATCAGATATACCACATCACATCCCCATGATATGACAGATGAACTGCTCAGGGTTCATGGTGACGTAAAAGAATGTATGCCATATCTTCATCTTCCGGTGCAGGCAGGGTCTGATAAAATTCTGAAAGCCATGAACCGGTCACATGATAGCGCATCATACAAAAGGACGATTGCCAAATTGAGGGAAATTCGTCCTGACCTTGCCCTGTCCGGCGATTTTATTGTTGGTTTTCCGGGTGAAACAGAAGAAGATTTTGAGCAGACCATGCAACTGGTTCGTGAAGTGACCTATGCTCAGGCTTATAGCTTTAAATTTAGTCCGCGCCCGGGAACGCCTGCCGCATTGATGGACGATCAGGTGGATGAGGACGTGAAGTCAACCCGTTTGACCAAACTGCAGGCTTTACTGAAAGAGCAGCAAACAGCATTTAACAATTCAGTTGTTGGCAGGGTTTTGCCAGTACTTGTTGAAAGCACAGGTAAAACGAAGGGTGCAGCATTTGGCCGCAGTCCATATATGCAGGCAGTGCAGATTTCACTTGGAAATAAATCATATGATGACTTATACGGTAAAATAGTTGATGTATTGATAGAAGAGGGCGGTCCCTTTAATATTCAAGGTGTACTTGCCTGATATTTTTAGGTAAAATTTAATAGATGAAACGAAAACGCGATGTAAAACTCACCTCCGGGGTGCTTGAGTTTGAAGATAATCATCTTCTGCAAGCGCTATACGGTGAACATAATTCCAATCTTGCGCGAATAGAAAATGAATTTGGCTGCACACTCTCTGGCAAGGGTAATTTATTATCTTTTGAAGGACCAGAAGAAGCCTGCAATCTGTCAAGGGATGTACTTCTAAATCTTTATAACAGACTTGAGCAGGGATATGATGTGACTGTTGATGATGTGGATGGCGCCATTCGGCTTGTCAGTATGCTTGAAAGCCCCCGAGTAAAATTTGCTAAGCCCCGTGAGGCCATTTCAATTGATGAGAATGTCATCCGAACCAGAAAAACGACTATTTCCCCCCGGTCAGTCAATCAGGCAAAATATATTGAAGCATTAAGAACAAGAAGAATGACATTTGGTCTTGGCCCGGCCGGTACCGGCAAAACATTTCTGGCAGTTGCCATGGCCGTTTCACATCTTCTGGAAGGTAAGGTTGAAAGAATAATCCTTTCCAGACCTGCTGTCGAAGCGGGGGAGAAACTTGGTTTCCTTCCGGGTGATTTAAAGGAAAAAGTCGATCCTTACCTGAGACCGCTTTATGATGCCCTTGGCCAGATGATTTCTATGGAGCAAACGGAAAAACGCCTAGAACGAGGGGAAATTGAAGTTGCACCATTGGCCTTTATGCGGGGAAGGACTTTATCCGACGCTTTTGTTATTCTAGATGAAGCCCAAAATACAACACCAATGCAAATGAAAATGTTCCTGACCCGATTTGGGCAGAACTGTCACATGGTTGTTTGTGGTGATCCATCTCAGGTTGACTTGCCAGATGGCAACATATCGGGACTTAAAGATGCGATTGAGACCTTGGGACATATTAAGGATATTGCCTTTATAGAGTTTGATGCCAGTGATGTTGTCAGGCATAAGCTGGTTGGAAAAATTGTAAAAGCCTATGACGATAAAGAGAGTAAACGCAAATAATGTCGTTTCCTGATGGGTTAAATCTTGAAATTTCTGTTGATTATGATCAGTGGCAGGAAAAATTGCCAGGTTATAAGACACTAATTGAAAAGGCACTGGAGCAGATCATAAAAAATGTGAAAGAGGGGAAATTTTTCTCCAATTTTTCATTACTGGAATTAAGTATTGTTCTTTGTGATAATCAGCTAATTCATCAGCTTAATAAAGACTTCCGTAATCAGGATAAGCCAACCAATGTCTTGTCTTTCAACGGGCTTGAGGCAGATGAGATTGAACGTTATCTTAAGTCACATCGCAAGGCACCGGAGCACCCATACTCACTCGGTGAAATTTATATTGCCTATGAAATAATGGTAAAAGAAGCGAAAGAAGCAGAAATCAGTTTTGAGGATCATTTCACACATCTCGTCATTCATGGCATTCTTCACTTGCTGGGTTATGACCATATAGAAGATCAGGATGCGGAAGTGATGGAAAACCTTGAGAGCAGCCTTCTGGCCAATCTTGGTATTGACGATCCTTACTCAGCATGAAATAGTAATTTCGGAAAAACATCAGGAAAGGCTTCAGCAAAAGCATTATGACATCATCAGATTCTGCAGACAAACCCGGGTCGAACACCGGGTTTTGGGGCGCTATAAAGAATATATTCAACAGGTCAGATATTGATCATGAATTGAAAGAAAGTCTTGAAGAAGTAATAGAGGAAATTGAAGCAGCTGAAGGAACTTTGGGCGAAGAAGAACGCTCAATTATCATGAATACATTATCCTTCGGAGACCTTCGGGTTGATGATGTTATGGTGCCGCGGGCTGATATTATTGCTATCGAGGAGAATGCACCTTTTGATGAACTTCTCAATGTATTTGTCGGGGCAAGCACATCAAGGCTGCCTGTTTACCGGGAAAGTCTTGATGAAGTTCTTTCCATGGTTCACATAAAAGATGTATTCAGGGCATTTGTAAACAACAGGGATAATAATAATTTTCCGTCCCTGAAATCCATCCAGCGTCCGATCCTGTTTGTGCCGCCATCGATGAAGCTTATTGACTTGCTTACGAAAATGCAAAAAACCCAAATTCATATGGCAATTGTGGTTGATGAATATGGTGGAACAGATGGACTGCTGACGATTGAGGATATGGTCGAGCAGATATTTGGTGACATTGAGGATGAACATGATATTGCAGAGGGTGTTCTGTTGCGTGAACGGGCAGATGGCAATCTGCATGTTGATGCGCGGCTTCCCATTGACGAACTTGAAGATCTGCTTGGCGTTGATTTTTTAAGTGATGACCATGATGAAGATGTGGATACAGTCGGTGGTCTGGTGTTTAAACTAGCCGGTCACATTCCCCAGAAAGGAGAATTGGTCGAACATGAAAACGGCACACGGTTTGAAATTATTGATGGTGATACCAGACATATAAAATATATTCTGGTGCACAGAAAATAAGTTAAATGGCATATTCAGAACTATCCATCGACAGCTTAAAAGAATATTTTGACCGAAGTTCACTAATTAAAAAATATCTGATTTTGTTATGTTCGGGTCTGATTTCGGCGCTGGCATTTGCACCGGTATATTTTTTTCCGGCACTTATTTTTGCATTTTCTGTTTTACTGATTTTTTCAATGTTAAGTAGCGGGCCATTGCAGGCGTTTTATTATGGAGTAACATTCGGCTTTGGACATTTTTTTGCTGGACTTTACTGGATTGGCAACAGCTTTGCTGTTGAACCCACAATACCTGATTTCGCTGGTTATGTTATGGTTGCTTTATTATCCTGCTATCTGGCAATCTTCCCTGGCCTGACGTCGGTCGCCGTCAGAATTATTCATAAAAACCATAATCTGAACACTCATCTGCTGTGCATTGTTCTGACATTCACTGTGGTTTGGAATGTAATGGAATGGATGCGAGGCGTTTTGTTTACCGGTTTTCCATGGAATCTAACAGGATATGTCTGGGGCTTTTCAGATGCGATGCTTCAATCCACATCAGTTTGGGGTGTATATGGATTAGGACTATTTACCGTTTTTCTTGCGCTTTCCCCCCTTCTATTACTGAACCGTATCAATCGTACTGTTGTTTCATTATTGGCAGTAATATTGGTTATAGGTTTATATTCATATGGGAGCCTTAGGCTTAATCAACAAACTGACTATGTAAAAGATATCAACCTTCGCGTTGTTCAGGCAAACATAAAGCAGGAAGATAAATGGCCGTCCCGAAATTGGGGAAAGAACCTGATCTCTTACATGACAATGAGTGAAGGGTCTGAGCAGTCAGGGACAACACACGTCATTTGGCCGGAAACGGCAATTATTTATTCTCTTTCAGAAGAACCGTTAAGACGGCAGGTTATATCAAAAATGCTGGATAAAGGAGGCGTGGTTTTTACGGGTTTTCCCCGCAGGGACCGGAGTGCCGGAACATTTAAAATTTATAATTCGATGATTGCAATAAATGATGAAGGAGAAATAGAGGCGCTTTATGATAAAAGTCATTTGGTGCCGCTTGGCGAATATATTCCCTCCTTTGTCAAAATGTTTTTTATATCACTTGGGTTTGACCAATTATTTAGCGGGGGTCAGGATTTCAGTGAAGGAGATGGCCTAAAAACACTAAATATAAAGGGTCTGCCGCCGGTAGGTGTGCTTATTTGTTATGAAATTATCTTCCCCGGACAGGTCACGGATCCTTCAGACCGACCTGATTGGCTGCTTAACATTACCAATGATGCATGGTACGGTGACAGCAGCGGACCAAGGCAGCATTTGCTGCAAACACGTGTGCGTGCTATTGAGGAAGGCCTTCCAGTCATACGATCAGCCGGCACAGGTATCTCAGCAGTCATTGATCCCTTTGGTCGAGTAGTTGACCAGATTGAATTGAACAAAAGAGGGGTAATAAAAAGCGGCTTGCCTCAGAAAATTGAGAAAGCGACACTTTATTCCAAATACAAACAGTGGATATTCACACTCATTAGTGTTATAATCGCTATCGTAAATATTGTACTAATTCGTAGATTTACACCGTAAAGAAGATAAAGCTTGACGTTAAATAGCTACACAACTAAACAATAACCATACTTTGTGGGCGGTCGATCTTGCATTGCTGGATCGGGAAGTATTGTGATTTTATATA
>JAGREE010000011.1 GCA_020446675.1 Alphaproteobacteria bacterium | reverse complement strand
CTCATCAATAACAGATTAAAATAAATGTTACGCTTGATTGCGGGAAATTTCATCAGCTATTTCCATGGTTTTTATCGCTTTATCCTCTTGTCCAAGTAATTTATAAATCTTACTTTTAAAACGGTAAAACCTTGGGTCATCTGATTTTTTGTCAATTGCATCGTCGATGTGCAACATTGCCTCATCAAAATTTTCCATTTTCAGAGCCTTTTCAGCATTAACATAATGAAAATAGGGGTTCATATTCTGATAAGATTTTACAAGGCTTAAAAAATAGTCTGCCCGCACGTGATCGCCGGTTTCCTTATACAAATGAGCAAGATTATTCAATGCCGCCTGATTTTTCCCGTCCATATCCAGTGCTGTAAAATAAGCTTTTTCTGCAAATTCAATATTTCCGGCCCGTCTGTAAAGCACCCCAAGATTAACCCAGAGTGATGGAACATTACTGTCCGTTTTAATTCCCTTCACAATATAGAGGAACGATTGTTTATAGTTTTTTTTCAGCAGGTATTCAGCAGCAATGTTACCATAATAAAGTGCCAGAACCATATTTTCATCAAGAATTGTATGGGAAAGTTCCCGTTCCTCACCAATTCTGCTGATGTCGACGACCAGATCAGTGTTCCCGGGAAGTTTAACCCGCACATTGACGTGCCGGTTTTCCACATAAATTTCATCATCAGACAAATCCCACTCAGGTAAGACATTCACTTCCTGAAAATTTACGTCAAGCCCCAATTTTCTTGCTAATGTCGAATAAAGAAAGCTGAATGCAAGGCAATTTCCTTGTCTGTTTTCAAAGGTTTGACTGGCTGTATAGGTAACACCCGGCTCATAAATGAGCCCAAGTTTATTTTCATCAACAAGAGAGTTTCCAAGCGCCATTGCCTTTTGATAAGGCATATTTACTCTCCCCGTGTTTAATTCAAGAAACGCTTCCATTTCTGGCGTAATCATCATAATGTCTGCTGAAGGCAGGTCTTTTTTATCAACCGTCTTTCCCAAAAAAGAAACACCGTCTATGAGTTGAGATCGAGAAATACCACCGCTATATTTATAGTTTTCAGGCAAGCCCGTGCAGGCTGTCAAAGTGGACAGCATCAAAAAAGTCAGAAAAAATTTCAACACATTAACGATAACCGCCACATTATTCTCCAGGCCAAACCGTGGGAAGATTAGCTCAAGTATCATAGCATAGCATGCGTATGCTAACAATTCACGTTATCGTGAGAGAAGTTTGAGTGCGTTTCCACTTAATATAAGCTCTTTTTCATCTTTTGAAAGTCTGGTTTCACTTACTACACGCAATCCGGTTTCTGCAGAAAATATTGGGGTATCTGTTCCGATGACAATTTTATCTGCCCCATAAATTTCGACTGCCAGTTCCAGGGCTCTAGGACCAAGCGATGAACTGTCAACAAACAAATTTTCCCTCCTCGCGGGCGGAAGTTCCGCATTTGGAAAACGGGCTTCAACCGTATGATGCATCCTTTCAACGACCATAGGAAATGTGCCCCCAAGATTGGCAATATGCACTGTCATATCAGGAAACTGATCAAGAAAAACTGTATAAAGCAGCGTAATCAATGCCAATGATATATCATGCTGAACACCGAGCGCCCCCCGGGCAATCAGAAGCTCGTCCGGGTCCTTGGGCCTTCTGTCCAAGATGGGATACTGGTCATGGCGCCAGCCAGGGTGTATAAAAAAATGAAGCTTCTTTTGATTGGCATAATGGAACAACGGTTTTAGTTCATTGGCATAGTCAAGAGAAAGAAAAGAATTATTTGGTAAAATTGCGCCAAAAAAATCATAGTTTTCTACGCAGCGTTTAAGCTCATCTTCCATCGCACCGATATCCGCAAGCGGAAGAGCCGCAAGGGGTACAATCCTATCCTTATATTTTAAAGAATGGACGGCATAATCATCATTTGATGCTTTAATCAAAGGCAGTGATTGCTCAAGAGGCAAATAATCAATTCCTAATAATCCTGGGAGCGATATGACCTGCTTTTCCATACCAATGTGATCAAGATACTCTATCCGTTCGGCCATATCATAATAGGCACTGGAATAAGGGAGCGTGCTAATCGGCATATGATAAAGCATAGAACCATCAGCATTGCGGCTGATCCGTGGGTCAGAGGATCTCTTCTCAAGCATTTCCATCAATTTAGGCGCTATGTAATGCGCATGAAAATCTATAGCCATAAATTATACTCCTTTTGCCGCTGCTTTTTCCCGTTTGTTGCGTTTATTTGATGCCCGCTTAACATAGGGATAAACAAACATATAAATTCCGGTTATCCAGAGTATAAAAAGACAAATTGCCGATGGCAAAATTATATAATATTTCACCCAGTCCCCAAAAAATGTACCGTCATGTATTTTTTCTAAAAGATCAGAACGCCGTTCCATGACTGACAGCACCAATCCATTCGTTCTATCAACCTGAACTTCCCAGCCATCAGCCGTAATAAACTTTATCATCCCCCTGTCCGTTTTATAATCAATTCGCTCAAAATCTGACCAGTCCATGCCTTTTGTCGGCTCAACACTCGTTGCGGCCCTGAGCAATTCATCATGACTGACAATTGGCGTAGCCGGACTTTCGCCACGTTTGCTTGGTGGCTGGATCCAGTCCACATCTTTTTTTAACTGTAGAAAAAGCCCTGAAATGATCACCAGCAACAATGGCAGGGCAATGAAAATTGATATCCAATTATGTATGGTTCTGTTTAATTTTGTGAACTTCATTTATTACGCTTCAATATTGAAAATTTTTTATTTTTTTGTTTGAGATTTATAATTTAACAATTACGTCTCAAAACGCCAACATCATTCGAAAGCAATAAATGATATTAGGCGCTCAATCTTTTATGCATTATCACAAAACACTTGAAGCACATATAATATTGCGGCTACTCTCAAAAAATTCAATTTAAGAAAATGAGAAATTGTCTATGAAGAATGCAGATAATAAAAATGACCATTTGGCGGCCTATTGGATGCCCTTTACGCCAAATAGGACGTTCAAGGAAAGTCCTCGCCTTTATAAAAGTGCCAAGGGGTTATATTATGAAACAGCCGACGGACGAAAAATTCTGGATGCCTTTTCCGGGCTCTGGTGTTCAAATCTAGGCCACTGCCATCCAAAAATTACTGAGGCCATCCAAAACCAGGCCGCAAAAATGGATTATTCGACAGCCTTCAATTTTGGTCATGAAGCGGCTTTTGAACTCGCGAATGTTGTGGCGGCACAATTTCCCGGTGACCTTGGGCATGTGTTTTTTACCAATTCAGGCTCAGAAGCTGTTGATACTGCGCTCAAAATGGCCTTGGCATACCACCGCATTAACGGTGAAGGCACGAGAACGAGACTGATTGGACGAGTGAACGGTTACCACGGTGTTGGGTTTGGTGGCATATCTGTTGGTGGTATGGTCAACAACCGTAAATTTTTCGGGACCCTGCTCAGTGGTGTTGATCATTTACCATTCCCCTATAATCCCAATGAAGATGCCTTCAGCCGCGGCGAGCCAAATTCAGATCCAATGATATATCTTAAAGAGCTGGAACAAATCATCACCCTTCATGATGCCTCAACTATTGCAGCGGTTATTGTTGAACCGATGGTTGGGTCAGCAGGTATGTATGTCCCACCAAAAGGCTATCTGAAAAAATTAAGGGAAATAACCCAGAAGCATGGTATCCTGCTGATCTTTGATGAAGTCATTACCGCATTTGGCCGCTTGGGAGCGGCTAACGCGGCAACATATTTTGGCGTAACGCCGGATATCTGCACCATGGCAAAAGGGATTAATAACGCCGCCGTCCCAATGGGCGGTGTGATTGCCAGCAAGAAAATTTATGATACCTTCATTGATGGTACCAAAGCCGGAATTGAATTTTTTCACGGCTATACTTATTCCGCACATCCGCTTGCCGTCGCGGCCGCTCTTGCCGCGCAGGAAATATATGATGAAGAAAATATCTATCAGCGCGTAACAGAAAATGCCCAATATTTTGAAGATGCAATGCACAGCTTAAAAGGCCTGCCCCATATTACGGACATCAGAAATATTGGCTATGCGGGCGGACTTACAATTGCTCAACGTGATGGGGTCGTCGGGGCGCGGGCCTATGATTTCTTCCTCAAGGCCTTTGAAAATGGAATAGGTGTGCGCTCAAACGGTGATTCAATTGCCATTGCCCCTATTTTAACCAGCTCCAGAGCAGAGCTTGACCCGATTTTTGATGTGTTGCGAAAAACCGCAAACGAAATTAGTTAGGAAAATTCAGATTATGTATAAAGTAGACCACTATATAGAAGGGAAATTGGTTGCCGCGAGCGACAACAGGAACGCCCCAATCTATAACCCGGCAACAGGTGAAATTCAGGGTGAAGTCGGGCTTGCCAGTACTGCCGACGTTGATGCAGCAGTTAATGCAGCAAGCAAAGCTTTTGAAAGCTGGTCGGAAACCGGTCTAATGAAACGGGTCGCTATTCTATTTAAATTTCGTGAACTGCTGGAAGCAAATCGCGAGGAACTATGCCGGCATATTGTCGCCGAACATGGAAAAGTCTGGGATGATGCTATGGGGGAACTTACTCGTGGTTTTGAAATTGTCGAAAATGCCTGCGGCATTCCCGAAATGCTCAAAGGCGAATATTCGCAACAGGTCGGCAGTGGTATTGACTGTTATAACACCCGACAGGCGTTAGGGGTTGTCTGCTCCATTACTCCATTTAATTTCCCGGCAATGGTACCGCTTTGGACCATTCCACTTGCTATAGCCTGCGGTAATACATTTATTCTAAAACCATCCGAACGCGACCCTTCATGCGCCAATATACTGGCCCGACTTTTTACGGAAGCAGGATTGCCGGATGGTGTCTTTAACGTGGTTCATGGGGATAAGGTCGCCGTTGATCATCTGTTACAGCATAAGGGGATTGAAGCGATCAGCTTTGTAGGTTCGACCGCTGTTGCTGAATATATCTATCATACTGGGACCGCCCATAATAAGCGCGTTCAGGCACTTGGAGGTGCCAAGAACCATGCGATTATAATGCCGGATGCCGATCTTGACCAGGCTGTTGATGCGATGATCGGAGCCGCTTTCGGTTCAGCTGGCGAACGTTGCATGGCTCTTTCCGTTGCGGTCGCAGTTGGGGATGATATTGCCGACAGGCTGGTTCAAAAAATTACTGAACAGGCCAGTAGAATAAAAGTGGGCTGCGGCTTTGACCATAACAATGAAATGGGACCGCTGATTACAAAAGAACATAATGCCCGTGTAAAAAGACTTATTACAGAAGGTGAAAAACAGGGCGCAAAGGTCGTACTTGATGGCCGGAAATTTAATGCCCCGTCCGGCTTTGAAGACGGCTATTTCTGTGGGCCGACAATATTGGATCACGTCACTAAGGACATGTCTGTTTACAGCGAGGAAATATTCGGTCCGGTATTGGTGGTGGTCCGTGCCCAAAGTTATAATGAAGCGGTAAAGCTTGTCCAGGACCATGAATATGGCAACGGCACCTGTATTTTTACCCGTGACGGTGATATCGCCCGTGACTTCACCCGGAAAATCAAAATCGGTATGGTCGGGGTCAATGTCCCTCTTCCTGTGCCACTGGCTTTTCATAGCTTTGGTGGCTGGAAAAGATCAATTTTCGGAGACCATCATATGTACGGGCCGGAAGGCGTTCGTTTCTGGACCAAGCTGAAAACAGTGACCATGCGATGGCCGACCAGTATCATGGCGGGCGCAAATTTAAGCTTCCCGTCCAGTGATTAAAGTATTCTTTCTTGAATAATTTAAGCTGTTAACTATATAAAACTAATATAACAACCTTCCAACTAAAATGCCTGAAAGTGGAAAAACATGAATTACAAAATCAAAATTAATGGCACTACAAAAGAGGTAGATGTCGCCCCGGGCACACCCCTGCTCTGGGTTATACGTGACAGTCTTGATCTAACAGGGACCAAATTTGGCTGCGGCGTGGCTTCATGCGGTGCCTGTACCGTTCATGTTGATGGAAGTCCAGTGAGATCCTGCCAGACATTTATAGAAGATGTAAGCGATCAGGAAATCATCACAATTGAAGGCATTGATGGTAAAGTGGCCCATGAGGTACAAAAAGCATGGCAGGAGCTGGATGTCGTTCAATGTGGATATTGTCAGTCTGGTCAGATCATGTCTGCGATCGGACTTCTTTCCGAAACGCCAAAGCCGACTGATGAAAATATAGATGATTATATGTCAGGGAATGCCTGTCGCTGTGCCACTTATCAGCGTATTCGTGCCGCTATTCACCTCGCATCCAAAAATCTGGAGGGTTAAATCATGAATATCAAATCATCAAGACGTGATTTTTTAAAAGGGTCTCTTGCTACAGGTGCCATGCTTGTGATCGGTTTGAACTCCGATGGTGTATTAGCCGCCGGTACCGCTGATGCCACATTAAACCCGTTTGTAAAAATATCCAGTGATGGAAGCTTAACCGTTATTTTAAAACATTTTGAAATGGGTCAGGGAACCTCAACCGGACTTACCACCCTGATTGCTGAGGAACTTGATGTTGAATGGGATAAAGTTCAAACTGAATTTGCACCAGCCGATGTTAGCAAATATGCCAATTTAATGATGGGAATGCAGGGTACAGGAGGCTCTACGTCAATTGCCAATTCTTACCTGCAATATAGGAAAGCCGGTGCTGCTGCAAGAGAGGTTCTTATCCGTGCCGCAGCAGACAAATGGGGCGTTGCGCCATCAGACATAAGAATTGAAAAAGGTATTCTCAAAGCCGGAAACAAGTCGGCACATTTTGGTGAGGTTATTGCAGAAGCTGCAAAGTTAACACCATCCGCCGAGCCCACACTTAAAAAAAGCAGCGATTTTAAGCTAATTGGAAATACCAGGATACATCGTAAGGATCATATATCCAAAACCAACGGTAAAGCCATTTTTGCCTTGGATGTTAAAGTGCCCGGGATGGTCTATGTCGTCATTCTTCATAAACCGCAATTTGGCGCAAAATTAAAAAGTTTTGATGCATCGAAAGCGAAAAACATTGAAGGCTTCATTGATGCAAAAGCTTTACCTACCAATGAAGGAGTGGCCGTTTATGCAAATTCAACGTGGAATGCCCTTCAGGCGAGAGAAGCAATAGTTGCGGACTGGGATCTTTCAAAGGCAGAAATGAGATCTAGTGATCAAATGTTTAACGATGCGACTGCTTTACTTGATAACCCTGCCTATTCTGTTCGTGGTGACCGAGAAGAAGCACGTAAAGGTAATATGAGTGCTGCCAAAAAGCTCGATATAGAATTCCGTTTGCCATTTCTTGCCCATGCACCGATGGAGCCTCAAAACTGCGTGATAGAGCCGACAAAAACCGGCGTCATTGTCCATGATGGATGTCAGATGCCAACCCTTGTCCAGCAAATGGTTGCCGATATTTTACAGTTAAAGACTGAAAATGTTTTGGTAAATACTGTCTACGCTGGCGGATCATTCGGAAGACGGGCAAACCCGACGAGTGATTATGTGACGGAAGCGGCTATGGCATTTTCACTTCTTGGCGGAAAAACTCCTGTTAAGCTCGTATGGAGCCGCGAGGATGATATCCATGCCGGATATTTCCGGCCACTTGCAGTGCATAAAGTTTCAGTAGGTCTTGATAACCAGGGCACCATTGTCGGCTGGGACCACCGCATCGCCAGCAAGTCGATTATGAAAGGTACTTTTCTTGAGGCAATGGCCGTGCAAAACAACATTGACAACAGTTCCACTGAAGGATGCGCGGATACAGGTTATGAAATTCCTTCAATGTCAGTGGGGCTTAGTGATTTTATAACACCGGTCACGGCACTCTGGTGGCGTTCTGTCGGACATTCTGTTACCGGCATTGTGATGGAAGTGACTATGGACATGGCCGCAAAGGCAGCTGGTGAAGACCCGGTTGACTTCAGGCTTAAAATGCTGCCCGGCAACACGCCCGCGCAAAAGAGAATGGCCAATGTCCTAAAGATGGCCGCTGATAAAGCGGACTGGAAAAAACCACTGCCCGCTGGATGGGGACGTGGGATTGCTGTCCACGAATCCTTCGGCAGCTTTGTTGCTGAAGTAATCGAAATATCCACTAAAGGTGATGACATTAAGATTGAACGTGTTGTCTGCGCCGTTGATTGCGGTCTGATTATTAATCCCGATGTTGTTACGGCACAAATCGAAAGTGGTGTCGGCTACGGACTTGGCGCAGCTATGCGTAACCAGATCAGTTTCACAGACGGGATCATTGATCAATCCAACTTCCCGGATTATGAGCCACTGAGAATTGCCGATATCGGCAAAATAGACGTTTATCAGGTAAAATCCGACGAAGCACCATCCGGCATCGGTGAGCCGGGCGTTCCCCCTTCCGGCCCTGCTCTTATTAACGCGATTGCTGATGCTACTGGCAAGAGGGTGACATATCTGCCTCTCAGCGAAAACGGGGTAAATTTTGCTTAAAAAAATACCCCCTGCCCGATATCATATATTCGGGTGGGGGGTATTTCATCTTTCATTTCAACAATAATTAGCTCTCGACCCAATAAGAGCTAAACAATTTTTCCTTTTACTTTCCTGCGGCCCTTTGCTTTACAACACAATTATTAAGCCAGTTATAGACCATACCTTGCGCCTGAAGGTTAAATTGCCCAAGGTTCAAACCGTCAGCACTCACTTCAACAGACTGGGCATCGGCGAGCAACAAGAGCAGCTCATTTGAAGAATCTCCACCTTCCCATATTCCCCACAATCTGTCATAAAAGCCACTGGAATAGCCGCCCGAGTCAGATGCCGTTGATTGCTGCGTATCAAATTTCAGTGATACCGGAAAATCACGATTTGGGTCCGCTTCCTGCGCGCGAGGCCATCCATTTACAAGAGCTGCTATCCTAAGCAATCCATCACTGGGACGTAACGTAAATTCAAGTTGCATCGGTTTTTCCGTTTCCGGGGCATTGCCGCCAGGCACTGAAATTGAACAAAGTCCATTTGCCGTACTTGTCTTCACATTTATATTATTATTGGATTGCGCAAAAGCGGATACACTATACACACCTATAGCTGCAAATAATGTCCACCGAGTAAAAAAGTGCATTTTTTTCATTCTCATTCTAATTTCTAACAATATGGGTTTGATATTGGGCAGGCGGTGGTTCTTCCTGTCGCATAACCGACAGCATTGTTCCAATTAAGCTTATCGAGTGCTGACTGACTTCGTTGCCAGCTTGCACTTGCAGCTGCAGAATTTCCCGTACCATAAGAAGACCCTTGCTGCGCCTGAAGCCAACCTGCTCTGGCAAGGCTAATCTGATAGCCCCAGTCATGTTTACGCCGCTCAGCTTCCTCAGCCATTTCCCGTTCCCTACGAGCCCTTTCCTGCCTGATTGGTTCCGCCAGCATTGATCTATAAATATCCCGTGCCTCCGGGTCTCCGCTTTGCGCGGCAAATGCCATATATTGCTGACCTTTTTCTCTATCTTCAGCAACATTATCGCCATACCAATAGGCCATAGATATCCATTTGGCAGCCTCAACATGTCTCAAGCGGGCGGCATTCTCTATTAATATGATTCCGTCTGAAATTCGTGGTTCATTAATCATACCGGGATACCCATAATAAAACCACCCCCCCAAGACCCAGCTGGCCTCTGGAACGCCCTCATGCATGAGCCGAACGACTGCGTCAAGAGCAATGGCGTATTTTTTCTGCTCTGCAAATTCAACGGCAATGGCCAGTTGTTGCAAAGCTGTTTTAGAAGGATCAACTTTTGGTGGTCGTTTTCGCATCAACTCTACAGCACGGCCCATGGATTTTATTTTATCACAGGCTTCGGCACTCCCTAAAGAGCATGCTTTTTCAAGAAGTGAGAGCATTGGTGATTGATGTTCCGCAAGCTGATCAAATCCAATTTCATATATTGATGCCAAATTAAAACAGGCATCGGCATTGTTCAGGTCACAGCCATCACGAAAATATAAGGGAACCTCCCAAGCGGTTATCCCCGTCCCCAAAGGACGTTTCCAGCCGACTTCCCCTACTTCGTTACAGGCAAAAGCATCACTTGCCAGACATGCCTTTACCAAAAGCTTAATGCCTAGGCTCATATTTCTTTGCGGCCCATTCCGGATCAGTAAGTATCCATAACGGGAACAGGCCGGAACAGTATTTCCTTCTGATTCCAGACATCCACTACGTGCAGCACTTAATGCCTGTGTTCTGTCTGCACGAACACCGATACCGTCACTATAAGCTTCCGCAAGTCCTGTACAACCCCAGGCATGACCTTCACGGCATGCTTTTTCGAACATTGCTATAGCAGATTCTAGAGCACCTTCATCTCCTTCGGTTCGGAATAAATTGGTTGCCTTTATCTGACAGCCGTAATCAGACCCTTTGCTATAGGCGCTTTCAATAAGAGTAGATGTGTTTACACCTGCCATAGGATCACCATTTGCGGAAAGCCCTATTGCTTTAACAACACAGGAATCCTGATTCCCCAATTCATCGCAACCTCGGGTGGCGGTTTTTTGCGCCAATTCCGTACTAATGAAATTTGCACTGCCGGCCCGCATAATCATAGCTGCCTTGGTGCATCCTACCCCCTCACCCTTTTCACAGGCAGCCAAATAATATCCCAATGCGGCGCGGATCTCGGCGACCAGATCCCCCTCTCCCGCTTCCATCGCCTCCCCAACACGCATACATTTATCGCCCTTACCTTTCAGACAATCCAGATGCCAGTCTATGGCTATTCCGTAAAGGGTAAATGGCATATTCTGATTACCATTAAACATTGCGGTTTCACGGTATCCGTCTGCCTTTGAGGGGTATTTTTCTTTTGCCATAGCCAGACCAGAAAAAAGTGAACAAAAAATAATTAATCCAATGATTATTTTAAATGCTTTAAACATTATATCCGCCTTCTTTATTACTCATACTTCTCAAGTTTCTGTTTCGCTATTGGAACGCTGTTCTGCGCAACTCTCTTTATCCTGAATTTAGCAAGTTCTGCATCTGCTTCCGGGTTTTCCGATACTCTTATAATATCGTCTTTAATATCACAGGCTGTTTAGGCTTTGAGCCCCTTTAAAATCTCAAACGCTTTTTCATAGGGGCCTGCCAAATAGGCATCAAAAAATGAAGTAGCGGAAGTACAATTATACATTTTGATCCTCAAGCCTAATATCAACTACGCTTATACTAATTTTACCGGAATGATCGCCGCTGGGGTATCCCCCGTTCGGGGTAGATAATCTTTGGATTTATCCTTGTATATTCATTAATATAAGTCAGTCTTAAGGAATTTTTACTTTGAATTTTAAGTTTACACCTTTTTCCATTCTTTCTGCCTCTGCGGTCATCGGACTGCTGGCAACAATAACTTATATTTATCTGGCTACACAGCAGCCATGGATAGGGCTTAAATTCATTGGTGGAAAGGAAGATGGAATAGTGGTTACTCACGCAAGCGGTCCGGGTGAGGCTATCCCTACTGGTTCCGTTTTGCTTAATGTGACGGGCAATAATAAGAGTATCAATCTTTCGCCAATTGATTTAACGATTGAACCTGATGGTACTTTGCCAACATATAGGATATATGATGAATTTCTAAAACGTCAGGGGTTGATCGCCACCATTTTAAGAAGCAGCAAAATAACCTTCACTGACATTAATGGATTAAAATATACCGTTACACCCGAAAAAAGCAGGCCATTGGGAGATTTCCCTGTTTCATTTTGGACTCAGTTAATTGTAGGGCTTTTTGCATGGCTGATTTCTTCAACAGTGTTCGCCTTTCGATCTACTGAGACAAGCGCCAGATATTTATTGCTGAGTGGTGCTGCTACTTTAACTTTCTCGCCATTCGCCTCCATTTACAACACGCGTGAGCTGGCTTTACCTGAAATGCTTTTCAAAGTTCTGAGTGATGGAAACTTTCTGGGCGGCAGTATATTTACGGCAAGTTTTGTGGCGCTTCTTTTATATTATCCAAAGCACATAGCCCCTAAATGGGCTGGCCATACTGTTGTCATGCTATTTACAATATGGTTTTTACTGCAACAAATTGATGTATTCACATCTATGACATTTGCCCGACGGTTCCTAGTAATGCTTGGGGTTTTTTCCACTTTCTTTCTCGCCGGAGTTCAGTGGTTTAAAACAAGAAGACTTCCTGATGCAAGAGCTGCCTTAAGATGGTTCTTACTATCCTGGATGCTCGGAACCTGTTTATTCTGGTTCTTTATTCTCATGCCTCAGATGTTTGGAATGGATACATCTTCCATTATGGGATATTCGTTCAGCCTTTTCCTGCTTGTTTACGGTGGACTGGCATTTGGCATTATGCGCTACAAATTATTTGCCCTTGATCAATGGTGGGGCAGTATAATCCTTTGGGCTATCACGGTTTTTATGTTAGTCCTTTTTGATCTATTGTTCCTATTCGTTTTGCAATTGCCCCGTAATATGTCTATCAGCTTGGCCTTATTGGCTTCGGGACTTCTATGGCTACCGCTTCGGAGCATCCTCTGGAGCCGTTTTTTACAAAAACCTGAATTGAACCGTAACGTTCTATTTGAGAAAATAATCAATATCGTGCTTTCGCCACGCAATCAGGATCATGACGATCTTTGGAAAGAATTATTACAGGCTGTCTTCGAACCATTACAGATTAAGTCGACAAGTAACGTCACCTCAAGCCGAATTGAAAATGACGGCTTGACCTTAAGCATCCCCGGCTGTGGAATAATCGGTGATTATTCGCTGGAATATGCCAATGGTGGACGAAAACTATTCACATTGCAGGATGTAAATCTTGCTGATGAACTTGCCACTATTTTAAAACATACTTTGGAAAGTCGCTCTTCCTACGAAAAAGGTATTATTGAAGAACGCAACCGAATCTCCCGGGATGTTCATGATAATATTGGTGCACAATTAATGAGCGCACTACATAATAAAAGTCCCGAGACTAAAGACAGAATGATTAGAGAAACTCTATGCGATTTACGTGATATTGTTAATGATGCTAGCCGCAAAAACCTTTCTTTTGACGAAATTCTTGCTGATCTGCGCGTTGAAACAGTTGAAAGATTATCATCTTCAGAAATTGGACATAAGTGGCTGATAAAAGATGAAGGAAAAGCAGCAGTTCCACAACAGATTATTCACACTCTAAGATCAATCATTAGGGAAGCAATAAGTAATATAATTAAGCATTCGAAAGCGCGAAGTGTAACAATAAAAATTAAACGTACTGACGAAAAAATATCGTTGGAAATAGAAGATGACGGTATAGGAATGGATGTCTCAGGCATTTATTCTGGCAATGGCTTGGCTAACATCAGATCGCGGGTCACCAACGCGAACGGCACTCTGGAATTTATCAGTAATGATATTGGATTAAAAGTGCTGGCTGAATTTTCAACAGGAAAGGAGATATAAACCATTGAAAAAGATTCTGATCGTTGAGGATATTTCAGAAACGCAAAACTGGCTTAAGCAAATTGTCGGGAACGCTTTTCCGACAGCACATATCGATATTACCCCGACAATTCGGGAAAGCATTCAAAAAGTTGATAACATCAAATATGATCTGGCCCTTATTGACCTTGGATTACCTGATGGCTCCGGATTAGAAGTTTTACGCAATATAAAGCAATCTTTACCCGAAACGATTTGCGTTATTACTACTGTCATGGGAGATGATATGCATATTGTTGCCGCGTTGTCAGCCGGTGCTCAAGGATATCTGCTTAAAGAGCAGCCAGCAGAAATATTAAGTAAGCAGCTTGTGCAACTTACAGAAGGTATTCCTGCCCTATCCCCGTCAATTGCACAAAGGATAATGGAGCATTTCCGGCTGACCGGACCCGTTGCAGAACCAGATACCAAATTAACCTCACGGGAACAACAGGTTCTAGCTTTAATCGGGAAAGGGCTCCGTAATATTGATGTGGCAAAAGATCTTGGCCTCGCTGAAAATACAGTCGCCAGTCACATAAAATCAATCTACCGTAAGTTAGGGATATCCTCACGTGCTGAAGCTTCGTGGCATGCTACCCAATTGGGACTGGGTCCTTTTGATAAAAGACTTTAGAAACACTAAATAAATTTAATCATCAGGCCTATTTGAATGAATAAAAATTATCCGTCAAAATGATGATTAGGCAACATGGTCCTGCATATAACCCGTTACATTCCCGGCATAGACAGGCATTCCATAATCTCAACCGCATCCTCCGGAAATTTTGAAAAATGATAAGGATGGTTAATGATTTTTTCCGCGGCGTCCTCATAGGATTCTGCCTTAATAACAAAATAACCGGCAAGATTATTTACAACATCTGATGCCCCGTTTTGGGATACACTTTTTGTTTTCCCAAGTGGACCCCCGTGAAAAACAATTGATTGTTACAGAGTATGAATGGGAATTATCTATTCTAATATACTGTTTTAGGCTGAGAATTTCGCCCTAATTGATTTTTCGTATCCTTTAGGGTCTTTTCGCACCTTTTCCATTAACGGAGGCCTGATATCCGTTTCATTATTATATTTATCACTCCATTGCATCATGGAAATAATCACCGGCAAAAGATCGAGCCCCTTTTCAGTTGGACTATAGATATATCTTTTACGATCTTCAGTATCGCGCTGCTTATTTATAAATCCGTTGCTTTCTAGCATTGCCAACCTGTTTGAAAGAATGTTGGTTGCTATACCCTCAGCAGAAGCCGCAAACTCATGATAAAATCTTTTATCCCTTAAAATAATGTCTCTCAGAATAAGCAGGCTCCATTTATCACCTATTAATTCCAGCGCATATGATACCGGGCAGTTTGATCTGATTTTCTTTGTCATCATTACGTTTTATTTTTTTTGCTTGTAAAAAGCAAGTGAAATGTTATTTTAATTTACTTTTAATATTCAAGTTAATTAAATTGAGAAAACCCATGGAACATAAGATTGTCTCTAAACAAGAATGGATCAAGTATCGCAAAGAGTTAATGATTAAGGAAAAAGAACTTAAAAAGCTATCCGAAGTGGTTAGTCAGGCAAGACGGAATTTGCCATGGGTGGAAATTACTAAAGACTATGTATTTCAGGGCCCTGAAGGAGCCATAACTTTTGGCGATCTTTTTAAGGGAAAAAAGCAGCTTATTGTTCAGCATTTTATGTATGGTTCTGACTGGACAGAGGGGTGCCCGCGCTGCTCAGCTATTGCAGACTGCCATAACGGGATTAATATTCACCTTAATCAACGCGACATAAATTTGGTGGTTATTTCAAATGGACAACTTGAAAACCTGCTTAATTATAAGAAAAGAATGGGGTGGTCATTTGACTGGTATTCTTGTCTAGGGTCTGACTTTGGCTATGATTTTGACGTCTCATTCACAAAAGAAGCTTATGATAACGGATCGGCGACTTATAACTACGCGCCTTTAAAAAATCCTGTTGATGAGCTTTCCGGCGTTAGCGTATTCATAAAAGAGGATGATGGAAAAATATATCACACCTATTCTGCCTTTTTTGACAGTCTTGAACCGCTGCTGACTTTTTACCGTTATATGGACATTACACCCATTGGCCGCAATGAAGATCCAGATAAAGTTTTTATGTCCTGGATCAAACGCCACGATGAGTATTACCCTGAATAATAATGATTGTACCGGTCTTGCAATACCCTGGTTCAAGATTTTGTTAAGGCGCATGACAGCGAACTGAGAGTAAAAAAATGACTACTCATTTTTGAGAGCAGCCTTCCCGTTTGTTTCAAATTTTTTCTTAGGAACTATAATTTTAAAGATTTATCATCTCTGTTCATAAGCAAATCAAAAAATTCTTTTTCTGGGAGAGGTTTTGAAAAATAATATCCTTGAACAACATCGCAACCAAAAGATTTAACTATGAGATATTGAGCCTTATTTTCAACGCCTTCAGCAATAACCGTTTTTCCTAGTCCGTGGCCAATATCAATAATTTGGCCAACCATAATTCTGCTCTGTTGATCATGTTCTATATTATCAATGAAAGATTTATCAATTTTTAGATTATTAATTGGCAGTTTCCGTAAGCAGGCAAGAGAAGAGTAGCCAGTTCCAAAATCATCAAGAGAAAAAGTAAAACCCTTTGCCTGGCAGGCTGATATTTTTTCTATTGTGGTATCAACATCAGATAAAATCGCACTCTCAAGAATTTCAAAATCAATAAAATGTGGCGGCACTCCATATTTATTTACAATGTTACTAGCCCAAAATTCAAAATCAGGCTTTGATATTGTTTCTTCACAAAGATTGATCGAAATAGACTTGCACGAACAAGTTTCTTTTTTCCATTCAACCATATGTTGGCAAACTTTTTCAAAAACCCAATTATCTAAAAGATCTAACTCATCCATTTGTTCCGCAGCATCAAGAATTTCTAGCGGTGAAATATACCCCAACTCCTCGTCATTCCACCTGATAAGCGCTTCTGCATTCATAATGCTATTATCAAATAAACAAATTTTCGGCTGGAAATATATCTTTACATCCTCCGCAAAGAGTGCGGCACTTAGCTTTGACATTATGGGCCGTACGGTCCATTCGGAAGTTACCAAAGGCGCGGTAACCACCGACATTGACATGACCTATGATGCGCTAAAAGCTATGAAGAAAGAGACCGGAAAACATCTACCTGTTATTGCCATAACAGCGAATGCTTTAAAAAAAGAAACTGATCGGCGTCTCAGCAAAGGTATAGACGCTATATTACACAAGCCTGTTATTATAAATGACTTATACAAAATACTCACCCATTGGCTTCCAAAAGATGACCGTAAGAGGCTTTCTAAAGAGGTCGGGTAGTAAACAATCAGAAAAACATAAAGTTAATTAGTGAAGGATCTCCTAGCTAACAAAATTTTTCTCATAAGATTAGAAAAGAACCTTTACTGCACTAATATAAATTGTAAGAATACTGGTAAATAGTGTAGAATAAAAATCATTCTAATTGGGAGGGGCTGGAATGGGACGCATAGATAAATCCTTACTTGAGCAGATGAAAATCAACGATGCTGAAATAATCAGCAGGAAAAAATTGTTGTATCTGGCCGATGATGCTCTTGATCTACTACTGCAGTGTAAACCTATCATAGAAGATCATATAGACGAAATTGTAGATATATTTTACGAAAAACAGACAGCGGTTGATGAAATTTCTCTGCTGATAGGTGATGCCGACACTCTTGCCCGATTAAGAAATGCACAAAGAAATTATATCATTGATTTATTTTCAGGTGTCTATGATGAAAACTATGTCAATAATCGACTACGGATCGGAATGGTTCATAAACGAATTGGAGTGGAGCCAAAGCTTTATCTTTCAGCTGTTTTATCCCTTAAAGAATTGATTGTTAATGTACTGATCAGTGAAATTAAAAATATAGATAAGTCAAGAGATACTATTGCCGCACTTGAAAAATTGATTTTCTTCGATACGACCCTAGTTTTTGATACTTATATTGACAATCTTGTTCAGGAAATTGAAAACGCAAAAAAAAGAACTGAAAAATATGCTATAGATTTGGAAGAACAGGTCGCCGAAAGGACAAGGCGACTGGAAAGATTGGCAAAGCTTGACCCGCTTACCGGTCTTTATAACCAAAGAGAAATGAAAATCATTTTGAAACGGGAACTGGCATTGGGCAAACGACGTCAATCTCACGTATCTTTAGCTTATTTTGATGTGGACAATTTCAAAGGTATTAACGATAAACTTGGGCATATCTATGGCGACGAGGTGCTTAGCAACCTTGGACAAATTATATTGAATAACATAAGAAGAACTGATATCGGTTGCCGTTATGGTGGCGATGAATTTTGTGTTGTTTTTTTGGATTGCGAAATAAAAAATGCATCTAATATTTGTAACACAATTATAAAAGATTTTGAGCGAAAATATAATAATTTAACCCTGAGTGTAGGCATTTCGACTTCTTGTCCGGAATACCCGAAAAATGACAATCAAATACTTAAAGATGCCGATGAAAATATGTATAAATCGAAAAATACGAACGGATCAAATGTTTCTGTTTGATCTTTAGAAACAGTAAGTAATGGCAGAACTTTATTCAGTCCGTATATTTTATATGAATAATTGGATGTCACTTTTTAGCAACTCTGCTGATATATTGACTGCTATGCCTATCATCATACCCATAGAATGCCAACGAGACAGAGAAAACAGAGATTTGGTTAATATGCGTTCCGTTAAGGTCTGAATGTATCCTTGTTTTTCTGCCCTATCTATGAAGACTTATGGAGGAATAACACCTGCCTCCGGATGCATCACTATTACCAATGCTTCCGCCCCTCTGACCACCCCCCGAAGCTAACTCGATTTTAGGTGGAAATAAACGTCTATCCAGTCATTTTTCAGAGCCTACTTTGTTTCAATATCTGTAAATAAATACGGTTGCTGTGGATAGGTATTTATCTCTGTTGCTCTGTCTTTTTTAATTTCCACGATAATCTTTTTTGACACTTTGGGGCGTCCAAAAGTTTTACCTTTAGCTTTTGCCTGCACAAGTCCCGCCTTGACACGCTCCTGTATCATTCCTAGGGTTATCATTGACACAATATTCAGCTCTAACAATGATTAAATCTTATGAATATCTTTCTAATGCAGAGTTTGTCAAAATTTTATTACACACACCTCAAAGTACAAATGATACAGTTAATCGACTGAAACAGTCAGGTTTTATTAGCAGATTTCCAGATAAAAAATAATAGAATATTAAGATTAAAAATTTTGGAAACAGGCCTTGAAATGTTATCAAAAGCGCGAGAACGATCAGATAAAATAGAGGCAAAACTATCTGCCTTGCTTCAGATGAAGATGATCAAATTATAAGACAATGATTGGTTAACGTTGCAACAAAAATAGATTCTATTGAATAAAAAAGAAAGAGTGAAATCATGGTGCCCCCAGTCGGACTCGAACCGACACATCCAAAGGATACTGGATTTTGAATCCAGCGCGTCTACCAATTCCACCACAGGGGCTCCGGGGTCAGGAATGATTATAGATTAACCTATAATATCGGCGCATCATAGCGTGAAGATTTCACCCGTCAAGCACGATTGATCAGCCAATTAAATAAAATTACTTTTTTTTAAAGCATTTTGATATAGAACTAACCCAACGATATTTAGTGGGAAAATAAATGCTGCGAAATTTATATGACAGGGTCATGATGCTTGCCGATCATCCCAGAGCCCTTTGGATACTGGCGCTGATGTCTTTTGCGGAAAGTTCATTTTTCCCAATCCCGCCGGATGTGCTAGTCATTCCTATGGTGATCGCCGCCCCGACAAGAGCATGGCGGATAGCTTTTGTCTGTTCAATTAGTTCTCTTTTTGGTGGCATCTTCGGCTATATTATCGGTGCATATTTCTTTGACCTTATCGGCCAGCCAATCGTTGATTTTTATCATCTACAAAGCCAATTTGAACGTTTCCGTACCCTTTATAATGATTATGGCGCCCTAATCGTTGCTGTGGCCGGCTTTTCACCGATCCCTTACAAAGTATTTACAATTGCCAGCGGGGTCACTCATCTGGATATGACAACTTTTATCATTGCGAGCGCCGTATCAAGAAGCGCCCGTTTCTTTTTGGTTGCTGCCCTGCTCTGGAAATATGGCAAACCGATCCGTGGCTTTATTGAAAATCATCTGGCAAAACTTACCCTGCTTTTTTCAATTCTTTTGGTTGGCATGTTCGTTCTGCTAAAGTATATATGAAGCATGATGGAAAAAATCGCTTCCCTGTGGAACTATGCCCTTATTTACATTGTTGAGCTTTCGCTTTTCGCGTCTGTCTTCATGCTTAGCGGCGCTTACGGGTTTGAATATATCGGCGGTCTATACCCCTGTGATCTGTGCTGGCCGCAACGCTACGCCCATATGGCGGTTATCATCTTTTCCGGTTTTGCCCTCTATCTTAAAAAGCAGAATAATATCAAGTGGCTGCGTTTTAAACTTATGACCCTTTTTTCCTATTTGGTCAGTGTCGGGTACTCAGGTTATCACGCCGGCGTTGAGCAGAAATGGTGGAAAGGACCGGAAAGCTGCACCATCACAACAGGTGGGGACGCCATGTCCGCCGCTGATTTCTTCAACCAGCTTCAGGGGGCACCGCTGATCCGTTGCGATGATATTCCGTGGGATCTGTTCGGAATATCCATGGCCGGATATAATTTTCTTATCTCACTATTCCTGACCATTATGTTGGTGATCAGTGTCAGAAAGGATTTTCAGAAATGAGTAAAATGAAAGGCAAACATGTTCCAAGTCCTCTAAGCAGAGAAGCCCTGCTTGACAGGATCATCCGCGTTGATCATGCCGGGGAATATGGGGCCGTGCGCATTTATGAAGGACAGCTGGCTGTATTCGGTGACAACCACCCTATGTCAAGCACCATTAAACACATGAAAGAACAGGAAGATGTCCATCTGGAACGGTTTAACAAATTGATCCGGGATTATAATGCCCGTCCGACCTTGATTACACCGTTATGGCATATGGCCGGATTTGCATTAGGAGCAGGTACCGCACTACTGGGAACCAAAGCAGCGATGGCCTGTACCGAAGCGGTCGAGGAAGTGATCGATAAACATTATGCTGAGCAGATCGATAGTCTTGACGAAAAAGATAGAACCCTTGCCGAAACGCTTGAAAAATTCCGCCAGGAAGAGGTTGAGCATAAGCAAATAGCCATTGATAACGGTGCACAGGAAACGCCAGGACATGGCCTTCTTTACGGTGCGATTAAACTTGGCGTAAAGGCCGTAATAAAAGTTGCCGAACGGATTTAAAGTTTAGCCAGAAATTCAAGGGCTTTCTGAAGACCGTCCGGACCAATAGAATGCATAATCCCCGGAGATACATGGCTGTCAACGTCTACACCCACATCATTCAGGGCGATAAAAGCCTGATGCATCATTTCAACAGGCACCACATTATCCATATCCCCGTGAATAAGCACCACAGGCGGTTTTGAGGTAATTTCATTTTCCCAGTTTTCCGGCAGCGTCATGGCCCCCGAAAAACCAATGATCCCAGCAATATCCGATTTTCGTCTGAGCCCCACATGAAGAGCCATCATGGTTCCTTGCGAAAAACCGATCAAAACAAGGTCTTTATTTTCAAGCCCATATCTTTTGAGTTCCTGATCAATGAAATGATCAAGAATGGGGGCCGCTTTCAATGTGCCGACCAATCGTTCTTCACGGCTGAGGGTGCTTAAAGCAAACCATTGATAACCGTTTGGCGCCCCATAACAAAGTTCAGGGGCATTGGGTGAAATATAAACAGCATTTGGCATAACATGCCTTAAATGCGGGACCAGACCCATCAGATCATCCCCGTTCGAGCCATAGCCATGGCATAAAATGACCAGTTTATCCGGTTTGCCATTTTCTGGTTCGACCCGTGGGCCATTTAGCTCTGGTAATTCGCTCATTGTCACACTACTTTCTAAAAATAAAATTGAAATCCGTTTTATAGTAAAGACCTCTATGACGCAAACTGATAAAATCATAACCCGATTTGCCCCAAGCCCAAGCGGAGAACTCCATCTGGGCCATGCCTATAGCGCCCGACTGAATTATGATTTCGCCAAAGAGCATGGCGGACAGTTTATTCTGCGGATTGAGGATATTGATTTAGGACGCTGCAAAAAAGATTATGAGACACTTATTTTTGATGACCTTAAATGGTTAGCGCTTAAGTGGGAAACCCCTGTCAGAAGACAATCGGAACATTTTGATGATTATAGGCAGGCTCTTAAAAAACTTGATGATATGGGGCTCTTATATCCCTGTTTCTGTACCCGTAAAAATATTAGAGAAGAGATTGAGGACAGCAGCCGCGCCCCGCATTTAAAACCAAAGCTCGGCCCCGAAGGACTGATTTATCCTGGCATCTGCAAAGATTTAAGTGATGATGAACGGGCAGGAAAGTTGGCCAAAGGCATTCCCCATGCCATGCGTATTGATATGGATAAAGCTCTTTCCCTGGCAGAGGTTCCACTCTACTGGACAGATTTAAAAAAAGGTGCGCAAAAAGCTGATCCGGCAATTCTTGGAGATGTGGTTCTGGCAAGAAAGGATTTTCCGACCAGTTACCATCTTTCCGTTGTCGTTGACGATCATATCCAGAAGATCAGCCACGTAATCCGCGGCGAGGACCTTTTTTACGCCAGCCATTTTCACAGGCTGCTTCAGCATCTGCTTAAACTGGATACGCCCTTTTATCATCATCATGAATTGCTAAAATCAAAGGACGGCACCCGCCTTGCCAAGCGGGATATGTCGGTCACAATCAGATCAATCAGGGAAAGCGGGATACGCCCTGAAGAGCTGGATGATTTGATTAAAGGTTATCTTTAATTCTGGGCTTCACGTTTTGCTTTTTCATCGGCGATGATCTTGCCGACCTCACTGCCGACTTCGTTATAAACCAGAAAGCTTAAGACATACTGGGCCACTTTCCATTGGCCGTTCACTTTTTCAAGCACACCGGACCCTCGGAAACGACCTCCATTTCTGTTTGAAATGCTGGTTTCATCAAACCAGGCGACAGTGCCATCCTTGGAAAAAGATATTTTCTTATTTTCCGAATGATATGACCAGCCTCCTTTTGCAAAGCGCATAGCGACATATTCGGTAAATTCAGGCTTAAGCGGCCAACGTTCCCATTCATCCGTGCCTAAAAATACCCCATCATCGGTAAAATGACCAAGATAGCGGTCTTTGTCTGCCTTGGCTGCCGCGTCATGAAAATCATCAAGCACCGCAATGATGGCCTTTTCATCCTCCGGGAAACTTTGCGACATTGCCGGTGAAGTCAATAACATCACTGCTAAAAAACCAAATAAAAAATTTCTCATTTTTTGTTTCCTATTCCTCAAACACGATATTGACACGGCGATTATGCTTACCCTTATTTTCAATTTTTGAAACACGGAGCCGACCAATTTCAGATGTATTTTTAACATGTGTCCCCCCGCATGGCTGAAGATCAACAGCATCCCCGACTTTCATCAGGCGAACCCGTCCGCCTTTTCTTGGCGGTTTTACTGACATTGTCCGAACCAGATCAGGGTTTTCATCCATTTCCTCATCAGTAATCCAGAATGATGTTACTTCATGGTTAGCACTTTGAAAGTCGTTAAGCTTTTGGGTTATTTCTTCCTTATCCAGCGTCATATCGCCAATTTCAAAATCAAGCCTGCTTTTATCAGCACCAATCTGCCCGCCTGTTACTCCACAGGGAACAGCCGCACACAGAAGGTGAAGCCCCGTATGCATTCGCATATGAAGATAGCGACGGTCCCAGTCAATTTCTGCTGTAACACTGTTGCCTTCATCCGGTAACTTTTGACCTTCGTCCGGAACATGGACAAGTTCCCCTGTATCCCAATCATAAACTGTCGTTACAATTTTAACCTGACTGTCATTAAAAATAAGCTGCCCGCTATCACCCGGCTGTCCACCGCCGGTCGGGTAAAAAACCGTCTGATCCAGAATGATCCCACCCATGTCATTAATTTTTAAAACCTTTGCTTCACATGATTTTAAATATGCGTCTTCTCGGAATAATTCTTCCGTCATTTACTCTTGTCTCCTTAATATCGCCAACTTGTCAGGTCCGCCCCTTCAGGTGCGCTCTCAGCAATTCTTTTTAAAATTTTATCCAGATACATAAAATTATAATTCAGACGGCTGACTCCATTGGGGTTAATCTGGTCCCCGTTCCAGCAATGTTCGGCACGATCACCATAATCCACCTCTCCTGCATAATAAGGCGACTTGGTTTTTTCAAGAAAATCTTCTGTCAAATAAACGGCATTATTCAGATAATAATTATCCATGTCACCGACGTAAATATGAAGCTTGCCTTTTAATTTTGGGCCTAATGTTTTCCAGTCACGTTCCATTATGTACCGCAGATCATAATTTTCCCGCCAATATTCGGCAACATCATGGTTTATCTCTCCGGTCTTCTTATCCCAGAGCCGTACCGGGTAACCATCTTCACCCATCGGTGAATAGGTCGCTTCCCAAATATCATATTGCCCACCGCTGCGGCTTTTACTGCCAAGAACCGCTTCAAGATGATTATCATCAACAATACCGTAGCTGACATTTCCAAGATAATCACGGTGACCGGGACGGGGAACTTTCTTATAATCAGCATCATAATAATAAGCGTTTTTATCCTTATAAATATTCACCGGCGTATAAGCCCTGAAATCAATCGGGTCAGGACAGGCCGCAAATGAACCATTATATTCATCAGGATAGAATACCTGTACGGCCAGTGCTTCCCAGCCCCCGGTTGACCCGCCATATGTAAAGCGGGCCCATCCTTCACCTATCCCTCTGAATTTTTTTTCAATATAAGGAATAAGTTCATAAGTAATCGCATCCCCATATGGTCCCTGACTTGCAGAATTAACCGCATAGCTGTCGTCGTAATAAGGTGTGGGGTGTTGGATTTCAATAATAATAAAGCGGGGAAAAGTTTCACTGATCCATTTTTTATAAAAATCATAGGCCGCCTGTGCCTGATAAATATTATAACCATCCCAATCAAACCGTGCACTATAGGTTGGCTTCATATTCGGGTCCGGTGGGGTTTCACTGAAGCCTCCAAAATCGGACGGAAAATGTCCGTGAAAAATCATCAGCGGATATTTAGCTTCCGGATGTTTATCAAATCCTTCTGGTAGCAAAACATGCGCTCCCAGTTCCACATCCTCACCCCAGAATTCACTGAGCATTTTGCTCTTCATTTTAATGTGTTTGATATATTTTGTATCCTTTGGCGGCACGATCGGCGCTATCTTCTGATCCATTGTGATTTTAATATTCTGAGCGCCATTTTCAGCAATCGTTACCTTGACGGGCTTGCTATAAAAGTTACCCGGCTTTCTGTTCCATTGCTGTCCCTCACCCCGATCCGGTGGTAAGGAAACAGTTTTTCCGTTTGCCAAATGAAAATCCTTATAACGGTTGATCACCGCCTGCACATAATAGTCCCCAGCTGGGACATCACGCAAACTTTGAAATGGATAGCCATAGATTTGATTATCAACTGTTAAAACTGTGCCCGGTTGCCAGTCCTTTACATCCATACCAAAAATAAGCTGACCATTTGGCCCAGAATTAATCTGAAAGCGTGGTTCACTGCGATCATTATTTGACAGCATTACCAGCAACCTTCCATCCTGCTTTCCTCCTAATGAGGCCGGAAAATCCACGGAAACGGAAATGTTATCATTGGCATTTGCCGAAGTCATCAGCACCAATGAAACCCAAAAGCTAAAAATAATTTTTCTCATCATGCTCCCCTTTAAATTGCTTAAATTTAATATTACAGACTTTGCCTTAAAAGACTATATTTAACCCCGATATGACTTTATTTATATTTAGTTTACGTGTAAATTAAATAATTGGTTGGAGAGGCATCATGAAAAATTTCCGTAATACGGCTTACGTTATTATCGCAGCAATCGCAGGATATATGCTGGCAATAAAAAATACCAATGAACAACAATCAGATATTTTTGCAAATATACTCACGAATGCCACCTATATAGAACTCACCCAAATTCTGGATACGAATATTCCCAATGGACCAGGACCGGAGGCTGCAAAAATTGAAACACTGCTTAGCCATATTCCCGGTGAAGGTATAATGAGCGGTACAGGGTCCATTCATCGATACAGTTTTCCCGGCCAGTGGGGTACCCATGTTGACCCACCCATACATTTTATAAAAGGTCTAAGAACATTGGAGGAAATAGAGCTTAATGAAATGATATTGCCAATTGTCGTCATTGATATTCATGAAAAGGTAGCGGCAAATCCGGATTATCAGGTTTCAATGGAGGATATAAAAGCATGGGAAAAAGTTTATGGGCCAATCCCGGCAAAAACATTTGTTGCCCTTCGGACTGACTGGTCCAAAAGATGGCCAGATACGGACCGGATCAGAAATTGGGATGAGAACGGGATTAGCCATTCGCCCGGCTGGAGTATGGAGGTTCTTAGCTATCTGGCAGAACAACGCAATATAACAGCCATCGGTCACGAAACCATGGATACGGATATGGGCAAGCTTGCTGCGGTTGGTGATTATCCGCTTGAAACCTATTTTCTGTCCCAAAATAAATATCAGATTGAAAATATGCAATCACTTGATAGGGTGCCCCAGTGGGGTGCCTTTATAGTTGCAACCTGGCCATTACCGAAAGCTGGTGACGGCTTTCCTGCAAGAGTCTTTGCCATAATTCCCCAAACAAAAAACGAATAAAAAATAGTCAAAAGAAACGCTAGATATTCACAAATGATCGCTTATAGTGAAGTATATTTTAATCAACAGGGACAGCATTATGGATATTCTGAAAATAATCATCGTCATCAGTGTTGCTATCACCATAGGTATTATGTTTGCCGGTGTTTTTACAATGACTAAATCTGATGATAATGGCAAAAAAAGCAACATGATGATGCGCCTAAGGGTTTTATCACAATTTATTACGGTCATGTTGATTGCCTTATATTTATGGTTAAGCAGGTAAATGGTTAAACTTGATAAAATATATACACGGGGCGGGGACAGCGGGGAAACATCACTTACTGACGGTCGCCGCGCCAAAAAATATGTCCCCCGTATTGACGCCTATGGCAGCATAGATGAAAGTAATGCGGCTATTGGCCTGGCACGGCTTTATACTGAAGGAATAAATGACCAGATGCTTTCACGCATTCAAAATGATCTTTTTGATCTTGGTGCCGATGTCTCTTTACCCAATGGCAGTAAATATGAACAACATGCCTTACGAATTAGTCAGGCACAAATAGATCGGCTGGAAACTGAAATTGATCAGATGAATGAACATATTGCGCCGCTTAATTCTTTTGTTCTGCCTGGTGGCAGCGCGGCGGCGGCACATCTTCATCAGGCCCGAACAATAGTCAGACGGGCCGAAAGACTACTGGTAAAAGCGGCAGATAATGAAGAAATATCCCCACTCGCTATTAAATATTTAAACAGGCTTTCTGACCATCTTTTTGTCATGAGCCGCAAAGCAAATAATAACGGCAAAGACGATGTTCTTTGGATACCGGGAGAGAACCGATAATGAACGCCACGATATGGAAAACTGCTCCGTGGGATGATGTTTTACTGTTTGAACATTCCTTAACCGAGGAAGAACGCATGATCCGTGATCAGGCGTCAGCATTTTGTCACAGTGAACTGATGCCGGGAATTCTGGAGGCAAACAGGCACGAGCATTTTGACCGGAACCTCATGACCAAAATGGGGGAAATGGGATTTTTGGGCCCGACAATAGATGGTTACGACTGCGCCGGTGTGGGCTATGTCTCATATGGCCTGATTGCCCGTGAAGTCGAGCGTGTGGACAGCGGCTATAGAAGTGCAATGTCCGTACAAAGCTCGCTGGTTATGTATCCAATTTATGCCTATGGCTCGGACGCACAAAAAGAAAAATATCTGCCCAAGCTCGCCAGTGCTGAATGGATCGGCTGCTTCGGCCTGACCGAGCCAAATTCAGGATCGGACCCTTCAAGCATGCAGACACGCGCTAAGCTTGTGGATGGGGGATATATTCTAAACGGCAGCAAAATGTGGATTACCAACAGTCCTATTGCAGATATTTT
Organism: Alphaproteobacteria bacterium; assembly: GCA_020446675.1. GTDB lineage: Bacteria > Pseudomonadota > Alphaproteobacteria > Sphingomonadales > Emcibacteraceae > Pseudemcibacter. The sequence continues at coordinate 136,915 of JAGREE010000011.1, read as the reverse complement.
TGTGGTTTGGGCCAAAGATAACAATGGGATCGTCCGCGGCTTCATTCTTGAAAAAGGAATGAAGGGGCTAAGTGCTCCTAAAATAGAAGGAAAATTTTCGCTTCGCGCTTCCACAACCGGTGAAATTGTCATGGAAGATGTTTTTGTACCGAAAGAAAATATGATGCCGAATGTTGAAGGAATGAAAGGCCCGCTTGGCTGTCTTTCCAATGCCCGCTATGGCATTGCCTGGGGCTCGCTCGGGGCCGCGGAGTTTTGCTGGCATGCAGCACGCCAATATACACTTGACCGCAAACAGTTCGGTAAACCGCTGGCCGCAAATCAGCTAATTCAGAAAAAACTGGCCGATATGCAGACGGAGATAACCCTCGGCCTACACGCCTGCCTTCAGGCGGGACGGCTGATGGATCAGAAAATGTTATCGCCGGATGCCATTTCCCTGTTAAAACGAAATAACTGCGGCAAATCACTAGAGATAGCGCGCACTGCCCGTGACATGCATGGCGGTAACGGGATTGCCGATGAATTTCATATTATCCGCCATGTTATGAACCTTGAAGCGGTTAATACATATGAAGGCACCCATGATATTCATGCGCTGATCCTTGGCCGGCTTCAAACCGGTATCAATGCCTTCTGATTATGGCCGGTCCTCTAACTCATATTAAAGTGCTTGATTTAAGCCGCGTTCTGGCAGGCCCGTGGTCAACACAGATATTGGGTGATATGGGGGCGGAAGTTATCAAAATAGAACGGCCAAACACTGGTGACGACACCCGTCATTGGGGACCGCCATTTCAGAAAAACAGTGACGGCAGTCAGGGTGATGCCGCCTATTTTTTATGCGCAAATCGAAATAAAAAATCACTCTTTATTGATATTACCACGGCGCAAGGACAGGCGGAAATCCGTGATCTTGCCTGCTCCTGCGATATTGTTGTTGAAAATTATAAAGTCGGCGGGCTTAAGAAATACGGCCTTGATTATGACAGCCTGAAGGCGCTTAATCCGGGTTTGATTTATTGCTCCATAACCGGATTTGGCCAGACAGGCCCGAGTGCTACCCGGGCCGGCTATGATTTCATGATCCAGGCAATGGGCGGCATGATGAGTATCACAGGCGACAGTGACGAAAATGGCGGAAGCCCGCAAAAAGTCGGGGTGGCCATCGCCGATATTATGACAGGAATGTATGCAACAATTGGTATTCTTGGTGCCCTTGCCCACCGTGATCGGACAGGCGAAGGACAGTATATCGATCTTGCTCTTCTCGACTGTCAGATAGCCATGCTGGCAAATCACACATCCAATTATCTGGTGAGCGGCGATATCCCGAAACGGCATGGAAACGCCCATGTCAGTATTGTCCCCTATCAGACGTTTAAAACAAAAGACGGAGAAATGGTTCTTGCCATTGGCAATGATGTTCAGTTTAAAAAATTTTCAACTCTCACCGAACAGTCATGGGCGGAAGATGACCGATATAAAACCAATGAAGCAAGGGTAAAAAACAGGAACACACTGGTTCCTGAAATTAAAGAGGTCATCAGCCAGAAATCGACAATTGAATGGATAGAAATCCTGGAAAGACACAATGTACCGTGCGGACCAGTTAATAACCTGGAACAGATCTTATCAGACCCACAGGTCATCAGCCGAAATTTGGTCCGAACGATAGAAAATGATGACGGTACAAAAACACCCATCATCGCCAACCCGATTAATTATTCCAAAACACCTCTGGAGTATAAAATCGCACCACCCAAATTGAAACCATAACGCAATATGTGTTAAAAAGTTCCCTGCAGAAAGACTGAATATTCCTTCACATAGCGCCAGTTGTTGGTTTCAAGATGATCAAGCTCATTATAGCGAATATGGTCTTTATAAACTTTAACATCTGTGGTGTATTTAAGGGGTGTTATATGCTCGAATTTAAAAATAAGCTTATAATCATTCCAAATTTTTAACTCTGCAAACGCCTCATATAAATCGCCGTTATAGGTGCTATTGACCTCATTAATTTCATGACGGCCGTTTCTGCTTTTCAAAGTCCCCTTAACACCATATGAAAAGCCCCAATCCGTAACATCATGGCGATAATTAAAGGTAAAAAGGTGGGCACTTTTCCATTTAAATGGCCGGTGAACACCACTGAACTGATCAATAACATCTGAATCTTCCCATGTATGATCGATACTGAATACGGCTTCGGGAAGACCAATAAATCCAAGACGCAGGCTACCTGTTGTTTTAATGCCATATGAACGGGCTTTCGGGATATTCCCTGATTTGGATACCGGGACAATATCGGCGCGGGGAATTGGCACGCCGTTTTCATCATAAAATTCCGTAAAATCGACCAGCTCAATAAAATCTTTTATATCACGGTAGAAAAACTCAACCTGTAAAGCGCCCGCATCATTTATCAGCCGGTGTTCATAGGCGACACTATAATTCCATGATTTTTCTGGTACAATACCGGTATTACCAAGCCGCAACACATCATTATTGGTATCATATGTGGCAACAAAATTCTGAAAATCCAGCTGGCTGACTTTCTTTTCCACCGACGCCCGCAACTGGTCACGTCCAGTAAAATCATATCTGAAATCAAGCCTTGGTTTTAAAAAACTGAATTTTTTACTTTTCTCAATATTGGCCCCAATAAGCGGAATTGTCAGCGAGCTGATTTTTGAAAACTCGCCAATTAGTGAGCTTTGCAATACCATATTGGAAGAAATATTAAGTGTATGATTGGCAAAGGCTTCAAAACGGTTTTCCTTCACGGCCACATCGTCATTCACCGTAACTGTATAGGCTCCTAAATCATAGTCTTCATTGGTAAATATCTTATCAAAATTATTGATGGCTGCTTCACCACCAACTTCAAGAAGCTGATTATCAAAAATTCCGATGGTCAGTGAGCTACGAACAATTTTTTCCTTTTTGATCCGGTACTCGTTATCCCTGAAATTAGGGATATTTCCCGTATCAAATACATTCTGATAAAGTTCCCTCTTATCAATACGGTCCCTATTGACGATAAAAAGCGTTTTCCAGGTACCAAACCCATCAAATTTATGGGTATAATCGCCACCGACTTCCCATTTTTGTGATGTCTGATCCTCGCTCCAGTTCTGGAAAGTTCTTGGCATATTTACCAGTTCACTGAAGCGCGGTTCGCGTTTGGTATATTTTCCTGGTTCAAACTGGCCGTTTAAACGAAGCTCATCGCCACTATCCCAACTATATGAAAGATTAGAATTCAACCTGATATATTTCATTTTATTGTTGGTTTTACGCTCCTGTATTTCTGTTTTCACATGATCAGGTGTAAAATATGTATCATCACGATGTTCTATATGTTGTCCCTGCTTGGCTTCAACACCAAACATATAATCCAGATTGCCGCTGGAACCATTGTGAGAAACCTGAAGGTCCGGTGAAAAAGCGTAACCCACGGAATATTTTCCGCCGATATTCCAGAAGGTGCTGGAGGTTGATACTCCCTCTTCCATAATAACATTAACAACAAGTCCCTGACTTTGGACATCCAGATCCCCGGAGGCACCCCGAATAATTTCGACACGCTCTACCTGTGTCGCTGAAATACGCTGTAGTGCGCTGTTTATATTATTTTCCTTACCGGCAAGGCGCTTATTATTGATCAGAATCTGATCGCCGCCGGAACCAAATCCCCGCTCCTGCTGGCCGCCACGAGCAGTTCCACCACCATTATTTCTGCTATTGCTGTCAAGAATTGCCTGAACCCCGGGCACTCTCTGCAACATGTCAAGAAGCGTTACCGGATCATATTTGGTAAAATAGTCCTTTTCATAGGTGACGACTGAATCATTTTCGGTCTCAGATTGTGCATTGACCAAATTTGGCATGGCAGCAATTGAACAAAGCAACGCTGCTTTAACAAGCTTATTTATCATTAATTAAATACCCGATATTTCTTTTGATGTTACTCTATATCAAAAGAAGTTTAACAATACCACAATTTTAGGATTAAACGCTTTCTCGGTCATAATATAAACGAACGACATGCTCAGCTTCGGCAAAAAAGAGCCAACGTTCTGCCATCATACCAATAAGACAGATCAGAGTAATAACAGGCGTAATTGGTAGACCAATGTAAAGCAAAAGTGCCGGAAAGATAAAACCGAACCCCAAGGCTATCCAGCGCATAAGTGTCCTGCGCTGAGGATCTAAATCATAACCCATTTCGCGCTGCAGATAATTTTTCTGTGAATGGGCAGGTTCAAACGGTTTCGCTTTGCCAAAATCCGGCAAACCCAAAGCATCTTCGCGCTTATATTTACCCCGATGTTTATCAATGGAAATCCAGGTTATTATTTTTAGTGCTAAGGCCACAATAAGCAAAAGAATTACATATAAATACTGCTGCCAATCGGAAAACATAATATAAGCGACACCCCCGGATGATAATGCATAAATCTGATAACCAATAACCACCCATATATTATGCCAGGCCGGTATCGATTTGAGCGAAGCATAAATCATACTGGTGGTAAAAATTGTCAAAACCGATCCTATTATTCCAGCTATTGCCATCGGTTCGATCAGTTTTTGAAATCCCATATCAATATAAGTCTGTCCGCAGATAAAAACCATTGGAACAAAAGTCAGGATTGACATAACCCCTTCTCGGCTTAACCAGGATGATCGCCACTGACTGAATGCGCGCCATGCCCGTTCAGGATGTCCCAAATGCAATGTTGAAGAAAGAAGACCGGTACCAACCAACAATATGGATAATATAGTACCCCCTACAATCGACATATTATCAGGTGCCGTTCCATTAAGAATATTGCCGCAAAGCCAGATAAAAAGGCCGTAGCCCATGCCGGAAAATGTCGTAAAAATAATTACCGATAATGCTGGATGCATGGCTTTATCCTGTAAAATCCAATTTCGCCCATTTGAGAAGGGCATCTTTAACTGTTGATACTTTTGGTGTCAGCCTTCTATCTTCGTGCTTTTCCCTTTTACGGGGCGGCAGATATTTATTCACCGGTTTGGTTTCCATCTGGGGGAATAATTCACGGCCATCAAATTCCGCTGCACGTTTAGAAACATTTGATTCAGGGTCGGCAAAATCACCAAAATGCCGCGCCCCTGCTGGACAGGTTGAAACACAGGCTGGTACGCGCCTTTCCTGTGGAATATTTTCATCATAAATCTTATCTATACAAAGAGTGCATTTCTGCATCACACCTGCAGAAGTGTCATATTCCCGTGCCCCGTAGGGACAAGCCCATGAACAAAGCTTGCAACCAATACAGACATCAGGGTTTACAAGAACGATGCCGTCTTCCGATCTTTTTAACGATGCGCCGGTCGGACAAACGGTAACACACGGCGCATCATCGCAATGCAGGCAGGATTTGGGAAAATAAACAGTGCGATCCGCTTCCTTCTCTTTTTTAAATTCATAACTGTGGATACGGTTATACCAGACACCACTTGGATCATCACCGTAAGGCTTTATATCCTCCATCGGACCGGTTATGCCGCCAGTATTCCACTCTTTGCAGTTTACAGCACAGGCATGACAGCCGACACAAATGTTAAGATCAATCAAAAGTCCCAGCTTTTTATCTGTTTTATCCGGAAGACACGTCATTTTGCCCTCTCCCTTTTCGTACCAAGTGATCGTTCTTCCTGCTCAAAAGGCATTTCTTTTTTAAATCCATAATTCAGAACATCCGGACGGTCGAATTTATTATAAAATTTAACAGGGTCAAGAAGCGGTGAAGTCTGATCACTCTTCTGATCATCCGCCCGCTCAACTTTAACCCGCGTATCAAACCATGCCCCTTGCCCGGTTACAGGGTCAGAATTTGACCTTAATTCACCGTTCTCGGTTTTCAGATTTTCTGAAATGACATGATTAAGCAGAAAGGCTTTTTTAAACTCAGGGGAATTTTCATCAAGCGCCCACGCTCCACGCCTTTTACCGATGGCATTCCAGGTCCACACAGTTCCTTCATTAAGACCGTCCATATATTTTGCCTGAACCTTCACTTCACCATGCGGACTTCTGACCCAGACCCAATCCAGATCATCAATATTTCTGCTTTTTGCCCAACGGCTGTTTACATAGAGGTAATTTTGCGCTGTAAGTTGTCTAAGCCATGCATTTTGCCCTCCCCATGAATGATACATATGAGCTGGCCGCTGGGTAAGTGCTGTCAATGGATATTCTTTGCTATTGCTGTCAATCTGTTCCTGAACCGGATACCAGGTTGGCACTGGATTAAAATATTTTCTGATCCGCTCCCTAGCATGCTCGGGTGGTACATGATTTCCGTGCCCTTCAGCGGCCAGATGAAACTTTTGAAGCATCTCATTATAAACATTCAGAACAATCGGCTCTGGTGCCCCCATCCAGCCCATTTTTGTAGCTGTCTCTAAATAAGCTTTATTGGCAAAACGGTTATATTGCTCTTTTTCATCCAGTTCAAATTCCCAGTAACAACCATTCTCAATATATTTTTTAAGTTGATCATTGTTAGGGGCGCCTTTGCCCTGACTAAGACCATCCTCCCCGCGCCAACCTGAAAGGGGGCCGACCCCCGGTGCACGCTCATGGTGCGTCAGATAGTCACTATAGCCACCGGGATATAATGGCTCACCATTATCATCAACCATGCCTGGAAGCCCGAGCCTGGCGCCTAAATCAAGAACAACATCCTGAAACGGCCTGACATCACGGTCCGGTTCAATAACCGGCTGCCTGATCGAATCTGCAGCTGCCTCTGCTGTACCGATAGGCCGGTCCAGCATCGAAATGGCGTCCCATCGTTCGAGATAAGTGGTATCCGGCAAGACCAGGTCTGCATAAGGCACTGTTTCTGAATAAAAGGCATCCGAATAAATAATATAAGGAATTTTATATTCCCCGGTTTCCGTATCTTTATCGGTCATATATTTTATGGCATTGCCGACATTCATAGATGAATTCCAAGCCATGTTGGCCATATACATCATCAGGACATCTATTTTATAAGGGTCCCCTGCCCATGCATTATGGAGAACCATATGCATCATGCCGTGGATAGCAAGCGGGTATTCCCACGAAAAGGCTTTATCAAGCCGGGTAGGCTCCCCCTTTTCATCAACAGCAAGATCTTCCGGTCCTGCCGGAAAGCCAAGTGGCTCAAGAGAAAGACTTTCATTTGGTCCGGCTGACTGCTTTGCCATTTTTTTATGAGGCGGTGTCGGACGGGGAAACGGTGGCTTATATCTGAATGAACCGGGGCGATCGATAGCCCCCAATAACATTTGCAGCAGATGGAGCATCCGGCATGTTTCAAAACCGTTTTTATGAGCAGCAATGCCGCGCATCGCATGAAAAGACACCGGACGGGCAACTGTTTTTTTATGTTTATTTCCATAACTGTCTGTCCATGGAATATTCAAACTTTCTTCATCCAGGAAAGCGGCTTCAGCCAATTCAGCAGCAATTCTTTCAATATCATGTGCTGGAATGCCGGTCTGTTTGGATACTTTCTCCGGGGTATATTTATCTCCCAGAAACTCCTGAATAATATATTGAAACGCAGGAACCGCTTTTGTCCCGTCATCAAGTAGATAATCCCCGACCAATGCCGGTTTTGACTTTCCAACCTGCAGGGTTGTAATCTTTTGAACTGATAGCTCATAACAAAGTGGGTTTTCTGCATCATCTCTTGCAAATAATCCGTTATTCGCTGCCCCGGGACGATCAATGACCAGCCACGGACTATTGGTATATCGAATGAGAAAATCCCAGTCTATTTTCTCAGCCTTTAACAGCTCCGCTATCAACGCCCCGATAAACAGGCCATCTGTACCGGGTCTTATTCCGAGCCACTCATCAGCAATTGCCGCATAGCCCGACTGCACCGGATTAACCGAAATATATTTTGTCCCTTTACGGGATTTAATAGTGCCAATGCCTTTTTTGATCGGGTTACTGTCATGGTCTTCGGCCACACCAAACATCATGAAATATTTTGTCTTATGCCAATCAGGCTCCCCAAATTCCCAGAATGAACCACCAATTGTATAGAGGCCCGCAGCCGCCATATTTACAGAACAAAAGCCCCCATGCGCAGCATAATTATGTGTGCCAAATTTGGCAGAAAACCACCCGGTAAGCGCCTGACTTTGATCGCGTCCGGTAAAAAATGCCAAACGTTTGGGGTCTTTTTCACGAACAGCTTTAAGCTTTCCGGTCGCAATTTCCATAGCCTCATCCCAGGAAATTTCTTCAAATTCTCCGCTTCCCCTAGGCCCAACTCTTTTCAGAGGAGTTGTCAACCGGGCGGGAGAATAATGCTGCATGATACCGGCAGATCCTTTTGCACAGAGAACACCCTTATTAACTGGATGATCCGGGTTTCCCTCAATATATTTCACCCGACCATCTTTAAGATGCACATTAATGCCACAGCGACAGGCACACATATAACATGTCGTTGTTTTAATGATTGAATTCCTTTTTGTCGTCATTAAATTAAGCCGAATTTCTATATATTTTTTGTTTCAACAATCAGATGTATTCTCGGTAATATTCTTATAGGAGCCTATCATAAAAAAATTCAGTTTGTTTTTTTATTTTTATCAGAATTCTTAAGTTCATTAGTACATTTAACCAAGAATACTCCTTTAATAGTAATCTATACTATCAATACACAATATATTAGCAGGGAACTAAGTCAAATTGAGAAATAATATAATCTTTAGTCTATTAGGATCACTTAATATCTAGACGTGTACATATTGTTATGATATTACGTTCCAAAAATTATGTTGACAATGATTCTTAATAAATGTACGCACTGCATACATAAAGAAATCGTTATATAAAAATCAAACAATAAATTTAATAATTTAAGTTAAGTGAGGAGATCTCAGTGGTATTTTCCAATAAATCTATTATTGCCTTATCGGTAGCAACTCTAATGTCTACGACTGCTTTGGCACAACAAACTATGTCAGATGATAATTCCTCTACTGTCGTTTATGAAGAGAGCTATTTTACACAGTTTAAACCGATAACTCTTCATGACATGCTCCGCAGCGTACCAGGAACTGCTGCGCTTTTGGCACAGGCAGATGAAGAACTCACTGGTCGTCGCGTTCGCGGGTTTGGTTCCGATGGGGACCAAATATTGATTGACGGAAAGAGAATTGCTGGAAAAGCCAACTCTCTTGGCCTCCAATTAAAGCGTATCCAGGCATCCCAAGTCAGCCACATCGAACTAATCCGTGGCACAAAAGCCGGTCTTGATGTTCAAAGTGAAGGCTTGATTATCAATGTGGTTTTAAAAGAAAATGCTTCAAGATCAAACACTGTATGGACGGCCGGTGGTGCCTATGCAGAAGGCGGCAGTGTTGACCCGCTTGCAAAAGTAACGCACACTGGTGAATCTGGGAATTTAAAATATTTATTTGGTGCTGATTTTGCATTCGAGGAAACACGTCAGAATTTTGCAGATACGATTTATAACAATGTTGGCGCTCTGGCACAAAACAATGCCTTAACCAGTAACAAAGACCGGAAAAAATTATTCTTAAACAGCAACCTTGAATATAACGCTGAAAATGGCGATATTTTCCGTCTTAACGGTCAGCTGGAGTTTGATGGTGATGATACTCTCGAAACGGATCACCAGAATCTTGTCCTGGCCAATAATACCCGCCTTGTTGTAAGGGATCGTGAACACAACCCATTTCATTGGGAATTTGGTGGAGATTACCAGCACCGGTTTGAAGACCTTGGCCTTCTTAAAACGCTGTTTGTGATAAACCATGGAAAACATGACTGGGATACTTTGTTCCAAGGTGCGTTGAATGGAGCCGCACTTGCCACGACAAGTTCAAATTATTCGCAAAGAACTCATGGTGAGAAAATTTTACGCTCATCTTTAACCAACACCTTTGCTGAGAAGCATACTATTGAGGTAGGTGGTGAAGTCGCCATTAACGATGTTGGTACAAAAAATACAAGCAGAAATGCGGCTGGTGTCATTAACCCTAACACAGTAAGTGATATTAGTGTTCAGGAAGTCCGCTTTCAGGCATTTGGTAGTCATAACTACACATTCGCACCTAATGTCTCTTTACAAAGTTCATTAAATGCTGAATGGTCAGAAATTACACAAAAAGATAATATCAATGCTGCGAACCCGGATTTTAGCCGGAATTTCTTTTACTTAAAACCACGCATGAATCTGCGCTATGACGTTGACGAGCAAAATCAGATCCGTGTAACGGTTGAAAGAAAAATCAGTCAGCTGGATTTTGGAGATTTCGGTAACAGCTTTGACGTTGAAGATAACGAGGTCGATGCTGGTAACCCTCTACTTCGTCCCGAGGATACCTGGGAGTTCTCAATTGCATATGAAAACAGATTTGCAGATGATCAGGGATCGATTTCTGTTAAGGGTTTTTATAATAAAATCCGTGATCACATCGCAAAAATTGGGAAACCAGATCCAATTGCAAATCCTACTAATGATTACCAAATGGCCGTATTGTCACTGCCCGGTAATATTGGTAATGCAAAAGAATACGGCGTTGAATTTAATGGTAGCTGGCGTCTGAAAGCAATTGAGCTTCCAAATGCTATTATCAGCGGTAAATATATTTTACGTGAATCAGATGTGCTTGATCCGTTCACACTTTTGAATCGTCCGATCGAATATAAACAAAAACATGAATGGTTGGTCACTTTCCAGCATGATATAGTTGAAATGGGTACGTCATATGGCTTTAACATAACAAATAAAGCACCTATGAATGGTATCGGCTACAGAACAGACGTTATTGAGCATTGGGAAAAAACTGTTAATCCAAAGGCTTCTTTATATATCGAACAAAAAGTATTTGGAGACATGAAACTAAGGTTCGATCTTAAAAACATCCTGAAGGCTAAAAATGGCTATCATCTGACAAAATATGTTGGAAATATTTCAAATGGTGTTGTTGATTATAACGAAATTAGAAAAGCATCAATGCAGCGGGTATATCAGTTAACCCTCCAAGGGACATTCTAATATCTAATATTAATTTATAAACTTTATTTTAAGCCGGATCAGCCAAAAGTGATCCGGCTTTTTTTATTGTCAACTTTACAGGTTCATTATCTTCAACCATAATATTCCCACAATTTATAAGGGAGAAGAAAATGCGCATATTTATGACAATCTTGCTTTTGCTTGTGTCATTTGACACCACAGTTTCAGCTCAAGAGGACAGCAAAAAAGTAGCGTCGTTGAAGGATGACGTTTCAAAACATGTAGAAAATAATAAAAAACTAATTCAGGAAATTGTGGATAGTCTGTTTAGTTTTTCAGAACTTGGATTCCAGGAGTTTGAAACTCAGCGGTATGTTGGAAATCTATTGGAAGAAAATGGATTCAGTGTAAAAAAAGGGGTAGCCGGCCTACCGTCCGGATGGTGGGCCACATGGGGCAGTGGCCATCCCGTCATCGCCCTAGGGACAGATGTTGATGGCATTCCAAAAGCGTCCCAGAAACCAGGCGTGGCTTATAAGGACCCTCTGATTGAGGGGGCGCCAGGCCACGGCGAAGGTCATAACTCGGGAATGGCGGTGCATATAGCTGCTGCCCTTGCCTTAAAAGAGGTGATGGAAAGAGATAATATCCCCGGGACAATCGTAATCTGGCCTGGGATAGCCGAAGAACTTTTGGCAGGGAAGGCTTTCTTCACACGCGAGGGAATGTTTGATGGGGTTGATGCCGTATTATTTGCCCATGTGGGAAGCTCACTCGCCGTATCATGGGGCGCTGCCCGAGGCACCGGGTTAATATCGGTTGAATATACATTTAAGGGGGAAAGTGCACACAGCGCCGTTGCCCCGTGGAAAGGGAAAAGTGCTCTTGATGCTGTTGAGTTGATGAATGCGGGCTGGAATGCCCGACGCGAGCATCTTCACCCGCTTCAAAGATCACATTATATTATTTCAGATGGCGGTGACCAACCAAATGTCGTGCCACAAATCGCTTCTGTCTGGTATTATATCAGAGAGATGACTGCAGAAAATATTCTGGAAAATTTTGAAAAACTGAACAAAACTGCTGAAGGTGCTGCTTTAATGACTGATACAACTGTCAGTCACCGGGTTGTAGGCGGGGCCTGGCCACGTCATTATAATAAACCTATCGCAGAAGCCGTTAATGAAAACATGAAAGCCGTCGGCATGCCCATCTGGGATGATAAGGATCAGACATTTGCCAAAGCTGTGCAAGCACTGGCCGATACTGAGCAAAAAGGGCTTGAAATGGAAATTGCCGGCATACAGGGACCTTCCGAATATCCGGTAAGTGGCGGTTCTGATGATATTGGTGATATTTCATGGTTGGTTCCAACCATTACACTGAATTATCCTGCCAATATCAGTAATCTTGGCGGTCATAACTGGAAGAATACAATTGCGATGGCAACGCCAGTTGCCCATAAAGGCTCTCTCGCAGGAGCTAAGGTGATCGCGAGAACGATGGTCGATCTTCTTTTAAAACCGGAGCTTCTAAGCGAAGCACGAAAATATTTTAATGATGTTCAATTGGCTGAAACCATTTATGTGCCCTTTATCAGTGCAACCGAAAAGCCTGCTATTGAAAAGAATGTTGATATTATGGCTAAATTCAAACCGCAGCTAAAAGAGCTTTATTATGATGCCAGTAAATATAACACATATATGGAGCAGTTGGGGATAACATATCCGACATTACCTGAGTAATATTAATTCAGGAAGGCGGTTTATAGAACCGCCTTCTTTTTAAGTCTTTCATTCATAAAATAAAGAAATGACCCCACCACTATAAAGCTGATCAGATATTTCCAGCTTAACAGCTCAGACTGTGATATTGCAAAAAAACAAACCAGCAGTCCAATGAAGGGAATAACATAACCGCCCGGTATTTTCAGGGAGTTTACTTCGGTTTCGGCATCAGCATTTTTTCTGACATTAGGTAATGCAAGGATGCAAATGGAATAGGCAATCAGCCTTGCAAGCGTCCCCGCAATTGCAAGGTAAACAAAGGTTCCAGAGACAGCCAGAATAAATACAAAAACTGATTGAAAAATAATGGAATTAGCCGGGGTACAATATTTATCATTTACTTTCCCGAACCACATCGGCAATGAACCATAATGCGCCATTCCGAAGGTTGAGCGTGACGCAAAAATAGCTATACCAGCAACATTCCCCAAAATGGAAAAAATAGCTGTCAAAATAACAATAATGCCCCCGATTGGCCCCATGAGACTTTCCCCGAGACCGATAAGCGGAGCACTTCCCTCGATCTCTGGCGCAACCGTTATGTAAACCAGCTGAAGCAGAAAATAAATGATCGTCACAATAATAAAAACGGTTAACAATGCACGGGGAATAGTTCTTTTGGCATTCTTTGTTTCCCCGGCAGAGGCCAATACAGATTCAAATCCTGTAAAAGAAAAGAAAATTAATAAAATAACCGCATTGGCATTATTAAAATCCGGAATTCCCGGCGGCACTAAATTTTCCGGCGCTAAATATTGTAGCCCTAGCAGAATAAGAAGAAAAATTGGTACGAGTTTTAATAGAGTAAAAATATTGATGACATGAATGGCGCGCTTTATGCCAAGAATATTTATAATCGAAAGACCCGCAACAACGATAAGAATCATAATGTTTCTAATCATTCCCGGAGACGCTCCGTCCCAAAGATAGGCCATATAATCAAATAGAAGATTTACATTTGCTGCAAAAGCCGCAACGCGTCCTACATAAAAAAGCCATCCCGTTTGAAACCCCAGCAGAGGTCCAAATGCCGTTGATACATAGGCCACTGGCCCGCCAGTTGAGCTAAAATAGCTGGAAAGTGCTGCAAAGGGCCAAACCACTGTTAAAATTAATATGCCAAAAATCAAGAATAGCCATGGACTAAATGTGCCTGCAACTTCTGCGAGCCTGCCTGGAAGGCCAAAAATTCCAGCGCCGATAATGCCATTTAATACCAGAAATCCGGCTGCCAGCATTCCAATATCACGCTTTAATTTTGCCTCTTCACTCATGCATAATTCCTAGTGGCTATCTAATCATCTCTGTTTTCCTTTTTCCCTATTATTTTATTTAAGTAATAGAGGAAGCTTCCCAAAAGTATTAATCCCAATGTATATTTCCATGACACCCAAGTCGATTGACTGATGGCAAAAAGGCAGACAAAAAAAGCGACCCCAGGAATAATATACCCACCTGGTAATTTTGTTGCATTATCCCTGGTTTCCTGATCCGCTTTTTTACGGATATTCGGTAAGGATAACATACAAATGGCATAGGCAATCATTCTGGCCAATGTGCTGGCGATAGCAAGTTTGACAAACGTACCCGATATGGCCAGCAGGAAGGCAAGCACCCCCAGAAATACGATAGAGTTGGCCGGTGTATTATATTTTTCATTGACTTCACTAAACCATTTTGGAAGAGATCCCTCTTCAGCCATGGCAAATGTCATTCGTGGTGCGGCGATTACAATGCTTGTGGCATTGCCAAGTATTGAAAAAATTGCCGTAATGATGATGATAAAACCACCCGTACTGCCCATAAGTATTTCTGCCATTTGTAACAAGGGAATATCACTGCTGATTTCATCCACGACATTTGCGTAAGCAAGTGACACTAAGAAATAAAGAGCCGTTATTACCAACACACCAATTATTAATGCACGTGGAATTGTTTTCTTTGGATTTTTGGTTTCCCCCGCCGTTACAAGCGCCCCTTCAAAGCCAACAAATGCATAAAGAATGAGCAACACCAGACCATTCATGTCATCAAAACTGGGTAACTCTTTTGGAAATGTTCCCTCCGGCGTGATATAAGGGAGTGCCAGAAGAACAAGAAGCAATATTGGTATGGTTTTCAGAAGCGTTAAAATATTAATAGCTTTTACAGCTTTTTTGATCCCCATCACATTAATCACGGTAAGTGTGCCAATTATTAAGAAAAAAAGGATCAACCTGATTGTTTCTGAAGAAGCGCTCTCCCAGAGAAACGCGGCATAATTAAACAAAACATTGACATTTGCGGCGATCGCCGTTACCCGCCCAACATATAAAAGCCAGCCTGTCTGGAACCCCACCAGAGGGCCAAAGGCCCTGTTTGCATAGGCGACCGGTCCACCAGTTGAGCTGAAATAGCTGGCTATTGCCGCGAATGTCCAGGCAACCGTTATAATAAATGTACCAAAAATAATAATAAGCCAGGGTCCGATGACACCTGCCTGTTCCATTAATTTTCCTGGAAGTCCAAAAATGCCGGCACCTATTGAGCCATTCAACACCAGAAATCCGGTTGCAATCAGGCCTATTTCACGTTTGAGCTTTGCATCATTGCCATGAACGTCCTCTGTTTCCCTCATATTTTTCCCTATGTAAAAATGATTTTTATTTTTATTTATTAAACCATAATAAAAAAGCGGTCATAAATATAACAAAAAATAATTTAACTTTAACTTTAGATATTTTCCCATAATATAAAGCGGAAAATTTAACGAGAAAAACAGAGAAATTAATGTCACTCGGACTTGTACGTAGAAAAGAACTTCAAAAACGCCGCACTAAGCGCATATTGGGAATTGCCAAACTCATTCTTATCATCGGTGTGTTTGGCGGCATCGGGTATTATGCCTATGAAATTGGTATTTCTGTTTCACAGGAAGAAGTGCTTTTGTGGAAAACCCGTCATGAAACCCAGCTTGAAGAAAATGAACAGCTGAAAGTTGAACTAGGTAAGGATAAAGCAACAGTTGATCAACTTTCAAGATTACTGCCGAATGAAGACATTAAAAGTCTGCTGGCTGTTGTTAACAGAAGGGCAAATGAAGGGGTCGATATTCAGCGAATGGAGACAATTTTGGCAGGGATATCAAAAGATTCTAAATGTTCCGCTGATACAGATACAAAACGGTTTATCATTCTCACGCCCGTTTCTTCTCAGGAAACATCAACGGCCAGTTTTTACCGTGGTCTTATTACACTGGCCGGTCATGGTAGTCCGACAATAAATGAAAATGGCAGCCCAGAAGCCTGGTTTGATCCTTCAAAAGAAATCTCTATCAGTTTCATGATGCCCGGGGGTGATAAACAGGAAGTCAGCGGCACTTTACCACTTTATCACAGTGTCATCACCGCTGGTTCTGAATATCGATTCAGCATCACCGCCGGCAGAACAAGTTTTGTCGATGCCAGTGTACAAAAATGTGAACTTTGATCATTTATCTGCTTCAGCAGAATCATTAGGGTCCGCATCATCCAACCATGATTTAATATCTGGATGATTAATCATCAACTGACAATAATCCTGGTGTGATTTTGGCAATTCAACCTGATAACTTCTAAAACGAAACACAACAGGCGCAAACATCATATCGGCAATTGAATATTTACCAAAAAGATAGGGGCCATCTTTATTATATTTTGAAAGACATTCGCTCCATATTTTTTTTACTCGGTCGATGTCCTTTTTTAGGTCACCTGTAATTTCAGGACACTCAAAAATACTATGACAGGCCATCGGCATAGCTTTTCTGAGCGCAACAAAACCCGAATGCATTTCTGCTGACACCGATCTTGCATGAGCGCGGGTTTTGATATCCTTCGGCCAAAATGATTTTTCCGGATATAAATCGTTCATATACTCTGCTATGGCCAAACTATCCCAGATGTAATCATTATCATCGATTAGTGTGGGCACTTTCCCCGCTGGCGTTAGCTTATCGAGCTTTTCACGATCAAGCTTTGGCCGTAAGGCTATCATGATTTCATCAAAATCGACCCTCGCATGCTTAAGAGCCAGAAATGCCCGTAATGACCAGGTTGAGTTATTTTTATTTCCGATTATTAAAGTGAAATTCCCCATCAAATTATCCTAACAATTTCCGAATTCTGATATTATCATGCTAAAATAATCAAATTTAAAAGGAATACAAGTGCTCACACAAATCAATACAGATGAAATTAAATGTCTTCAAACCGAAAAACCTGAAAATGCGGTTGCCATCAATCTGATTTCAAACGATCATTTGGATGAATGGCAAGCTCATTTGCCGGCTGAGCAATTAAACTGGTGCCGAAAACATAATTTCAAAGCGAAAAGCGGTGAACTTATCTTTTTCTCCGAGGCTGATGGAAATTTCCGTTCAATTGCTGCGGGTACAGGCTCTGAGCCATATGATCCATGGCTGTTTTCCAAAATCGCAGAAAACCTGCCTGACGGCAATTATTACATTGAAAATGAACTGAGCAGCCATGACAGTGACTATGCCGTATTTGGCTGGGCCATGGCACATTATAATTTTGACTATTACCTGAAAGATAAAAACAATAAAAATGTTGTCTTATCAGTACCTAAAAACTGCAATTTTAATCTGGTTTCAAGCATCATAAAAGGCACGACCCTTACCCGCGATCTGGTAAATATTCCAACGTGTGATATGGGTCCAAGCGAGTTGGAGAAAGTTGCAAAAAATCTATCTGACTTATTTGGGGCGTCGTTCAAGGTTACTACGGGTGATGCCTTACTTAAATCCGGTTTTAACACTATTCACACTGTGGGACGCGCCGCAGAAAAAGAGCCCCGATTAATTGATTTTAAGTGGGGCGATGAAAAAGCACCAAAATTGACCCTCATTGGTAAAGGGGTCTGTTTCGATACAGGTGGTCTCGATATTAAACCGTCATCAGTTATGCTGATCATGAAAAAAGATATGGGCGGTGCCGCCCATGTTCTTGGGCTTGCGCGGATAATTATGGAAAATAAGCTTCCAGTCCGCCTTCGTGTACTTATACCGGCCGTAGAAAATAATATAGCTGGAAACGCGTTCAGACCTGGTGACATTATTAAAAGTTATAAGGGGACAACAATCGAGGTCGGCAATACAGACGCAGAAGGCCGTCTTGTGCTATGTGATGCCCTTGCTCTCGCATGTGAAGAAAGTCCTGATCTGGTTATTGATTTTGCAACATTAACAGGAGCGGCCCGTGTCGCGCTGGGTGCTGATGTCCCACCCTTTTTCTGTGACGACAAAGAGATCAGTGCAGCACTTTTAAAATTTTCCGAAAAAGAACATGACCCCCTCTGGCCACTTCCGCTTCACAGCCCTTATAAAAAACTCCTCCACAGCTCAATTGCTGATATCAATAATGTTGCAAACACGGGATTTGCGGGCGCGATCACAGCAGCCCTCTTCCTAAAAGAATTTGTAAGGGAAGATATACCCTGGGTTCATCTAGATGTATATGCCTGGAATGCCAGCACACGGCCGGGAAAACCCGTTGGTGGAGAAGCTATGGGACTAAGGACTGTGTATAATTTTTTGACCAATCGCTATGGCACAGGATCGTAATTCAGAATAATTATTAAGTTGCCAAACCCCTGTTTCCTTGGCAATATCTGCTTCAATAAAGGTAATACGGGTTAATAATGGAATTTGAATTAAGTGGCCATGCTGGGTTAAAGCTTTGGAAACAGGCCCTTACAAATATTGTATTTAAAAAGGGTCCCGACCTCACTACGCGGCAACTTAGTGTTTTGCTTATCGTCTTTCTGGAGCCAAAGAAACATACGGTCCGCGGCCTGGCCGCATCACTAAATGTTTCAAAACCTGTAATTACACGCTGTATTGATAGTTTAAGTATCCAGGGATTAGTTAAAAGAGTTCGTGACGAAGAAGATCGTCGAAGCGTACTCATTCAAAGAACAGTAAAGGGAGCTGTTTTTCTTACTGATTTTGCAGAACTGATTGAAAAGTCATATCTGGAAAATCAAGTTAAACTGAACAATATTTAAATGGGGACATAACTGTTAGAAAATGGATAAAAGATTAAATGCATATCGCAATGATATTGCCGATATAAAGTTAAAGGATAAAATAAAAGCTGATCAATATAGCAGCGGTGAAAAATATCAGGCTGCTGTTGGCCTAACAGCCTTATATGCAATTCCTGACTCAAAATCACCAATGGTTAGTCAATTGCTTTATGGTGAGTTTTTTCATGTTTTTGAGGTTAAAAACGGCTGGGCATGGGGACAATCATATAAGGACAACTATGTCGGATATTGCTCTTTGAAAAGTCTCACGCCGGATTTACATGCACCTACTCATCATGTGAGTGCTTTAAGCTCACATATCTATCCGGAGCCTAATTTAAAATCTGCCCCAGTTGACCTGATCCATATGATGTCAGAGGTTTCGGTGATCAGCCAAAATCAGGAAAACGGATTTGTTCCACTGGCCGATGGCAACTGGATTTATGCAACCCATATTTCCGGGGATTTTGGTACAAACCCGGTGTCTGAAGCACTTAAATTTTTATACACACCTTATCTTTGGGGAGGGCGCAGCAACGCTGGAATTGATTGTAGCGGCCTTGTGCAGCTCGCTTTTGCCTCTGTAGGGGTGTCAATACCAAGAGATACAGATATGCAGGAGGCTGATTTTGGTGTGGCACTTGATGAAGATCAGATTCCGAGACATGGGGATATTGCCTTCTTCCCTGGACATGTCGGTATTATGCTTGATGATATGCATCTTCTTCATGCGAATGCCCATCATATGCGAGTGAGCATTGATCCATTAAGGGAAGTTATTGATATTGTCAGCTTTCAGACAGATAAACCGCCCTTGAGTTCAATTAAACGGTCTTCTCTTATTTTTTAAATAAAAAAAAGCCGCCAGATAACTGACGGCTTTTTTTATTTTATTTTATCGTCCTTACATCGGATCCGCTGTTGTGGCCTCTGCCGGTGCAGCTTCCTCTATCGGTGCAGCTTCTGCTGGTGCTTCTGCCACCTCTACTGTTGGTAGCTCATGTGGCGTATCGGAAAGAGAACGCAGATACAAAATGACAGATGCACGGTCAGTGTCTTTTTTAACACCGGCAAAGGCCATTTTGTTCTTTGGAACATAATCTTTCGGGCTTGTCAGGTACTGGTTCAAAGCTTCATAGCTCCAGGTTCCACCATGCTCATGCATTGCTGACGAATAGTCATAATCGGCTTTACTTGCTACGTTTCTTCCAACGACGTTCCACAGATTAGGACCGATTTTATTAGCACCACCATTTTCAGGTGTATGACAGGCAGCACATTTTTTAAATACTGACTCACCTTTTTCTACACTTGCAGTTTGGAGAAGTTCAGCAATTGATGGACCTTTTTCTGTTGCTAAATCTGCAGAACTTGCTGATGCAACCGACGCAGTATCAATTGGATACGCATTTGCTTCCAGAGGCTCTTGTTCAAAAACCACTTCTGTCAGATTGCTGACACCAATAGCTAGAAGCATAAACATTAAAATGCCCATAGCGGCTTTATTGAAATCATGTGAGTTCACGGTAAATCCCCGTAATCATTAACAGTTAAATTTTAAAGAGCTGTCAAATAGCTATAAAATAATTAGAATCAACCCTTCACTATGCCCCTTATGTACAGATATTTTTCTGCTGAGACAAGTATCATTTAATCATAAAATAATTAAATATCCTTAATACGTCCTTGTTAAAAAATATATAAGGTCTTTGATTGACAGATTCTGACTAAAAATGAATACTGCGCAAATATTTGGAGAGTGAAGACCATGTCGAATAAAAATAGTGAAAATTTGGTTTCTTTTCAAGGGGAACTTGGCGCCTATTCTAACCTGGCAGCTAAACAGCTTTTCCCTGAAATGGATGTAATGCCCTGCCGAACGTTTGAAGATGCTCTTACTGCTGTTGATGAAGGAGACGTAAAATACGCCGTCATTCCCATTGAAAATAGTGTGGCTGGACGTGTTGCAGACATCCATTACCTGATCCCTCATTCAAATCTATATATTATTGGTGAACATTTTCTAAGGATCAACCATCATCTTCTGGTCATACCAGGGACCAAGCTTGAAGACTTAAAATGTGCAATAAGCCATGAGCAGGCATTAGGGCAATGCCGCCGAAATCTTGATCGCTGGGGCATCAGAAGAGAGGTTTTCACCGATACTGCTGCCGCTGCAAAACATTTATCGGAAATTAGAGATCCTTCTATCTGTGCCATTGCCTCATCACTTGCAGGTGAAATATATGGCCTTGAATCCTTAAGACAGGATGTCGAAGACGCCAGCCATAACACTACCCGCTTTGTTGTATTTTCCAGGGAAAAATTAAAATACCTGCCACGGGATGTCCCAACCATGACGTCTTTTATCTTTCAGGTAAGAAATACCGCCGCCGCACTTTATAAAGTTATGGGCGGGTTTGCGACAAATGGAATTAATATGACGAAGCTTGAAAGCTATCAGCTTGATGGTGCTATTAGTGCTACACAGTTTTATGCTGATATCGAAGGCCATCCGGATGACCCACGCGTGAAAGACGCCTTTGAAGAATTGGCCTTTTTTACAAATGAATACAGAATGCTTGGCAGTTATCCACAGTCTCCCTACCGGATTGACAAGAAAGCTGATTAATAGTGGTATAACCAATATTCAAGAAGATGTCGGGCAATGGCCAATTTGTCCGGCACACGAAATTTGTCATCACCGCCTGTTTTTAAAACATTTTGGATTTGATTTTTATCAAACCACTGTGCCTGTTCGAGTTC
This sequence comes from Alphaproteobacteria bacterium, assembly GCA_020446675.1. GTDB lineage: Bacteria > Pseudomonadota > Alphaproteobacteria > Sphingomonadales > Emcibacteraceae > Pseudemcibacter. The sequence goes on along the minus strand of JAGREE010000011.1, from coordinate 115,257 downwards.
GTCATTTTCCACTTCAATAACATTGTTTAGAGCTTTACCTATGGTTCCAATCATTAAAGATGAAGGAAATGGCCATGGCTGACTTTTTATATATTTTACCTCACCCACTCTGATATGGGCTTCTTCCATCACCTCTCTTCGTACTGCTTCTTCAATGGTTTCACCCGGTTCCATGAACCCTGCAAGTGCCGAATACATCCCGGGCGCAAAATGCTTACTCCGGCCAAGTAGGCATTTATCATCATAAATAATCATCATAATAACGACAGGATCTACCCGAGGAAAATGTTCTGTTTTACAGGCGGGACAAATACGTACATACCCGCCTTTTGCACTTTTTGTATTTTCTCCGCAGTTGGCACAAAATTTGTGACGTTGGTGCCAGTCAAGTAGCATTTTGGCACGTGCAAGAAGGGAAGGAACGGGCGAAAAACCATTGGCTGATGCTGTACGCGCAATGGTTCTAAGATCCAGAAACTGACCACAGTTACAGTCACTGATTTCAATTGCAAAATAACTATGTTCCAGATCCTGACCCAAAAACACCATTTCACTTTTAATTTCGCCAGCGGAGAAATATTCAGGGAGATGGCCGCTTTCCCTATCCATTAAAGCCTCCCCCTGCCTGATTACAACAAATCGTGCATTTGGCGAGGTTGCAAGTTCATTTAATAAGTCATCATTGCTTCGGATATGATCACAGGGATCCAGTGGGAATTCAGCAAAAATACAGGAATTTTCAAAAAACATTTATCACCTTTTGCCAATTTAGTGACATATATAAAATGAAATTACCAGCCCCATAAATCTGGAAACAAATTTTAACTTGAAATCAACAGTAAAAAAGACCATATAAAGCGCGAGAGATTGGCGGACGGTTTACCCGCCAATCCGGTCAGGCCCGGAAGGGAGCAGCCGTAACGGGATCGCCGGGTCGTTCAATCTCTCACTTTTCAAAAAAACCAAAATAATTTCACATCGACTATAGCATTCCTGCGATACAAAATTTATAGTCATTTCAATACTGATTCATTTGAGCTTCGAGACAGAGTTTTATGGCGGAAAACAACGACAAGGACACCCACTACAGAGTATTGGCAAGAAAATATCGCCCTGTTGATTTTGCTGAACTTATTGGCCAGGATGCCATGGTCCGTACTCTATCTAACGCTATTGAAACAGGTCGACTTGCCCACGCTTTTATCCTGACAGGGGTCCGGGGAATCGGTAAAACAACAACAGCCCGCATTATTGCAAAAGCATTAAACTGTACCGGCAAAGACGGTAAAGGTACAGCAACTATTGAACCATGTGGAGAATGCGAAAACTGTATTGCCATTAGTGAAAGTCGCCATGTTGATGTCATGGAAATGGACGCGGCCAGCCGGACTGGTGTTGATGATATAAGGGAAATTATTGACGGCGTAAAATATGCCTCTGTTTCAGCACGTTATAAAATTTATATTATCGATGAAGTACATATGCTTTCGCGCAATGCTTTTAATGCCCTGCTTAAAACACTGGAAGAACCGCCTGGGCATGTAAAGTTTATTTTTGCCACCACAGAAATTCGTAAAGTTCCCGTTACTGTACTCAGCAGATGCCAACGATTTGATTTAAGGCGTGTATCGATTGAGGAACTAATGGGCCATTATTCTAAAATTGCCGAGAAAGAAAATTGTGAAATTGAAGAAAGCGCCCTTGGCATGATTGCCCGCGCTGCTGAAGGATCTGTACGGGATGGCCTGTCCTTGCTTGACCAGGCATTTGCGCATGGTGCAGGAAAGGTTAGTGAACAACAGGTCCGTGATATGCTTGGGCTTGCTGACCGGGCACAGATTTTTGATTTATATAATGACATATTGCAGGGAAAAACGGCTGATGCATTGGCAAAATTGCGCCATCAGTTCCACCACGGTGCGGATCCTGCTGTTATTATTCAGGATATGCTGGAAATTACACATTGGCTTACCCGTCTTAAGGTTGTTCCAGACGCCGGAGACGATCTGGTCACATCAGAAGCAGAACGAAAGCAGGGGCTAGAAATGGCCGGAGGCCTCTCTATTCCAGTGCTAACCCGTACATGGCAGATGCTGCTAAAAGGTGCTGAAGAAGTACGCATTTCCCCTAATCCGATTTCAGCTGCAGAAATGGTCATTGTCCGGCTGACTTATAGTTCCAATCTGCCTTCGCCTGAAGACCTCGTGAAGCAATTAAAGAATAATCCTAAAGCTTATAATACTCTCTCAACAGAAACAGCTTCTGGCAGCAATGGGACAACAGCTAAGGGATCAACTCATCAAAATCAGTCATCAAGCCCCAATGCACCTAAAGCATTCAGTGTGATTCAGGGAAGTGGACAGGTCGCAATAAGTATAGGAGATCCTAATCCTCTTTCAGAAAATAACTATATTGAAGCACCATCAACTTTTGCAGAATTGGTAAAGTTATTTGAAAAAAATGCTATTCCCGAAATAGCTTTTCATCTTAACGATAATGTACATTTGGTAAGTTATAGCATTGGGCGTATTGATATCAGGCCAAATTCCCGCGTCCCTAAAAATATTGCGGGCAGAATGTCTGCCGAATTAAAAAAATGGACCGGAAAAAACTGGGTGATTTCATTGTCTTCTGAATTGGGAGAAGACACATTACATGATAAGGATGTAGCCGAGCTGGAAGCTTTAAAAGATATGGTCAAGAATAACGATCTGATCAAAGCTGTGTTAAATCAATTTGAAGGTTCAACAATTTCAGATATCAGAAAAATCAATGATGTATTTTCAATGCCTATTGATGACATTGACCTGGATAATTTAATCAGTGCGGATGAATTCGGTCTTGATGATAGTGACTAAGTCTCTATATCATAAAAATAGATTCCAATAATTTAAGGACAATGCCATGAAGAATTTGGGCAAAATGATGAAACAGGCGCAGGAGATGCAGAGCAAGATGGCTCAAATGCAGGAAGACCTGCAAAAATCTGAGCATACAGGAACTTCTGGCGGCGGACTTGTCAATGTAACACTGAACGGCAAATTTGAAATACGTTCATTAAAAATTGATCCAAGTATTTTCAATAGTGATGATACAGAAATGGTTGAAGATCTTATTGTCGCTGCTTTTAATGATGCGAAAAGAAAAGTAGACGAGTTTAGCAAAAACGAAATGGCAAAATTAACTGGTGGACTTGATCTTCCTGAAGGACTTAATTTACCATTCTAAAGACTAATTTATGTATAAAACGCCATCCAATAATAATGAACTTGATCATTTGATTAACCTGCTGGGAAAAATTCCCGGCCTGGGTCCTCGTTCTGCCAGACGGGCTGCTCTGCAGCTTATTAAAAAGAAAGATAGCTTAATGAGGCCATTGGCGAATGCTCTATCCAGTGTGGCAGAGAATGTCCATCCTTGCTCCGTTTGCGGAAACCTTGATGTTGAGAATCCATGCCATATATGTGAAAATCCTAAAAGGGACAGAAGTATTATTTGCGTGATTGAGGACGTCGCTGATCTTTGGGCTCTTGAACGGGGCGGCTCGTTTAAAGGTTTATATCATGTTATTGGAGGCACATTGTCGGCGCTTGATGGTATTGGCCCTGATGATCTGAACATAAGATCGCTTATTGAACGCGCAACCTCCCCGGAATTGAATGAAATTATTATTGCCACAAACGCGACAGTGGATGGTCAGACAACTGCCCATTATATAACAGAACAACTAAAGCATTTGGACATTACTGTTTCAAGGCTAGCTCATGGGGTTCCAATCGGTGGCGAACTTGATTATCTTGATGATGGTACTCTGACCACAGCTCTGAACTCAAGAAGGCCGTTTTAATCAATCATTTTCCCAAATGAATAATTCTGATTAAATTACAGCATAATAAAATTTTTGTGACTGGTATTTCTTCAAATCAAAATATATGATAGTCTTACTTTTAACAACTCTGAAGCCTTATTATCTAAATCAGGATTGACAGGATAATCTGGCCGCGGAAATAAATCCGCCGGGTTAATATGGAAACATTTTGGCCTCCCGTATTTGGAAAAGAGAATAAATAATGCTTGTTGATAAATTTGACAGAACATTCCCCTATTTGCGCCTTTCGATAACAGAAATATGCAATTTTAGTTGCCAATATTGTTTGCCCGATGGTTACAAAAAAACTGGTAATGAAAATTTTTTGCGTCTTGATGAAATTGACAGACTTGTAGATGCTTTCATTGAACTTGGCGTCTGGAAAATTAGGCTCACTGGTGGAGAGCCAACTATTCGTCAGGATTTTACCAAAATTGCCCGTATGATCTCAAAAAGACCTGAAATTAAAACTCTGGCCTTCACCACAAATGGCTATAAATTAAAAGAACATGCCCAAGAATGGCATGACGCAGGATTAAATGCTGTCAATATAAGCATTGATAGCTTGAATGCCAAACGTTTCCACGACATTACCGGTCATAACAGGATGAATGAAGTTCGTGCTGGTATTGACAAAGCTCTTGAAGTTGGGTTCGAAAAAGTAAAAATTAATGTCGTCTTGCTTAAAGGTGTTAATGATGACGAACTTGATCTATATCTTGACTATATTAAAGATACACGTATCAGTGTTCGTTACATCGAACTGATGCAGACAGGTGACAATCTGACGTATTTTAATAAATTTCATCAGTCTGCTGACCATATCAGAAACCAATTGCTTGAACGTGGTTGGGTGGAAAATTTACGCGCCATTGGTGATGGCCCTGCCGTTAATTTCACACATCCTAATTATCAGGGATCAATTGGTATTATTGCTCCCTATTCAAAGGATTTCTGCACAGGATGCAATAGGTTGAGAATTACCTCTTCTGGTGATCTTAGATTATGCCTTTTTGGCAATATTGGAATTCCACTTCGCCATCAACTACAAAGTGATGATCAAAAAGAACCTCTCAAAGCCCTTATTCATAAACAGCTAGAATATAAAGCCTCCTCACATTTCCTGGCAATGGGCGATACCGGCATTATGACCAATCTGTCTTCAACAGGGGGCTGATTTGAAATTAAAGTTAGAACCACAAAAGACCAGCCTTAGACTGAGTAAGGAAGAGTTTGAAAAGCTTCTGGTAGAAAATCACCTTTTTCAGGAATCAGTTTTTCCAGGCGGAAAAACCATGAAATTAAACGTTGAGTTGGACACAACACAATTTTTATCTTTTCAGGATGATGAAATTTCGATTGGGCTGCCGAATCGGCTTCTCCTGTCTTACCGGCCCGATAAACGTGGATTATCCTTTAAGTTTCAATGCGGTAACAATTTAGGCCATGAACTTGTTTTCGAAGTAGATATTAAAAGACCGCCGCTTGTCCTCTGATATTTCCTAAATAATAAATATTTTAAAATTATTTCTTTAATTTTAAAAGAAAACCTTTATTTTATCTGGCTTATTGATAATTGGTTATATGTAAACTAATAAAAATCTAGACAATTACTAACCAAAGAATTATATACTTTTTGAATATGGCAACAGAATATTTGCAAATTGAATTTTAGTGATATATGATCAAATGTTATATGATAATGTAACATTAATATTGAGGTTAAATTTTATGCTGATCCTAAATCTATAAAGAGTATAGAAAATATAGAGAAAGCATAAAAATTTTAGTAAAAAATTTGAGGGAACAAAATGAAGGAAACTGAAAAGTCACTGCAAAGCATTGGTCAAAAGCCATCAGGAATGACGAAAAGATCCTTTTTGCAATCTGTTGGTATGATAGGTGGCACAGCTGCTGTGATGACAGCCATGCAAGGTTGGGACATTGGTTTTGCATCAGAGGCGGATCGTCCACCCGAAATGTCAAATGATGGTAAAGGTAAAAAAATAATCATTTTGGGTGCAGGTTTGGCCGGTATGGTACTTGCCTATGAAATGGGCAAGAAAGGTTATAATACGCATATTATAGAAGCCAATGATTATGCAGGCGGACGATGTGTTTCTGCCCGCAAAGGATCAGTAATTGAAGAATTGGACGGTGAAAAACAGGTCTGTAATTTCCGTGAGGGAAATTACGTTAATTATGGTCCCTGGCGTATTCCGGCAGAGCACAGATCAACAATATATTATGCTCAGCAAATGGGTGTTCCTCTTGAAGTAATGGTCAATAAATCAGGTAAAGCCTATTATTATTACGAAAATAAAGAAGGGCCATTTAAAGGTGTTCCAATTCGTCAGGAATATGCTGATGTTGACTTTGCCGGATATGAAGCAGAATTATTGGCCAAAGTTGCAGATCAGGGTGCCTTAGACAGCCTCATTACACAGGAAGATAAGGAAAAATTACTTGAACACCTCAAGCGTTCAGGGTTAATTGACAATAAAGAACTGAATTACCGTGCAAACCGTGCTCGTGGCTACATTTCATATCCAGGTGCCGCTACAAACTTTGGTAAATTATCAGACCCCTATGAAATGGCTGATGTTTTTTCAATTGCTCAGGCAAGTCGTCATGAAACAGCAGACCATCCCGCTGTAATGTTCCAGGCTGTTGGAGGAATGGATCAGATTGCACTGGGATTAAAAAAAGCACTTAAGAAAAATCAGATAGAGTATATGTCAGAAGTGACAGACATTATTCAGGATGATAACGGTGTTGAGATCACTTATACAAATACAAAAACTGGCAAAGTCAAAACCGTAAAAGGTGATTATGTCATCGCGACAATGCCTCTTGGCGTTCTAGCAAAAATCAATACTAACCTAAGTGAAGATTTCAAACAGGCACTGCTGACGACGCGCAGTAATCCTGCCAGCAAGATGGGCGTAGAAATGAACCGCCGTTTTTGGGAGCAGGATGATATGATTTATGGCGGCGTAAATCACACAGACATCCCTGAATGTAGTCAGTTAAGCTATCCATCAGGCAATTTATTTGGCTCCGCTCATGGTGATACCGGCGTTATTCTAGGATATTATGCTATGGGTGGCGGTGCCGTTAGTGTCAGTAATTTATCAATAAAAGACCGTGTTGAATTTGCCATTTCTACAGGTGAAAAATTCCACCCTGGCAAATACAGAAACCATTTCACAGGCGAAGCGATGTGCGTCTCCTGGCATAAAATGAAATATGCATTGGCAGGCTGGGAAAGCTGGTCACGTAGAGGACAGGAAAGAGCATTCCCTGTCATGCAAAAAGGTGACAAACGTATATTCATTTCTGGAAATATTGCATCGCCTGCTCTTAGTGGCTGGATGGCTGGTGCTATTGAAGGAGCATGGTCTACTATGGAAGTGATTGACAAGCGCGTTGCACAACAAGCATAAATACTGCTAACTAGAGGACATAATATAGTCACAAACATTTAAAATAATTAAATAACAGTGGCAATTTAACGAGAAAAATAGTGGGTTTAAAATGAAAAATTATTTTAAAATATTTATTGCCTTAATGGGATCCTTAATTTTCCTATCAACAGCATCGGCGCAGGATTTTTCAGAAGATGGGGCGCAAATTTTTACTGATTATTGCGAAGCTTGCCATCAGCCCGGTGGGGTAGGTTTTGAAGACGTATACCCTGCCCTCAAAGGCAATACATTTGTTCAGGGAGATAAAGAAGAAGTTATTTACCTTCTTTTGGAAGGTAGAGCCGGAATGCCGACTTTTATCGGCGATCTTGAACCGGAACAAATTACCACAATCATTAACTACATTCGTAACAGTTGGGGCAATAAAGCAGAAGAAGTCACACAGGACGAAGTGGATAATGCAATTGAAATGGTATCAGAGGAAGATGATGGATTTGGTCCTGGCAACTAACTTGACAATCCACATTTTTCGAATGATACCGGAAATTATTGCGAAATAAAAAGAATCCTATAAATTACTATTTGACGGCATTCGCAGAATGCTGAATTGAATTCCAAGGGAGAAAATAATGTCAAAACTAATCAAAATCATCGCTGCCGCAGCTTTAAGTGGTGCTACAATTTTTGCCGCTTTTTCAGCAAACGCTCAGGATGCTGTCAAGCGCAATGATGAAGGCCGCTTCTTTTATTCAACTATTGAAGTACCTGCTGGCGCTGAAACACTTTATGTAAGTGGTAAGGGCCCAAGAGCAGTGAACCCTGATGCACCACGTGAACAACAAACTTATGGTGACACAGAAACACAGGCTCGCAGCACATTCAACAGCATTAAAGAAGCCGTTGAAAAAGCTGGTTGGAGCATGGGTGATATTGTTATGGTTCGTGTATATCTGGTTGCCGACCCAAAAATGGGCAAAATGGATTTTGCCGGTTTCAACAAAGCTTTCGCAGAATTTTTTGGCACTGATGATCAACCAAACAAACCGGTTCGTGCCGTGGTAGAGGTTGCCGGGTTAGCAGTTCCTGCCTGGAATATCGAAGTTGATGTTCGTGCGCAAAGAATGCCTAAATAATATAGGATACTGATTTAAAAATCACATTTGCAATGAAAAGGCGCTGATTAATTTCAGCGCCTTATTTATTTGATTAATCATTCTGACTTATTTGTCCATTGGAAAAATTCAACCGTATACCCGCCCGGATCACGGATCAGAAAGGCTCGGATTGGTGCCGTATCGCTATCATAGGGTTCATGTTCAACTTTGATGTTTTTGGCATTTAAAATTGCGCTGTACCAGTCATCAATTGATTTCGAGACAATACTGACCATTACGGCACTGTCCTTAATGGGTTTATGGAACCCGCCGTCGCTTTCCTTGACAACGCCGATAAAAGCACTTTCGGTCAGAGCAAAAATTTTCACCCAATCATCATCCAATGTTGCTTTAAGTTTAAGATCGCCACCATAAAACTGCACCGCTTTATCCCAGTCATCAGCACTGTAATAAAGCATGGTGACCTGCTCATCAATTTTTGGAAGATCCATAGTTCCTTTTAAGCTCCTGTCTGTTTGCCCTTTATCCATCTGAACGGGAAGCGGGGTACATTTTAAGTCATTTTTATTTTCGCCCGTTGTATGAAAATCAAGAAATGAAGTTGAGGCATAAGTGGCAATGGTCGGTACATTGCCGACATAATTTGTATTCATCACAGCATGTTCGACGGATACCTGAAAAACTTCCCCGGGTGAGAGCAGGCTTTTATCAATGGTGACATCCTTATCAACATATGTTAAATGCTCTCCCCCGCCAAACGGCACGCCGCTGTGAAATATTTTTTCGCCCTTACAATTACCGACCACGGCAAAGATCAGATCATCGACAAAACCGTTTTCATCTGCCCCACCCTCGCTAAACGGGGTCCAGGAAATCTTCAGATCCTGATCAGGATCCACAATATCGGCGGAAACAACAGTGCCGTTCTGCGATAATGTGATGACGGGGGATTTTGGAATGCGGGTTTTGCCGTCATCCTTATTGGACAGAATGACGGGAATATGAAGAACCCGACCATCGGATTCCGTATATTGATACATATATTCACCGTTGGGATAAAGCGCGTTCAGATCCGCTTCGGTGCCATAACGGCCGCCATGGGTTTCAAGGACAACAGGATGATCAGCAAATGTCATGGTGCCGATGGCGGGGTTGCTTAATGTTCCGTTCGTGATATGGCCGCCGGATTTGACAAAGATTTCGGCGAAGAAATGATAGTTGAGCATGGCTTGCATGCCGGAGGGGTCCTGGCGGTAATTGGCGGTTTTGCCAACCACGAGAAATTGTGTATCTTTACTTTCAATCTCCGGTTGTTCAGCACAGGCCGAAACCAGAAACGCAAAAAAGCAGAGAGGCGCCGCCCACCATTTATTTATCATCCATAAGTCCCATAATTTTGTTTTCTAATGACGGCTAAAACCATATAGTAAAATATTCAATTTCCCAAAAGTTTTTTGCGGGCTAAACGACATAACAAGATAAGACAAAGAAAATGGCAAAAACAAGCAAGGAGTTGGTGGACCACGCCAACAAACATATTGAAACCATCAGCGTGGAGGCGGCAAAACTGGCGCTTGATGACCCGAAGGTGACCTTTGTCGACCTGCGCGATATCCGGGAAATCGGCGCGGAGGGGATGATCCCCGGCGCGTTTCATATGCCGCGCGGCATGACCGAATTCTGGGTTGACCCGAATAGCCCCTATTATAAAAAGATATTTGAGAGCGATCATAAATTTGTCTTTTACTGTAACAAGGGATGGCGCAGCGCGCTGGCCACCCACGCGGCGCAGGATGTGGGGCTTAAAAATGTCTGCCATATCGAGGGCGGCTTTACCAAATGGGCGGCCGAAAAGGGCCAAATCACGGAAAAACCATCCGGCAAATCCCCGGCGGAGAAGGAAGGGATTTACGCGCTGCTGCCCTTTGTCGTGAACCCTGAAAATATTGCCCGGTTTGAAAATGGCAAAGTGCGGATCGGCGACCGACGTCAGTACCCGTTTAAAAAAGACTATGTCACCTGCGAAAGCGTTGATGAAGTGGCGCAGGCGATAAAGGATATGGTGACCCAAGGAAGCGGCCCATGGATGGCGGCGGTCAATGCGATGAGGATTGTCGCCAATGATGGGCCGGCGGCGTTAAAGGCGGCGCGCGACACGCTGGTCGCCACCCGCCCGACCAACACGGCGATGAGCCTCCGCCTTGATGAGGTGCTGGAGGCGGCCGACTTAGCCGAAGCCCAGGGCACAAGCGTGGACGACGCCATCAAAAACCGGATCGAGGCGATAAAAAATACAATTTATGATAATTATGCGCTGCGGGCGCGGGCCATGGCCGACCTGATCGAGGATGGGGATGGGATCCTGACCATGTGTTTTGGCGAAGCGGGGTTTTTGCTTTCCCTCGCCCTTGCGGCGCGGGACGGCAAGAAGCTGACCTGTTACGCGCCGGAGACGAGACCATACCTTCAGGGCGCGAAGCTCACCGCCCCGTCCATTCATGAGTTAGGAATTGATGTCAACCTGATCACCGACAATATGCCCGCCCATATCATGAGCGAGGGCAATATCCAGAAATATATCACCGCCGCCGACCTGATCACCGTTGACGGGCATGTGTGCAATAAAATCGGCACCTACCAAAACGCGATCAGCGCCCACGCCCATGATATCCCCTATTTCGCGTTTGCCTGGGGGCGGGACGATAATAAAAAAACCGCATCTGACATCGTGATTGAGGAACGCGACCCCGCCGAAATAAGACAGGCGCTGGGCCAGCCCACCACCATTGACGTGATCGGCGCCCGCTACCCGACATTCGATATCACCCCGCCCAAATATGTGGCCGGCGTGGTCACGGTCCTCGGGGTTCTAAGCCCCTATACGCTTAAGAATTATAAAACATGGTAAAAAGAAAAAAAGAGAAAATAAAAAAGGAAGAGACCCCATGACAGTGGCAATAATCGGCGGCACCGGAATTTATAACCTTCCCGGGATTGAGGTGGAGGAAAAACATATCCGCAATATTTATGGCGAGGCCATGGTCTATTTAGGCAAGGGCGAATATAAGGATGTGGTGTTCCTGACCCGGCACGGGGTCAAGCATACAACCCCGCCCCATAAAGTGAATTACCGCGCCAATATCCGCGCGCTTAAGGATCTTGGCGTCAGCAGGATTATGGCGACATATGCGGTCGGCGCCATCAGCCGCGGCTATCCGGTGCTGGAGCTTGCGGTTTTACGCGATTTTCTTGATTTTACATCGGGGCGCGCGTTCAGCTTTTTTGATGAAATCGAGCGCGGCATCGGCCACGTGGAAATGAGCAAGCCATTCTGCCCCACCTTAAGCGCCAAAACAATTGAACTGGCCCTCCGGCACGGCATCAATGTTCATGACGGGGCGACATACGTGGCGACCAACGGCCCGCGCTTTGAAAGCCCGGCGGAAATTAAAATGTATCAGATGCTCGGCGGAGATGTGGTCGGTATGACCGCCTGCCCGGAAGTGTATCTGGCCGGGGAACTGGGGATGAGCTTCGGTGCTGTCGCGCTGCCCATAAACCTTGCCGCGGGGCTAGAGGAAAATATCACCATCCATGAAGGCAATATTGACGAGGTCCGCGCCAAAATGATCGCCCTCATGCTTGATGTGCTGAAGGAAACCACGGACGAGGAATGCCAGGTCCCGATTTTGTTATGAACCGATTTGTTATAAACCGGTTTTATTATAAATTTAAAATAACAGTGTTATGTCAGATGCTTAAGGATAAAAATAAATGAAAGACAAAGTAAAGCCCGAACACGGCATGGGCACCGTGGTCAACCATGTGGGCGAAGGATCACACGATAAACATTCGCATGTCATGCCCATATACCAGACATCAACATTCGGCTTTGAAAATGTTGACGAAGGGGCCGATATCTTCGCCGGCCGGAAAAAGGGATATGCCTACACCCGCACCCACAACCCGAATATGGACCATCTGGCCAACAAAATCGCCTATATGGAGGGGATCGACCTGATCCGTGCCAACCCGGATAAGGCGCCAAATGAACTTGTCATGGGCAAGGTCACATCATCGGGCATGGGCGCGACATCGGCGGCAGTGCTGGCGCGGATCGGCGCCGGGGACAAGGCGATTGTGCAAATGGGCCTTTACGGCAACACATTCAAATTTTTTAATGAACTGGCCCCGCGCCTTGGCATTACCGTGATCTGGCAACAGGCGACCGACCCGGACAGCATGGATGCGGTGATCGCCGCCAATCCGGACGCGAAACTGGTGTTTGTGGAAACACCGTCAAACCCGAACCTTGAGGTTATTGACCTGAACAGGTTGGTGAAAGCGGCGCACCAACACGACATGTGGGTGATGGTCGATAACACCTTTGCCACACCCTATCATCAACGGCCGCTGACCCTTGGCTGTGATGTGGTGGTCCACAGCACATCAAAATATATCAGCGGCCATGGTCAGGTGATCGGCGGCGCCATCGTCAGCACCCATCTGGATTATATGCACCCGGGCGGTAAAGGCGTCGGGCTCACTTATAAAATGCTGGGGGTCGCCCCCAGCCCCAAGGACACCTGGCTGATTAATAACGGCCTTAAAACATTTGAAATTCGTATGCAGCGCCATGCCAAAAACGCGCAGGCTATTGCCGAATGGCTGGAACGTGAGCCGAAAGTGAAACATGTTTATTATCCGGGGCTAAAAAATAACCCTTATCATGCGCTTGCGACAAAACAGATGATGAACGGATACGGCGGCATGCTGAGCTTTGAATTGATCGACGGGGAACAGGGCGGTGCTGAAAATGGCAAGGCCTTCGCCAATGCAGTCACCATCCCGACCCTTGCCGTGTCGCTCGGCAATGTCGATAGCCTGATCCAGCATCCGGCGAGCATGACCCACGCCGCCACCCCGAAGGAAGACCGCGAAAAAGCCGGCATCACCGACAGCATCATCCGCCTGTCGGTCGGCATTGAAAATGTCGAGGATTTAATCACTGATCTTGAAAATGCGATGAAAATGGTGGGGTAGGAGGAAAATAATCTTTTAAAAATCAAAATCGCTATAGATTCATATAACAATGATTAAGTCAGACTTGCTTATCTGTTAAAGTAGTCTCAAAGAAATAAAAAATGTTTGGCGAGAAAAATAATAGGATTCTTAAATGATAACTAAATTGAAAGACCTAACTTTTTAAAAAAAGCTTCATTTCGTAATTCGGCATTCCTTATTACCTGATCATATGGAATAAATTCAAAATAAGCATTTAAATCTTTAAAAAACCCATACCGGCCATATCCCTCTATAGTACTTTGTGTTATTCCTGAAGCATTCAGCAAGTTGTCTAACTGTGGAGATGACTCAGCTATTAAGAAACAAATAAATGGGGTTCTTTCTGTAATATCCGCAATTTTATTTCCATCTACATCATAACAACTCCTTTTTCTCAAAGTTATAATGTACTTTCTAATTTGCATAATTGGATTATCCCCTACAGCACCAGAATACTTAATTTTCCCAGGGGCTTTAAACTCTACTATCGTAACTGAATCGTTTGTATTTTTTCTTCTAAAAAGAAGTGGGTATTTATAAATAAAAAGATCGGGTTCGCCGGTGTCGCTATATGCTTTTATTTCACCAAGCTCTTCACGATGATTTAATTCTTCCTCTGTTGGCGTAGATGTATCGCTTGAAAAACTACTTATAGGCCTATCAGATGCTACAAACGAGTAGTAAGCTAATCTATCATCAATCAACCACAAATTATGGTCATCATAGTCAATCACATCGTTTGTGACCCCTAAAGGACATATGACTTCATGTACAGATTCTTCGTAATTATGTTTACCAGAATCAAAAGCTATTTTTCTTCTCTGTTTTAATAAATTTATTACCAGTCTTCTTTCCACAACATATTGAGCTAGTGAACTTTTCTCAGTGTCACTAAGATTTTTAATAATTTTTTTAGTTTCACTTAAATATTCTTCATCTGAAAATTTATTTACATTCTCATCTAATTTTTCTATTTGTTTCGTTAGTCTTTTCTTGGCTCTATATCTCTTTACAGCAACATCTTGCACAAGCTTTGTTTCGTCCCAATTAAGAGGCATTTGTTCAATATATTTATCAACATCTTCAACTACCGATAAATACATCGGGTTTTCAGATACTACACTTTCAAACAACATTTTATTAGCTGTACGTCTCGCACTTAAGTATGGTTCCAAATACTCTTTCGATTTGTTTACAAAAATTTTATTTACTTCCTCAAAATTAATGTCACCAAAATCAAATGAAGTACGCTCGTGATTTAGCGCATCATCGAAAACTTCGCCTGAAATTAGACCGATGTATATCAAACTTCCATGATCATTATCAGACAAATGCTTCATACCTATCACTTCATCTATTGATGTAGTGATAACCGACCTCTCTGCCGCACAATAGATTATCGAATTACCAATAGGGGCTATATTCTTTGGCAATAACATATGTTCAATTATACCAATTTTATCTTCTGTTATATAAATCTCTTCGATTTTTTTGTTCCCTACAATTGACCTAAAAAATAAGTCCGAAAGATTTTCTACCTTACCTTCATCAATTAAATTAATACGCAACCGTTTAGGTTGAGCAAATATTGAAATAAAGTGAGATATCAATTTATTCTGAATATCTTTTTGTTTGATTGGTGATTTAGTGAAATATATATCAATATAATTATTCAGGTGAACAATTGTCCCCGTTTTAGCAAGATCCTTTTGAATCTCTTCCTCATAATTTTTAAAGGGCGTTTTATTAGAAAGTTGGAACGTAAAGGACCTTTGTATTTTTTTTGATCCACGAGTAAAAATAGATACGAGGCTTACATTTTTAAAAACTTTTAGCCATGATAACCTTCCAATTCCTCTACCGTTCTTATCTGCACGATACTCTGTGTCCAATTCTTGAAAACAATCAAATAGATCGTCTTCCAACCCAACCCCATTATCGGAAACTACAAAACCTATTACGGGATTAATAGCTGAAGAATTTCCATTATCTTTCTCAACTTTTCTTAATACTTCAACTTCTATTACTCCTGTATCTGCCCAATTATCTGGATACTTATGCTGAATAGCGTATAAAGCATTGCTAATTGCCTCATATACTGGCATTAGGCAGTTCTCTGCGGTGGGAGGTAAGTTAAAATTCCTAACTCTTCCAGTTAGGCTTTGTTTAATTTTTGGCTTGTATGTCATAAATAATCCCCAGACATTACCATATCCTACAACCAAAACGTTAATTAGAAAAGTTGTATAATATTATATTAAATTCTAGAATATATTGTATTAAGAATTTTATCAACATATGACTTTTTTGGTTAGTTCAACATTTCAATATAGGTTAAAAATCAGGGTGACATAATCTAAGGGGAGGTTACATGAAAAAACTGGTAATGATTAAAATTCCCCTTATTATGCTGGCTGTTTTCATGAGTTTTATAACCACGGTGAATGCGCAAATGGTGAATGATACTATGACGAGTATAATATAATGACAAATCCACCGATATTAAGGGTGGCCAGGCCGAGTGATGATCTGGAGGCGCTGGTGTGTTTTTACCGGAACGGGCTGGGATTTGAAATTATTGACCGCTTTTTAGGTCATAACGGTTTTGACGGTATCATGCTGGGGAAAAAGGGATGGCCGTATCATTTTGAATTTACGCGGTCCCACGACCATGTGGCGGGAAAGGCACCGACGGAAGACAATCTGATCATTTTTTATCTGCCTGACCATACCGAATGGCAAGGGGCGGTAAGCCGCATGGAAAATGCGGGATACGCCCCAGTTAAATCATTCAACCCGTACTGGGACGTTCAGGGCCGCACATACGAGGACCCGGACGGGTACCGCGTCGTGCTTCAAAATGCGAAATGGGAATAAAAGCGCGATTGCCGCGGCGCGCGTTGGCGGCTATACTGCGGCATAAAATATATTAGATGGTATAATCAAAGGGGATGTTCCATGAAAAAAATTACACTTTTAATTTTATCACTGTTCATAGTGGGCATGCCCGCGGGGGCAATGGCGTTTGAAAGCACATATTATGTGGTCCGCCATGCGGAGAAAATGGACGGCGATGACCCACTGCTAACCGCGAAGGGGTTACGCCGCGCGGCCAATATTGCCGCGATGCTGGACGGCACGCCGATTGCCCGCGTTTATTCAACCATGACCCACCGCACCATCATGACGGCGACGGTGACAGCGGCGGCCAAGGGGGTCGCGATTGAGCCGTTCAGCACAGACGACCTTGCCACATTTGCCGAACAGTTAAAGGAACAGGAAGGCGTGTTCCTGATCGTGGCGCATAGTTCAAGCACACCGGACCTGGCGTCGCTCTTAAGCGGGGTCAGTATCCCCAAGCTTGATGAAAGCGATTATGAGCAGATGTTTAAGGTCACCATCACCGACGCGGAACCGGTGCTTGAAAAAATGGTGACGACTTTTGAATAAGCCAGAGCAATGAGCCTGTTTGATTATGACGATATTTGATTTTATCGGCCTGATCGGGGTGCTGCTGATTTTGGTTGCTTACGCGCTCATCCAGCTTGACCGGGTTGATGTTAAGCACATATCCTATTCGGTGATGAATGCCGTTGGTGCGGGGCTGATCCTGATATCCTTAAGCATTGATTTTAATTTAAGCGCGGCGGTGATTGAGGGGGCGTGGCTCGTCATCAGCCTTTTCGGGATTATCCGCGCGTATCAAAAAAGAAAGCCATAGGTCAAAAAAGAAAATCATAGGCCAGAAAAGTAAGTCATAGACCACTTCTTATGGTTAAAGAGCGGTAAAAACGCCTCATTTCAGACATATTATCTTCCTAAGCTTTTCCCTTATTTTGCAGTCTTTTCGAGTTAAAAAATATCGGAGAATTTTCATGAAATTTTTTAGTACATTAGCCGCCGTTTTTATTATGACATGCGCCGGGGCATCGGCGCAGGCGACGGGCCCCTTTAACGCGATTGAGGAATTATTCGCCGCCATGTCGGCCTATAATTATCATCATATGAGCCAGTATGGCACGAAAGATTTTCAGTATCTGATCAATGGCAAGATCGAAACGATGGATGATCTGATCCGCGAGACGAAAAAGACCGAGGGCGTGATGGCGCGGCGCAATTATTTTTCCATCATTGACAGCCGCAATCACGGAAACTCGGTGAGTTTAAGTTTCTGGTACCGGTCTGACTTTGAAAGTGCGGACGGGGAAAAAATGTCACTTGCCTGGCTTGAAAGCGCCGTGGTGGTCAAGGAC
Organism: Alphaproteobacteria bacterium; assembly: GCA_020446675.1. GTDB lineage: Bacteria > Pseudomonadota > Alphaproteobacteria > Sphingomonadales > Emcibacteraceae > Pseudemcibacter. The sequence goes on along the minus strand of JAGREE010000011.1, from coordinate 97,529 downwards.
GGGCACGACTGGAAAATTGAAATGCTCCATTCCACCCATTTGCCCCATGTTAATGACATTCCGCGTCAGGTGGTGATGGAGGAATATGTGGGTGACGGTGCGTTCAAGGTGGCGGCATCCGGGGTGCTTGAATAGCGGATCCGTCTTTATTTTTTTTAGTAAAGATTTTTTGCGCAGGCCCGGCGCAGGCGGACAAGCATGTCAGCGTCGGGTTTGTTGGCGGTAATTTCCTCGTCCGTCAGGCCATCCAGCTCATGGGGGAAAATCAGCCAGTCTTCTGTTTTATGGACGAAATAATTGGGGATGCGGGTGGTGAGGTTCTTGCTCGGTTTATAATAAACGGTGCCGACCCGGACATCGAGCGGCATGTTTTTTCGCATCTGCACTTCCAGTTCATGAATGATGGCGTTGATGCTGCGGCCGCTGTCAAACACATCGTCGAGGATCAGAAGCCTGTCTTCATGGTTCATATTTTCAATCAGGTAATGAAGGCCGTAAACTTTGACGTAAGCCTGTTGTTCGGCGATCCCCGTATAGCTTGAGGTGCGGATGGCGATATGATCAGTTTTGATATGGCAGAAATCCATCAGTTCCTGCACCGCAATGCCGACCGGGGTGCCGCCACGCCAGACACCAACGATAAAATCGGGGCGGAAGCCGTCCTTAATAATGATTTCCCCGAGCTTTAATGAGGAGGAGAGCAGCTCCGCGGCGGAGATATATGTTTTTTTCATGTCCCGTCTATCCGTAATTCTTAAATCTTGCAAATTTAATATAACGTGGTGTGCGAAAAAAAGGAATTTCAATTTGCCCGCAGGCTGATAGAATAAAAAATAAAAAAGGGGAATTTTGCCACATGATCAAAGCGGCGGTCATTTTTGTCATTGCTGTGCTTGGCTTTGCCGGCTGGCAGGCGATGTCCGACAGGGAGCATGACCCGAATAACCTGCTGATTGTTGAGGTCAATAGCTCGGCGGAGCGGACGGGGCTTTTACGCGCGCAGCTTGACCGCTTTGAAGAGGATAACCCGGGGATCAGGGTGGATGTGATTTCGCTTTCCTGGGGGCAGGCCTTTGAAAAGCTGAGCATGATGATTGCCGGCGGGCAATATCCGGATGTGATTGAAATGCCGGATTTCTGGCTGTCGCGCTATGTCAGCGCCGGGCAGATTGCCGATATGACCCCATATCTTGAGCAGACAGAATTTGATGATGATCTGGAGGCGAATACTTTCAGCTATGGCAGTATCCGTGGCCGGGTTTATACGGTGCCATACGGCTATTATCTGCGGGCAATGCTTTATAACAAGAAAATATTTGCCCGCGCCGGCATTGAAAAACCGCCATTGACCATGGACGACTTTTACGAGGACGCGGCGAAAATATCCGCCCTTCCCGGCATTTACGGTTATTGCCATCATGGCGGGCGCGGCGGCGCGGTTTTTTATTACTGGATCATGACGACCATGAACGGCTCGAACCGCTTTTTTGATAATGAGGGCAAAAGCACCTTTTACCAGCCCGGTGCGGCAAAGGGCCTGACCCTGATCCGGGATATTTATAAAAACGGCTATGCGCCCAAAGACAGCCTTAACTGGGGTCTTAATGAAACGGTGTCGGGCTTTTATTCCGGCACCTGCGCCATGCTGCACCAGACGCCGGATGCGCTCACGTCCCTTCGGAAACGCATGGATGATGACGATTATGGTTCGGCGCCGATGCCGCTGGGGCCAGGTGGCAACTCCTTTCCTCATCTGGGTTATATTGGCTGGTCGGTTTTGGAAGGATCCTCGAATAAGGCGGCGGCTTTTAAACTGGTGCGGCATCTGCTCTCCCGGGAAAATAACCGGGCCTGGGCCGAGCGCTCGGGACTGGTGCCGATTTATAAGGGATTATCGGAAAATATATTTGATGCGGACGGAATTGGTGCCGGATGGCTTCAAACCACGAAAGACCCACATTATCAGTATATGATCAACCCCAATTACCTGCCGGATATTGCTGAATTTGACAGTATCGAGGTGGTCCAGTCCGGGCAGGCCATGATGCTGGGCGAACAAACGCCGGAGGAAACAGCACGGGCGTGGGCGGATTTCATGACCGCGGCGGAAAAACGATGGGAAGCGGCAGAATGACAAAATTTTTAACCCCTTGGTATTATCTTGCGCCGACGATTTTGTTTATTTTTCTGCTGGTGCTGGTGCCGCTGATCACCGGGGTCAGCTATGCCTTTTATGATTTTGACCTGATATCAGGGACGCGGGACTTTGTCGGACTAGATCAGTTTTTCCGCCTTTTACAGGACGATAAAATATTTTCCATGAGCCTTATAAACACCCTGTTCTGGACGGCAGCATCGCTATTTTTCCAGTTCACGTTCGGGCTTATGCTGGCGCTTATTTTAAACCACGGTTTTCGGGGGATCAGGCTGATCCAGCCGGTGCTGTTCGTGCCGTGGGCGGTGCCGTCCTTTCTGATCGGGCTGATGTGGGTGTGGATGTTTAACCCGGTAACCGGGCCGCTGCCTTACCTGTTTGAAGGACTTGGGCTTATGGAAAAGCCGGAAAATTTATTAAGCGATCCGGATCATGCCATGTGGGGGCCGATCATTGCCAATGTCTGGTTCGGCATTCCGTTTTTTGCCATTATGCTGCTGGCGGCGCGGCGCACGATCCCCAATGAAATTTACGAAGCGGCGAGCATTGACGGGGTCAGCGGACTTGACGCTTTTCGCCATATTACCCTGCCGCTGATGGCACCGACCATACTTATCACGCTTCTGGTGCGGGCGATATGGATCGCCAATTTTGCAGAAATTATCATTGTCATGACCAATGGCGGCCCGGCCAATTCAACCCAGATTGTCGCCACATATATTTATGATACCGCTTACCAGAAAATGGATTTCGGTTATGCATCCGTGCTTTCCATTGCGCTTTTAATCCTGTTGATGATTTATGGCCTTATTCTTGGTCGCATCCGCCGAAAAATGACAACATTTTTGTGAGTTCCAGCCATGAAATACGGTAAATATCTGATCATATCCGCTTTTCTTCTCTTCACACTCTTCCCGGTTTTCTGGATGCTGAAAATATCTCTGACGCCTGACCGCCTGCTCTTTTCCGAAGGGGTCGTGATGTGGCCAAGCCGAGTTACATTCGATCATTATTACGCGGTGCTGGTGGAAGGGAGCTTTCCCGATTATTTTTTAAACAGCTTCATTGTCTCCGCCACCACGGCAATATTGGTCACAATTATCGCCAGCCTTGCCGGATATGCGCTTTCCCGCTTTCAGTTTAAAGGAAAAGTCGCCCTTATAACCGTGCTACTGATCACGCAGATGTTCCCAATCGTCATGGTGATTGCGCCGATTTATAATGTGCTGACGATGATTAATCTGGTTGACAGCCTGACCGGGCTAATTCTGGTTTATACAGCCTTTAATCTGCCGTTTGCCTGCTTTTTAATGCAGACTTTCTTTGACGGCACGCCCGTTGAGCTTGAGGAAGCGGCGATGATTGATGGCTGCAGCCGTCTTGAAGCCCTTGAAAAAATTACTCTGCCACTTTGCCTTCCCGGTATTGGCGCGACGCTCGGTTTTGTATTCACTGCCGCTTGGTCGGAACTGCTTTTCGCGCTGATGTTTATTAATCGTCAGTCACAGATGACCTTTCCGGCCGGCATAATGAATTTTGTTACCAAATTTTCCGTGGACTGGGGGCAGATGGCCGCAGCAATGATCCTCGCCCTGATACCGGTCTGTATTTTCTTCGCCTATATCCAGAAATTTATTGTTCAGGGACTGACCGCCGGTGCGCTAAAAGGTTAATTAAGATATTCCTGTTCAAAAAGTGTAAAGCTCTGGCGCAAACGGTTGCTCAGGATATCCTTTACTTTCGGACTGGCAAAACTGGTGCTGATGCTGTTAAAGCTCATCTGCTGCAACTCGGCATAAGTGACATCAGTGGTGCTGACCGCAGCAATACATTCCTTTGAAATATTGGTATCAAAAATGCCGTCATTATCGGTCGAAAGACTGACCGGGATACCAAGACGCAAAAAGCGTAAGAAAGGATGTGGCCCCGTTTTCATATCAAACACTTCCAGCCTGTAATTGCTGGTAATATTCATTTCAATGCCGGGCTTAATATTACGGGCATATTCAAGGGTGACCAGATCATCCTTTAACTTTACCCCATGGCCAATGCGCGATGCCCCCATTACCAAAGCATCCCGGACATTGCGTGGATCACCCAGCTCCCCTGCATGCATCGTCATTTCCAACGGGTGATCATCCGGATGGTCCCGGTTATAGCCGCTTAAGAACCCATAGGCTTCCTGCGCGCGTTCCAGTGCGGGGTTCCCCCGCTCTATGGCATAAAGATCAACCCCGACAATGGCATCGGTCGGGTGCTCAACAAGAAGCGCATTCCATTTTTTAATCAGGTCCCCATTATTCTCGCCAGGCAGGAAACGAAGCTGACCAAGATTCCAGCGCACAACAACGCCGGTTTCCTTGTAAAATTTATCTGACCAGTTTGTCAGCTTTTCAATGCTTTCCAGTGTGGGTGGGAAACCGTTGGTAAATTCAATATAGCTGATACCATGGCCCGCAGCGCGATTTAGAAAATCGAGATAAAGCATTTCCATTTTTTCATCAAGATGTTCGTCCTCCACCATCCAGATGACAAAAACAAAAATGGCATCAAATCTGGTGAAGTCATGGGATGGCGGGTCAGTGGGCAAAAAGAAAAAATCAACAAACAGACTTTGATCTGCTTCACTCAATGAGAGGAAATGTTCTGACTTTGGAAGGGATCTAAGTGCTTCAATTTCATAGTCATAAAGCTTCTGACCCTGATCATTGATGGTTTTAATAAAATATTCAGGCTCAACAACCGGATTATATTTGCTGAGTATTTTTATGACAACATCCCGTGTAAATAGACCATATGGATGGACATGCAGCATGCCGCCTTTGGGGATTTCTTCGCAGAATTTAGCGAGGGCAACCGGATCACCCCTTAGTGGTGTGATATCAATATTTGATTTTCTGATTGCCTCTTTTCGGCTTTGTTCGATAATCAGTTTTTCATTTTCTTCAAGCAGACCAGTATCAATCGGCGTAAACTGATCACTATCATCGACAGCAAAATGTGCTTCCCATTCATCGCGGGAAATCGGGTTTGATTGCTTATAATTTCTTTCAATGATTAAATTGCGGGCCTCGTCATATTTTTTTAAATGTGCCAGAAGCCTAATATTCGCCATATCCTGTTCGGAACATGATGAAAGACCAAACATCAAAAGGGCGAAACCACTCATCAAAAAAACGTAACGGTATTTTTTAGTCATATTTAGATATCCCCTTTTATTGCACTGATGATTTTGAGGTCCGGTTATAAATCCTATTTGTCGTCAAACATACAGTTATTCTTCTTTCATGGCAAAAAGTTCTGCATTACCGCCGGTCGCGACCGTGTTAATGGTCAATGTCTTTTCCGTTGCAAAGCGATAAAGATATCTTGGACCACCGGCTTTTGGCCCGGTTCCGGAAAGTCCCTGCCCCCCAAACGGCTGGACACCAACCACAGCACCGACAATGTTCCGATTAACGTAAGTATTCCCGACATCAAGATTTCTGAATATATAATTGGCAGTTTCCTCAATGCGGCTATGGACACCAAGGGTCAGACCAAAGCCCGTGTTTCTGACCTGCTCAAGAATGTCGTCTAACTTTGATGACTTAAAGCGGATCACATGAAGGATCGGGCCAAATACCTCTTTTTTAAGTTTATCAAGTGATGAAATTTCATATAATCGAGGGGCAAAAAAAGTTCCTTTATTATGCTCTTTCGGTGCTGAAAGGGCGTTAATCAAAATTGCTTCCTTATCCATCCTGTCTGCATGGTCTTGTAATTGGGTTCTTGCATCCTGATCAATAACCGGGCCAACATCTGTAGAAAGCTCCGCCGGATTGCCGACCTTAAGACAGTCCATCGCACCTTTCAGCATCGGAATAATTGTATCCGCAACTTCTTCCTGAAGGAAAAGAACTCTAAGTGCCGAGCACCGTTGTCCGGCTGACTGGAATGCTGATGAAATGGCATCATCCACCACCTGTTCCGGCAGGGCAGTGCTATCAACTATCATGACATTTTGTCCTCCCGTTTCGGCAATAAGCGGCACAATTGCCCCTTCACGATTGGCCAGCGTGCGATTAATAATTTTTGCCGTTTCTGTTGATCCGGTAAAAGCAACACCGTCAATTCGTTCATCAGCAACGAGCTTAGCGCCGATTGTGGCGCCATCTCCGGTAAGCAGATGTAGCACATCAGCAGGAACCCCGGCAGCATGCAAAAATTTTACCGCCTCACTGGCGACAATCGGTGTCTGTTCAGCAGGTTTGGCAATAACGGCATTTCCAGCAGCAAGTGCTGCAGATACCTGGCCCATAAAAATTGCCAGTGGAAAATTCCAGGGACTGATGCAAAGGAATGTACCGCGACCTTGAAGATAAAGTTCATTGCGTTCACCAGTGGGTCCGGGCAAAGCTTTCCCCCCTTCAAAATTTTCATGTGCCTGCCCTGCATAATAGCGCAGGAAATCCACCGCTTCACGTACTTCGGAAAGACCGTCGGCGAGCGTTCGACCCGCCTCCGCGGCAATAAGCCCCATCAGGGGCAGGCAGTTTCGCTCTAACGCATCTGCCGCCTTACCCAGTATCTCTGCCCGGACGGCACCGCCCAAAGAGTCCCAGGGTTTTTGAGCATTTTTTGCAGCATCCAGTGCTCTTTCAATATCATCATCTGATGTCCTGCCAACCAAACCGACCACATCGCCGGTTGTCGGGCTTAGAACTTTTTCCGGATTTTCAAAACCCCTTTTTCCGCAGACAATAGGCCCAGCCTGCCAATCATGTTTCACAACGAGGCTGGAAGACAGTTTTTCAATTTCGAGTGGGTCGGATAGGTCAAAGCCAGCAGCATTTTTTCTAGGGAATTTTTCACATCCGGACGCCACCAGAATATCCTTTGGCAGCGGGATCATGCTGTGGCGTCTTGGAGTTTTTTCCTCTACCAGCTTAATAGTGTCCTGCATCAGCTCTTCAACGGCGACTTGCTTATCCATGAAACGGTTAACAAAAGAGCTGTTGGCGCCGTTTTCAAGCAGACGACGAACCAGATAGGGAAGCAAATCCTTATGCGCGCCAACAGGCGCGTAAACACGGATATTAAACGGCCTTTCAACATTATTTTTGACCACATCATAAAGAAGGTGACCCATGCCATGAAGCCGTTGAAATTCAAATTCGTCCGGAGCAACGTTCCATTTTTTCGCTAGCTCAAGAATAAGTGCAACAGAATAGGCGTTGTGCGTTGCAAACTGTGGGAAGAAGACATCCCGCGCCATCATTAATCGTTCAGCGCATACCTGATAGGAAAGGTCTGTTGTTGGTTTTCTCGTATATACCGGATAATCGCTAAGGCCCGCTTCCTGTGCATGTTTAATTTCGCTATCCCAATAAGCGCCCTTGACCAGACGGACCATAAATTTACGGCCCAGTTCCCGACCCAAGGTTTTTAGCCAATCAATGACATATGGTGCCCTTTTCTGGTAGGCCTGAACAACAATACCAAGACCATCCCAATTCTGGAGCTTTGATGAGCGGGCAAGACTTTCAAAAATATCAAGGGACAGATCAAGTCTGTCGGCTTCTTCGGCGTCAATGGTAAAGCCAAGACCATTTTCCCGGGATAACGCCGCCAGCTCGGTAATTCTTGGAACCATTTCGGACATTACCGTTTCATGATGTGCCATTTCATAACGTGGATGCAGGGCCGAGAATTTTACTGAAATACCATTTGCAGAATATGGATCGGAATTTTCATTCTGTTCAGCAATTTCCAGAATTGCTTTTTTATAGGCTTCAAAATAACGGTCCGCATCAGCCAGCGTCCGCGCCCCTTCCCCCAGCATATCAAAAGAAAAGCGGGTATCAGGACTGTTTTCCTTTTTGCCACGGCTTATGGCTTCATCAATGGTGCGACCCAGAACATATTGCCCGCCCATAATCCGCATTGCCTGCATAATAGCAGTCCGAACAACCGGTTCTCCGGCTTTTTTGACAAAATTTTTGAACCAGTTATCCGTGTTTCTTTTTACATCTGCACCAAGCTCTACAAACTCACCCGTCAGCATCAGACCCCATGTCGATGCATTGACAAAAGTGCTTTCAGAATGGCCTTTATGATCAGACCAGCGCCCTGCACTGATTTTTTCCGAAATCAGTTTATCGGCCGTTGCCCCATCGGGCACCCTGAGCAGGCTTTCAGCCAGGCACATGAGGGCCACACCCTCTTTATTGGAAAGATCAAATTCCTGCAGGAAATAGTCCATCGTCCCCTGACGACCGCTTCTTTCCCTGGATTTTTCAACGAAGACACGGGCCTGATCAACCAGACGATTTCTTTCCCCAGTTGTCAGTTCTGTGGCATGGAGCAGATTATTGACACATGTGTCTTCATCAGCATGTATAGCAAGACGCAGATTATGTCTGATCTCGCCCAGAGACAATGCTTCAATCACTTTTTGATCATTTATAGAATACATGTGACACCTCTTTTTAAAATGGATGATCACGGGAATATATCGTATAATATAGTAGAATGTCCTACTTTATTAAAAAAATTGCCGATATATTATCTATTAAAATGGTTTTTTTATAGAATTTAATGCTATTAACATTCAACCACATTGACGGCCAGTCCCCCTTTTGAGGTTTCCTTATAATTTGACTGCATGTCTTTACCTGTCTGGCGCATGGTCTCAATTACCTTATCAAGAGAGACATGATGAAGCCCATCCCCCCTTAGTGCCAGCCGTGACGCGTCAATCGCTTTTACCGCCCCCATTGCATTTCTTTCAATACAGGGTATTTGCACAAGACCGCCAATAGGATCACAGGTCAGGCCCAGATTATGCTCCATTCCAATCTCGGCAGCATTCTCAACCTGAAGCACTGTTCCGCCCATGACAGCGGTAAGGCCCGCGGCCGCCATGGAGCAGGCAACACCTACTTCGCCCTGACACCCTACCTCTGCACCGGAAATTGATGCATTCTTTTTATATAAAGAACCAATCGCCGTTGCCGTCAGCAGAAAGTCATAAACTGCTTTTTTATCGCCGTTACGATTATAAAAGCGGGCAAAATACCTTAAAACCGCCGGAATTATACCAGCGGCACCATTTGTCGGCGCCGTCACCACACGACCACCGGCGGCATTTTCCTCATTAACCGCAAGGGCCCATAAATTTATCCAGTCAAGTATAACAGACGGATCGCCAAGCTGTTTTTCCTGCGCTTCCTTGAGCGAAGAAAGGACCTGTGCCGCTCTTCGTTTTACATTAAGTGAACCAGGAAGTTTGCCGCTGGTCGCACAGCCCCGGTCAATTGAAAACTGCATGGCATCATATATTTTATCGAGCCCCTGTTTGATTTTCTGCCTCGGCATTAATGCCTTCTCATTTTCCCACATCAGTTCGGCAATCGAAAGTTTATGGAGGCTGCAAAGATCCAAAAGTTCCTGTGCGCTATCGAATGGATAGGGAACTTCTATTTCTTCTGGCGGGGGCGTGTTCCGGCCAAAATCGGCCTCACTCATAATGGCACCGCCGCCAACGGAATAATAACTTTCCGAGGCTATTTTCTGGCCTTTGCTGTCGAAAGCGTGAAATGTCATTCCATTGCTGTGATGAGGGAGAAGCTCTTCCATATGAAATAACATATGGTCTTTCATTGAAAATGAAATTTCCTTAGTCCCAAGCAGACTAATTTTTGAGGAAGATTTTATATTGTCGCAGAGGTCATCTATAATTGCCGGGTCTACGGTCGCTGGCTTCAATCCAGACAAGCCAAGAAGCAGTGCCTTGTCCGTGGCATGCCCCAGACCGGTTAGCGCGAGTGAACCATATATATCGACTTTAACGGACCCAACTTTTTTTATATCCGTCAGTGACTCAAGAAATGCTTTTGCCGCGACCATTGGTCCGACCGTATGAGAACTTGATGGTCCTATACCGATCTTAAAAAGGTTGAAAACGCTGTAATACATGCTCCCACCTTATTCATTTCTCAGGGAATTAATATAGAAAAGATATTAAACGCAGCTTATGCGTTTTGAGCCGTCTTATCAAGTGACTTGATATGCTCTAATACTCTTGACCATTTATTCGCTTCACAAATCTCTATGGCCTGACTGCGCCCCATACGGCGGATCAGTTTTTTTGCAAGCTCTTCAATAGTCTGGTTGCTCATTGTTTTACCTGTATTTTATCAAACTTTAATCTACTGCCTTTTAATTTACATAGTAATTAAGGCAATTTTATGCCGGAAAACACACCATCTACGCCCCTAATTTCCTAAAGTCAAGCCGAGACTTAGAATATTTTCCTTCGCTTATTCATAAGCTTTGGCCAACATTATATTTAAAACTGTTCAATGGCAAGCTTATAGCATAAAATACTGGTCCTATCCGATTCTTCATATGTTTAATCTGGTTAAATTGAATTTTTAAAGATATTATTATGGCCATTAATAAAGACGTTTCACAAACCCCGCCGGGCTCACGCAAGCTGGATCGAACTGACCGCCGAATTTTAGAGTTACTTCAACTGGATGGCCGAATTTCCAATGTAAAACTTGCAGAGCTTATCCATTTAAGTCCGACGCCGTGCCTGGAGAGGGTCAAAAGACTGGAAAAAGAGGGCTTCATTAAAGATTATGTCGCCATTCTTGACCCTAAAATGCTGGATGCCGCACTCGTTTCCTTTATTGAAGTATCACTGGCCCGGACAACAACAAAAGCCCTTGATCATTTTCGTCAGGTTATTCTTGAAATGGATGAGGTTCAGGAATGTCATATGGTTGCCGGCGGCTTTGATTATCTTATCAAAGTTCGAACCCGTGATATGGATCATTACAGACGTTTTCTGGGTGAGAAACTTTCCACTATTGAAGATATCAGCAGCACACATACATATGTGGTAATGGAAGAAATAAAGGCCAGTAGTGCCATTAAAATTAGTGAATAATGATGCCAAAAATTACTTTTATATCCCCTGAGAATAAAGAATATGTCGTTGATGCCAAAATCGGCAAGACATTGATGCAAATCGCAGTAACAAATAATGTCGAAGGGATTGATGCGGATTGTGGTGGCGCCTGCGCCTGCGCCACATGCCATATCATTATACCCAAAGAATATAGAGCCAAAACCGGCTCGGCACATGAAGATGAAAGTGCGCTCCTTGATTTTCTTGATAATCGCAGAGCAGGAAGCCGCCTTAGCTGTCAAATTGAAATGACAGAGGACCTTGACGGTATGGTTGTCAAGGTCCCCGCATTATATTAGGTCCCGTTATTCGGCGGTACCGATGTCCGTAATTCCCTCTTCTTTAGGCTTTAAGGATTCAATTCTTTCCAGAATTGTATCCTTGATGTCATAGAGACAAGGAACCAGGATCAGCGTAATAAATGTTGCAAAAAGTACACCGAAGGTCAATGAAACCACCATCGGAATCACAAAGATTGCCTGGTAACTGGTTTCCAGCATAATCGGCACCAGTCCGATAAAGGTTGTCAGAGAGGTCAGAATTATCGCCCGGAAGCGCATTCTGCCCGCTTCAGGAATTGCTTCCCTGAAATGCATTCCATCTTTCTTAAGGCCCTTTATACAGTCGATAAGCACAAGGTTATCGTTAATCACCACACCCGCCGCCGCAAAAAGCCCGAGGAATGAATAAAGACTAATGGGCATATCCATCAGCAGGTGACCAATTATTGCCCCGACAAAGCCAAATGGAACGGCAGTAAGAATAATAAGAGGCTCAACATATGAACGAAGACCAATTGCTAGGACCGCGTAGATTGCCAGCAATACAAGGGAGAGATAGAAAGTTATTTCACCAAAGAAAATGCTTTCCTCTTCAATTTCACCGTCAGGGATGACCGAAAATCCCGGTATCGTTTTTTCCAGTTCTTTGAAAACACTGTTTTCTAGATGCTTATAGGTTTCATAGGGAGAAACAATATTTTTATTCATACTTGCCTGAACTTTAATAATGTCCTGGCCATTAATCCGCTCCGGTGAGAGCAGAAGCGGAACATATTCCATTTCTGCAACCATGTTAAAAGGTATTTCCCCACCTTCCGGTGTTTTAATATACATTTCCCTTAGCGCGTTGATATTCTGACGTGCTTCCAGTGGGTAGCGGACCATGATATCCATTGTTTCGCCATCACGAGGGATCCGCTGAACAATCCGACCATAAAACGCCAGTCGAACCTGCTGACTGAGTATGCCTAATGTCAGGCCATAATGCTCCGCTTCCGGCTTCAGCTTGATATTGAGCTCCAGAGTTTGTCTGTCACGGTTATCGTAAATCTGGGTTAGTCCCTGAATATCGCGCATTTCGAGCTTGACCTTCTCAACCGCATCAGCAAGATCTTTTTGATTGCTGGCCGAAACATAGAAACTTAAATCACCCCCGCGACGCTGATCACTGCGTGAGTTTTTGAGTGTTACTTCAACGGCTTCCGGGATTTCCCCGACACGCTCCTGCCATTCATTCATCACTTCTTCAGGTTTAATAATCGCCAGTGCTTCTGAAGACATTTCAAGCGACATGCGGATATTATTGCCAAAAACAAAACTGTCATAGTTCGGGAAAAGAATATTTCTTTCCATCCCGGTCTCTTTTGCAAATTTTTCTTCAACGCCACCCGGTCCACTTATTGCGTCAACCATAGCATTATGAATTCGCTCGCCTGTCCCCTCCGGTGCTGTTTCAGAAATTTCTACGCTGTAACGAAGAATATTACTCGGAATTTCCGGATTAAATGATGAGCGGACAAAACCAAGTACGTAAGCCGTAACAAACAAAACCAATATGGAAAGGAAAATACTCGATGTCAGGTATTTCACTCGCAAACATTTTTCAATAAACGGCTTATATTTATATCTGGCAAAATCCACAAGCCACTGTGCAACCTTGCTTTGGAATTTGAGAAACTTTCTATACCAATCATAATCCGGCTCAAAAGGCTTGTTGCCTGATAAATGGCAGGGCAAAATAAGCAGACATTCCACAAGTGAGAAAAGAAGAGCAGCCGCAACAACCACAGAAATATCACGGGCCTGTTGACCTGTTTCAGATTCAAAAAGGAGAAGCGGGGCAACAGCAAGTATCGTCGTGAACACAGATAGAATAACAGGTTTTGATAAGGTCTGGGCACCGAAAATGGCGCCTTTCAGCCCTTTCTTGCCCTCTCGCTGGGCTTCGTGTATCGTTTCTCCGATTACAATGGCATCATCGACAACTATCCCCAAGACCAGCAGGAAGCCAAACAAGGATATCTGGTTCACAGAAAAATCAAACATATTCATTGCGATAAAAGTACCGGAGAAAGCAATGACAATACCAAATGTCACCCACAGAGCCAGATCAAGCCTCAGAAACATAAGAAGCAAGAAGAATACAAGCACAAGACCTGATAAACTGTTTGAAATCAGCATTTCCAAGCGCTGAAAAAATTCAACACTGTCATCGCGCCAGGTGGTTACAGTTATACCTTGCGGAAATGTAGGAGCAGCTGATTCAAGATAGTCTTTAATTTGTGAGGTAAGCCTCAATACATCCTGACCAGGGCTTAATTCAGCTGAGAGAACAATTGAAGGCTTTCCTTTTGAGCGGAAGATGAAAAACCGTTCACTAACACCATCTTTAATTTCAGCAATGTCCCCAAGTTTAATACGGGTACCATTAGATTGCTGAAGTATCGTAATATCAGCAAACTCGTCACTATAGTAGGCACGATTATCAGCCCTGATCTGTAATGAACCAAAACCGTTTCTGATTGATCCCACAGATATATCAACCGAGCTGTCACTAATAGCATTCGCAACACTTTGCATAGAAAGCCCAAGACGACGTAGATCGAATTCAGATACTTCGATACTGATTGTATTTGGTGGCATACCGCGGACTTCTACAAGACTGACATCCGGTAAGGCCAGCATATCAGAACGAACCTTTCTTGCCACGGCAGCAAGTGTTTGCTGATCCGTATTTCCTGATACAACAACATCAATAATGTCATCATTCTGAATTTCAAGTTTTACACGTGGTGGTTCAATATCCCGCGGAAACGAGCGGATACCATCAATTCTTGCCTGAATCTCATCCATAGCAATCTGGACATTTGCACCGCGAGCAAGCTGAAGGGTTACTCTTGAACTTCCACGACCCGAACGAGATGACATTTTCTTGATGTTTGGCACCCCTTTTAAAGCCTCTTCAACCGGAATTGTGATATTGTCCTCAACTTCATTCGGCCCGGCACCAAGATAACTCACAGTTACGGAAATTTCGTTTGGCGCAACAATCGGGAATACTTCAGTACGCAGCAGCGGCAAGCTGACCATACCGCCTATAACGATCAAAACCATTAACAGGTTTGCTGCCACATGGTTATCAGCAAACCATGCAATTATATTTCTCATTGGTTTCCTCCCTGTGGCGAATTTCCGCCTGCCATACTGCCATTACCACCGCCAGCGGCCTGTCGTCTTGCCTGCATTGCAGCTCTTTGTTCTGGCGTCATATTGGCAATTGCCGCCCGTCGCTGTTCGGGGGTCATATTAGCAAATGATGCTCTATTATTTGTCTGATCACCAGCTTGTGCCTCTGCAGCATTTGCTGTAGCCGGACCACCGGAAGTGGCTCCGGCAGCTGGTCTTTGTCCTCCTGCAACATTCGGGCCTCCACCCGGTCTTGCCACTGGAACCCCATCAAGGTTGGCCACCATCGATTTCATGCCCGGAACGTATGAAAAGGGTGGTGATGTGGTGATCAGATCACCGACTTCAATACCTGATTCAATGGTGACAAAGTCTTTATCCCGGTCCACCACTTTCACAGGTTTGGTGATCAACTTACCATCTTCAAATATAAAAATATCATCATCATCATGCATCGCTTTTACAGGCACATGAAAAACATCACTTATTTTTGGTCCAAATACTTCCAATTCAACAAAAACACCTGGCAATAGGGGCGGTGTCGGTTTTTCATGTTTAAGGTTCATAGGATCATAAATGGTTGCGACCGCGTAATAAACCCTGCTTTTTCTGTCAATTGAGCTTTCAACCCTTAAAATCTGAGCATCCCAGGCAATGTGATCTTCACGTGTTAAATCTTTGATTTTAACATCAAGAACTTCGTCTTTTGGTAAAATGCCAACATTTTTAATATCCAGCAAATCAATTTGCTTTTGGCTAAGAGGCATGCGAATTTCTGCTTCTTCTGTCCCAAACACAGACACAAGGTCCTGATTGGTGCCGACGACCTGCCCCAAATCAACCTGTTTCTCATCAATCATGAGCGGGAATGGCGCTTTTACTTCTGTTCGCTCCAGACGAATACGTTGTGCTTCGTAGTTTGCCTGTGCCCCTTTTAACCCTGCTTCTGCTTCGCGAAGCTGAGGAATTCGAAGCACCAGCTCAGTCGCTTTTCCTTCACCATATTTTTCCCAATCCTGTCTCGCAAGTTCAGCCTGTTCTTTTTCCACGCTTAATGTCTGCTCGGCACGGGCAACATTCACTTCAGCCTGCGCCAATGCAAGTTCATAATCACTTGGGTCAATTTTTAAGATCACTTCGCCGGTATCAAAAAAACCGCCTGTTAGAAATTTAGGCGATGTATAGACGATCTGTCCGGATACCTGAGACTTAATATTGATCGTTAACTTGCTTTCTACAACCGCCTGGGTCTTAACAATTGGAAAAACATCCTGCTTCTTAGCGGTAATCACCTCTAGACGTTCTACACGATCCTCAAGCCTTTCAACGGGTGCTTTGGGGCGGAAAATATACATAGTTACAAAAATAACACTCGTAATCACGGCGATACCTAAAACTATGGTTAACTGTGTATAACTCTTTTTCATTATAATTGATCCTGATTACGACTAGACTGATTTGATGCAGACAATTGACTAATATAATTTTCCAAATCCTGACCTCCTAGTGCCAGATATAAATCTGCACGGTTAAGAAGCCTGTTATATTGTACTCTTAGAAGACCTTGCTGTGAAGAAATGCGATTTCTCTGCACATTTATGAGAGAAAGAATATCAATAAGACCTTTTCCATACTGCTCAAGCGCTTTATCCTCACTGGCAATGGCACTTTCAACAGCCGTTGTTAAATGAGTTTCCTGCTCTGCGAGCGTGACTTCCGCCGTCAGCGCATTCTCAGCTTCCTTATATGCATTAAGAACTACTTTCAGATAGCTAGCAAGACTGCTGTCTAAACTTACTTCACTAAGCACAACCTGTTGACGGCGACGGCCACCGTCAAAAACCGGTGCAACCACGTTTCCTACAACACTCCAGACCAAATGATCTACATCGACGATATCTTTCAGCTGATCGCCACTTGCTGTGGTGCTTCCATTAATGCTCAAAGAAGGGTAAAGAGCTTTTTTTGCAGAATTAAGGTCATAATTGGCCGCCATTACTCTGTTTTTGGCAGCAACAATATCCGGTCTGGAAGCCAATAGATCAGAAGGGATACCCATAGAAATGACCCCATCCAATTTAGGAAGCTGAGCCTCTTTTGGCACTAATCCCGATGGATACGATCCAACAAGTGTTTCCAGATTTCTCATCCGTTCAATAACAGTTTGACGCTGACCGGCTAAATTGGAACGGGCCGTTGCCAGATTTGTATCAAGCTGCAACACATCGAGCACATCGACAAGACCTCTTGAATAGCGGCTTTGTACCAGATCTTTTGCTTGTAATAATTTTTCCAGGTTAAGTTCCAGAAGTCTGTTTTGCATTTCTGCCTCAACAACATCAAACCAGCTTTGTGCTGTCCTTGTTGCCAATGACAGTCTTGCATATTCAAAGTCATTTTTTACAGCAAGGACATTTTGTTCAGCCGCGGCATTATCACTGGCCAGCCGTCCCCAGACATCAGCTTCCCAAGCCAGACTTCCACGAAGTGAAAAATTCTGATTGTCCGCTGTTCCACTTTGGAAGTCACCATTTCTTGAAGCACTGCCCGTAATATTGCCTGTCAAACTTCGTGCACTATCAACGATTTGTTGCTGGGCCATCGCCGTTTTGAGCCTGTTAGCCGAAATTCTTAAATCCGGATTATTATCAAGTGCCTGCATGACGATTTGAGGCAACTCTCTTGTATCTTTCTCGTCCAGCCATTTTAATTCTGATCTGACAGTTTCAATATCCGGGCTTTGCCATGCGTCCGGCACTGCCACCATATCGACCTGGTTATCAATATTAAACTGAGGCGCACACCCAGACACCAATAGACTGGCCAGAGTAAATGCACAGATAATACCTGATTTTGTCCCATAAAAACGCGACTGAACCATATTAATTCCATTATATTTTTTAAAAGTTTAGTAATTTTTATACGTGGGTAAAAATCAAACCCTGCTTTTTAACTTAAATAATCTAATAAAAATATTACGTAAATTAGAATCTTAGTGATAGGCAACTTAACCCACCATCGAGTTTACGAAATTCTGATACATCAACTTCCCGAACCCTATAACCTGCATCTCCAATTGCCTTGGCCGTTTCAGGAAACCCACTGGGAACAAGCACTATATCATTGATCCAGACACTGTTTGCTGAGTAACTTTGTTTCTCGTTTATTTTTATAATATTATAATTTTGGAACTCAGATTTACTTATAAATTCTCCACATGCCAGAAGAACATTATTTTCCAAATATCCGAGTCCGGTCTTCAGATGAAGCATTTCTGCCATTTCTACCATAGACCCACTCATTCCATATTTTTCAAGTATGGAAATCAACTGATTTGCTCCTTCCCGATTTGTTCGACTGGAAAGGCCAATATAATAATGGTCACCTACCATCATAATATCACCCGCTTCAACCTGACCTGGAGCGATAATATGTTCAACTCTATCATAAAAAATTTTTACTACATCGGCTATATGCTCGACCTCACCGCGTCTGCTTGGTGCGCCAGGTCTTGTAAGCACGGCACAGTGGGGAGTCATAAGAGCTACATCCTCTACAAAACAGCTGTCAGGGAATTCATCAAGGGCTTTTAGAACAGTTACATTCAAACCACATTCTTTCAGAGCAGATACATAATCGTCATGCTGCAAAAGTGCTTTGCTATAATCAGGCTTGCCCAATTTTGCCTCTGTAAGTCCATTGATTAATGCCTCACAAGGCAATCTCACTATTGCATGTTTAAACATATTTTATCCTTAATAATTGAACTTCCCTTTTTTTATCAATAAATAACCCAAGCCCCAATTATCGCAAAAAGGGAATATAAAATAGCCAGAAATGAATTCATAAAAGTCAGAAAATTTATTGGCTGGCCATTCGCTCTGTCTTTTAGCTGCAGTTTTATACTGGCCAAGCTGGTTCCAAGATACGTTAATAAAACTGAGAAGGTGGCAATTAATATCATGATTTCAAAAGCTTTTAACGTCCCTTTATTTGCATTAAATAAAATGATTGCAGATGTCAGGCCACTTGAAAAGATTAATGAGAATACAGGCGTTCCATTTTTATCTGTATTCTTGAAACGTAAAGGAAATAATCCATCAATAGCCCCTGCCATCGGCACAGTGCCACTTAATAAAATATTGGAATTAAGAGCACCACCTATTGCAATCAGTGCGCCAAAACCAATCATTAATGCGCCAATATCGCCAAAAATTAAAGATGCGGCATCCGCAAAAGGGGATGTAGAAAACTGCAATATTTCTGAGGGAATTAGAGCCATTACCCCGGCCGTTGCCAAAATATAGGCCGCTGCTGCAGTTAATGTTCCCAGCACAAGTGCGCGCGGGATTGTTTTTTTTGGATTTTCAACATTATCAGATGGAACTGTTGCCGCTTCAATCCCGATAAATGACCACATAACCAACAGTGTTATTCCAGACACCATGGTGGGAAAGCCTTCCTCTTTTGGATTAAGTGCCGGAACGTCTGAAATATCACCCATCACAAATCCGATGGCTCCAACTATTAAAAGTGGAATTAATTTTAGAATGACCGTAATCAACTGGACAACGCTTACTTCTTCAACCCCTCTAACATTGACATATGTAAATATCCAGACAACCAAAATAGCAACAAGTGCAGATAACCAATAATAGTCTGCAATGACAGGAAAGAAAATTGCCATATAACCTGAAAAAGACGTGGCAATTGCAGCGACTGAGACCCATACGGAAATCCAATATCCCCAGGCAATAAACATAGCCGGATAGTGCCCGAACGCTTCATTTACAAATGTATATGGTCCGCCTTCTCTTGGATTTCGGGAAGATAGATGGCTAAGGGCAAATGCAATACTTAACGTTCCAAATGTTGCAAGTCCCCAGCCATAAAAACTATTCTTTCCATAGGGTGCGAGAATTGCGGGCAATGTAAAAATACCTGATCCGATAATGGTTCCAACAACCAATGCCCAAGTTCGCCAAATTCCCAAAGACTTTTTCATATCACCCACGCAAACATTTTTCTGTTCTTTGTTGGGAAGAATATATAAGAACAGGATATTATGATAGAAAATTATTGCCCTCCTACTGATCCCTATTTGAACATCGTTTATCATGACGATGAAATACTCGTTCTTGACAAGCCAAGCGGTCTTTTGTCGGTGCCGGGAAAAGGGCCTTTACTTTCAGATTGTCTGGAGAAAAGAGCGTGCGAGAAATTTGACAATGCCCGAACAGTCCACAGACTTGATATGGATACTTCAGGGCTTATAATATTGGGGCTAAGTAAATTCTCCCATCGCCATCTTAGCCTTCAGTTTCAGAACAGAAATGTTGGGAAAAAATATAGTGCCCGTATTTTTGGACAAATTGAAAAAGATCAAGGTTTAATTGACCTGCCCCTCATCTGTGACTGGCCCAACAGACCAAAACAAATGGTTGATATTGAAAATGGAAAACCATCACAGACAGAATGGCGTGTCATAAAAAGACTGGAAAATGAATGCCACGTTGAACTGACGCCCTTAACCGGTCGCTCGCACCAATTACGGGTTCACTTAAAGGAACTCGGACATCCAATATTGGGGGATCGTTTTTATGCCCATGAAAAAGCGTTGGCAATGAGCAACAGGCTTTGTCTACACTCAACTTCACTGACAATAATGCACCCGATAGAAAAAGTAAAAATGACTTTTGACAGTCCTGTTCCCTTTTAAAGCGGCAAATCACCACTTGCAGGACTGTTAAAATGTGCCAGCACCATATCCGTTGTAACCTGGTCCAGTGTGGGCGGCATCCATTTGGGTGCATGATCCTTATCAATTAACACGGCCCGAACACCCTCATAAAAATCACTGTCATAAGACGAAATGGCACACACAATCCGAAATTCCATCTTCATACAGTCATCAAATTCGAGTTTTGCGCCGCGGGATAGCTGCTCAGTAATAATTTTAAGGCTGATGGGTGACATTTTTCTCAATACGGCAAGGGTCTCTCTCGCCCAATTATGATCAATAATGCTTAGATGATCAAAAATTTCTTCTACTATATTTTCACTAAATGCAGCGTCAATAAGGTCTCTGAATTCATCCAGTGTAGAAGCACCAGGATCTTCAGCATAACGGGCGATGATCATGTCCACATCATTATGGCTTGTAATATCTTCTTCGATAAGTGCTTCAATTAAACCAGGCAATTTTTCAGCGCTCATATAGGCAGTACCAATACCTGCATATAATATATCAGACCCTTTTAATCTTGCGCCGGTAAGACCAAGATAAAGGCCGAGCGCACCGGGAAGACGCGGCAAGAAATAACTTCCGCCGACATCAGGGATTAAGCCAATCGCCGATTCAGGCATGGCAAAAAGAGTATTTTCAGTGATAATTCGGTGTGAGCCATGAATAGAGACACCGACACCTCCGCCCATGGTAATTCCATCCAGAAGGGCAATAAAGGGTTTTCTAAAATGATAAATCCTGGCATTCATTTTATATTCTGTAGAGAAGAATTCAGGTGCCAGAACATTATTCTCGTACCCTTGTTCAACAATGGTCCTCACATCACCGCCGGCACAAAAAGCTTTTCCTCCCCCACTAGTAATCAGGACAGCCTTTATAGAATTATCATCTTCCCATGTTTTTAACTTGTTATCTAAGGCTGAACACATCGCTGTCGATAGAGCATTAAGAACATCCGGCCTGTTAAGCGTTATAATCCCAAGACCAGACTTTTCTTCAAACAGAATATGTTCACTCATTTAATGTTTCGCTTTTGATTTATTCTATAACGTAGTAATTGAATTCGTAGCATTTATCAGCCATTCTTTTTCCGCTCCCTCTAATAAAGGAGCAATTTTTTCACGAACTTTTGCATGATAAATATTGAGCCAGGTAATTTCTGCCGCTGACATCATATGAGCATTTACCAGGCGAATATCGATCGGGACTAAAGTAATGGTTTCAAAACGCAACATTGGGCGCTCATCTTCCTCGAAATCGCTGGACCGAACAATGACCAGATTTTCAATCCGAATACCATATTCCCCGGTTTTATAGTATCCGGGCTCATTGGATAAAATCATTCCGGGCTTAAGTGCCACATTGAAGCTAAGCGGTGAAATGCTTTGTGGTCCTTCATGAACGCCAAGATAGCTCCCCACACCATGACCCGTTCCATGTTCATAATCCAAACCGACATCCCATAATGATTTACGGGCTAGGGTATCGAGATGCGCCCCTGTCCGGCCAAGTGGAAAACGAGCCTGTGCAAGAGCTATATGTCCTTTAAGAACACGAGTGAAATGATCCTTTTGCTGCTCGGTCGGGGTACCGATTGCAATGGTCCTAGTAATATCTGTAGTACCATCAAGATACTGACCACCGGAATCAACCAGATAAATCATGTCCTTCTCAAGTTTCCGACATGTATTTTCAGTCACCTTATAATGCACAATTGCCCCGTTCGGACCGGCACCACTAATGGTCGCAAAGCTGTTCCCCTGGAAAAGTGACACTTCTTTTCTTAAATCATAAAGCTCATTCACGGCGTCAATTTCTGTTATTTTGCCAGTAGGAGCATATTGATCAAGCCAGCATAAAAACCTGCATACGGCGACAGCATCACGAATATGGGCTTTTTTCGTCCCTTCAAGTTCCACATCATTTTTACAGGCTTTATCTAACTGGATAGGATCATCTGCTTCAATAACTTTCTTTTTTGCTGTGTTAAGTGCTTCAAAGACGGCGGCGTGAGCCCTCTTCGGGTCGATCATAATTGATAGACCTTTTTGACCAAGCGATTTTACCGCTTTTAAGAAATCCTTTTTTGGATAATGGGCCACATATTTTCCAAGATGACTGATGACGTCCTCATCCAGTTTGGTAGGGTCAATGAACAAATCTGCGCTACCGGTGCTGTATAGAATGGCAAAACTTAAAACAAGTGGTGTCATGTCAACATCCGAACCACGAATATTAAAAAGCCATGCAATACTGTCCAATGATGTAATAACCAGTGCATCAGCCCCTTTTGCTTTAATTTGCGATGCAATCCTTTTTCGTTTTAAGGATGATTTCTCACCTGAATATCTAAGCTTATATACCTGTGCCAGAGCATTGGATGGTGCTGGACGGTCCTGCCAGATTTCATCAATCGGGTTTTTACTTAGTGCATTTAGAGTAATATTTTTTGCAGCAAGTGTATTTCTTGCTTTTTCCAGCCAGATTTTACTGTGAAGCCAGGGATCATATCCGATGACTGCGCCTTCTTCCAGATTTTCCAGAAACCAATCTTCAGTCTGGTCTTCATGTAATTTCATTATGGAAAATAAGGTTCTATCAACCTGATTTCTGACCTGAAGTGTATAGCGCCCGTCAACAAATATGGCAGCCTGGTTCAAAGTAATTGCTGCAAGGCCAGCCGAACCGTCAAACCCCGAAATCCAGGCAAGCCTTTCAGCATAGGACGGTGTATATTCGCTTTGATGTTCATCGGTATGTGGGACAATAAATCCTGACAGCTTATGCTTTCTTAATTCCTGTCTGAGCGCCCTTAATCTTTTTTCCATTTAAGCCTCTTATTTCTGGCGCACTATATTTGCAGGATCATCAGAATTTGCAAGTATATTAGTCGGCAATTTTAATACTTTTGCAATCTCATGCCCGGCATATAATGCCCCAGTGAAAATTTCCTGTTCTATTTTACTTTAAATTCAGCACCTTAGCAATGGCATGCCATTTGCTTCATGTTTTTATAACAGGAGCAAAAGCATGAATTCAGATAACAATGCGGTTAATTCCATTACACCTAAACCCCACACGATGGTCAATATACTTGTTGAAATGAATATGATGGGAATTGATCCCGATCCATTTCTTAAACTTACGGCGCAGGATTTGCTGACACAATATGGCTCAGGCGCGATTGAAATTTCGACCAAAATTGAAAAAAACCTGATTTTGGAAAGAGACTTTCAATCGGCAAAACTCTGGCACAAAATTTCCTATTACTTAAGAAGTATACACAGGACAGACATAATTGCTGCGCATTAAAGTATATTTATCAGGCTACTTTCTTGGCAACGAACCCTGTGAAAAGACCGATTGAAATGGCCAATATAACAACGATGATCCCATAATATGGCGGATAATCATGGGCAAAATTGAATATAAATCTTTCTAGCCCTCTTTTGTCAACCAGAAGATCGGTCCTGTGATTAATGATGACCTTGCTATCGCGAACCAGATAAACATCTGCCGTATAGTTACCAACTGGCATGTTTGATGGAAAGGCGAGGTTGGCACGAAACAAAATTTCATCCTTGATCATGACATTGCCACTGCTTTCTTTATAAAGACCATTTTCAATCATGTTACGGATGAGTGCTTCTTTATATTCCTTAATTTCTTCACCGTCGTCATTGACTATTCTTAAATTTTCAAGTCCAAGCCCCAATTCAGACTGGTCTTTTTTAGATAAAAATTCATCCAGCGGTCGGGTTGACCCTATCACATAGTAACCGGGAACGCCTCTGATGATCTGATCTTCACTATTTATCCAGATACCGGCAACTTTATTTTTTTTTCTGATAACGACATCCGTGGGACTGCTTTGAACCACCACAATGATATCATAATCTAGACCCTGAACGGTGATGTCGTCAGACTGGATGCTCTCCATGGCATGGCGCTCCAATGCGCCGAACAGTAAGAGTTCCCGTCCTGAAAACTGAGAGGTAATTTCAATCAAATGCTGAGACAAGTCAGTTACCAGAGTTTCGGCCCGCCCCTGATTAAATTCGCCAAAAACTATTATCACTGCCGCTACTAACGCTATTTTACTCTTCCTAAACATCATAACCCCTCGGAAGAAATAGCAGAAACTGTGAATAGGTCTTTCGGCTCAACCACCAGATCATAGGCCATTTTTGCACAGACAATCAAAACCATACTTGCTAGCAGAATACGAAGTTGCTCACCTTTTAATTTTGCGCCAACAATTACACCAACCTGTGCTCCAATAACCGCAGCAGTCAGAAGAACCATAGCCAGAACCACATCAACTGTTTGCGTATTAATTGAATGAAGATAGGTTGTTGCTGCAGTAACAAATGTAATTTGCAAAAGGGACGTTCCTATCACAACATTCGTCGGCATATGCAGAAGATAAATCATAGCAGGAATCATCACAAACCCACCACCAACACCCATAATGGCCGAAAGGACCCCTACCAAACCACCAATAGCAAGCGGCATAATAACGCTAATATACATTTTGGATTTTCTGAACCGCATTTTAAAAGGCAGAGCATCTATCCATGTTCGCTGGCGTCTTTCGACCTTGGGGGTTATACCTCTTAAATTCTGAATAATCCGGCGAATGCTTTCAATAAACATCAGGAAACCAATTCCTCCCAAGAATACAACGTAAGCGAGAGAAATCATGAGATCGACCTGACCAATTTCACGAAGATAAGTAAAGATCATCGTTCCAAAATAAGTCCCAACGACACCACCGCCAATCAGAACGAGACCCATTTTGAAATCAACACCCCCACGGCGCCAATGGGCTACTGCTCCAGACACTGAAGCCGCCGTAATCTGACTTGCCTGTGAAGCCACTGCAATTGCCGGCGGTACACCAGAAAATATAAGCAGCGGTGTCATTAGAAATCCGCCACCCACGCCAAAAATACCCGACAAAAAACCCACACCACCCCCCATAGCAAGTAGAACAAAAATGTTCATGGAAAGTTCGGCAATAGGCAGGTAAATCTGCATTTAATTTACATTTATATTAGAGTTTATATTTTTTTACCGTGCTTTATTTGAAAACCCCAGCAAAACCAACAAAAAGAATCAATCCTTGGCCTTATATAGACCCAAAATTATTTTCCCGCAAGTGAACACGATCTTATCATTAAAATGTCACAATTAGGAAGCATATTTGAGTCTATATCAAAGATATTTTAAAAATTTATTATCAGTGATTGTTCTTCAATTTATATGATTATGTTTATTGACCAAATTGCTATATTTCTCTTGATAAATTAATGATAATATTTACCTTTAAGGAAAAGATATCCTACCACACACAAAAAATTACACTTCAATCAAGGATTTCAAATGCCCACATATAAAGCTCCGGTAGCAGATTATAAATTTTTAATGCATGAAGTATTTGATCTTCAGCAATATAATTATCTGGAAGCTTTTGAAGAAGCCTCTCCTGATGTCATAGATGCTATTTTAGAGGAAGCAGCAAAACTAACTGAAAATATATTCCAGCCCATTAATCAAAGTGGTGGCAAAGAAGGGTGCAAGCTTCAGAATGGCGTGGTCACTACACCTAAAGGTTTCAAGGAGGCCTATTCTCAATTTACGGATGGAGGCTGGCAAAGTTTGACCGGGGACCCTAAATATGGTGGACAGGGCCTTCCAATGACATTGGGCATTGCTCTTAACGAAATGATGGTATCTTCCAATTGGGGACTTGCAATGTATCCGGGACTGACCAAGGGAGCGTCTGAAACCATTCATATTTGGGGCAGTGATGAGCAAAAACAAATCTACCTGCCCAATATGATTTCAGGAAAATGGTCTGGGACAATGAACCTGACGGAACCTCATTGTGGCACCGATCTGGGACTATTACGCACAAAAGCTGAGCCCAACGAAGATGGTTCCTATAAAATATCCGGTACAAAAATCTTTATTTCGGCAGGTGATCATGATCTTACCGAAAATATTATTCATCTGGTACTTGCGCGCATCAATGGAGCTCCAGCAGGAACAGACGGGATTAGTTTATTTATTGTTCCAAAATTTCTGGTACTTGAAGATGGCACACTTGGAGAAAGAAATGGGGTGAGCTGCGGATCACTCGAAGAAAAAATGGGTATACATTCAAATGCAACCTGTCTTTTAAATTACGATAATGCGAAAGGCTACCTGCTCGGCCCTGAGAATAAAGGCATGCGTGCTATGTTCACGATGATGAATGAAGCGCGGGTGGGTGTTGCGGTTCAGGGGCTTGCCATTGCGGAAGTGGCACAGCAAAATGCCGCAAATTACGCCAGAGAAAGATTACAGGGACGGGCCCTAACCGGCTCTAAGAACCCTGAAGGAGCGGCAGACCCGATTATTGTACATCCTGATGTTCGCCGGATGCTGATGACCAACAGAGCCTTTATCGAAGGGGCGCGGGCCATGATCGTTTGGGCCGGATTACAGATTGACAGATCAATTGGAGAGACAACGGTAGAAAAAAAAGAAACGGCGAGAGATTTGCTTGCCCTTCTTACACCTGTACTTAAATCCTACCTGACGGATCAGGGAGTAGAGGCCGCCAGCCGGGCAATGCAATGTTTTGGTGGGCACGGATATATTTGCGAATGGGGCATGGAGCAGTTTCTTAGGGATGCCAGAATTGCTCCCATTTATGAAGGCACTAACGGAATCCAGGCGATGGATCTTATTGGCCGTAAATTGCCCTATAAAAACGGGGAAGCCATTAAAAGCTTTTTTAATATCATTCAAAAATTTATTGATAATAATAAAGATAAAGAAGAGATGACGTCCTACACAGAACCGCTGGAAAAAGCTCTAAATCGGCAACAGGCCGCAACTGTTTGGCTGATGCAGAATGCGATGAAAAACCCGGATCACGCCGGTGCTGTCGCCCATTATTATCTTAATCTGATGGCGCTGGTCTCTATGGGATATGCTTGGGGCATGATGGTTTTAAAAGCAAAATCCATGATCGCCGAAGGTTCGGGAAATAAAGAATTTCTGCAAAATAAAATTAAAACTGCTAATTTCTACTATCGGCATTTACTCCCGGAAACAACGGCACTACGTATTAAAATTGAAGCCGGTTCAGAAGATGTTATGAATCTGGATGCAAATTCTTTCTAATGAAAACATTAAGGAAATCAATATGACTGAAGCTTTTATATTTGATCATGTAAGAAGTCCACGAGGACGAGGCAAAAAGGATGGCAGCCTCCACAGTGTAACGCCGATCAGCCTGCTTACACAGATTTTAAAAGCAATTAAGAGCCGTAATGAATTTGAGGTCACGGCCGTAGAGGAAGTCATCACGGGATGCGTTACGGCCGTTGGAGAACAAGGTGGTGACATCGGCAGGTTTGCCGCAATAATGGCCGGTTACAGCGATCATGTTCCTGGGCTTCATGTAAACCGCTTTTGTGCGTCAGGTCTCGTTGCGACGAATTATGCAGCAGCGAGTGTCATGGCCGGACAAAAAGATCTGGTGATTGGCAGCGGCGTTGAAAGTATGTCTCGGGTCCCAATGGGGTTTGACGGTGGGGCATGGATATTTGACCCTCAGGTCACGAACAAAATTGGCACTGTAATGCAGGGAATTAGTGCGGATATGATCGCAACCAAATATGGCTTCAGTCGGGAACAATGTGATGAATATGCCATTCTGAGTCAGCAGCGCACTAAAAAATCTTGGGACGAAAAACGTTTTAAAAACAGCATAATCCCAATCAAAGATCATATTGGCAGAACAGTTCTTGATCATGATGAACATATGCGGCCACAAACAACAATGGAAGATCTGGCCGGCTTAAAGCCTTCCTTTACCGATATGGGAGAGTTAGGCTTTGACAGCGTTATTATGCAAAAATATCCGGATATAGAACGCGTCAATCATGTCCATCATGCCGGCAATTCCAGTGGTATCGTTGATGGCGCAGGTGCAATGCTGATCGGAAACAAAAAAACCGCAAAAAAATATAACTTAAAACCACGGGCCCGGATCGTCGCCTTTGCTGATGTTGGCGTTGATCCAAGCATTATGCTGACCGGTCCGGGCGAAGCCGCCCGCAAAGCGATTAAAAAAGCGGGTCTTACGAAACAGGACATTGATATTTGGGAAGTGAATGAGGCGTTTGCCTCAGTCGTACTTCGTTTCTGCCAGGAAATGGATGTGCCGACAAGTGACGTTAATGTCTGCGGCGGAGCTATTGCCATGGGCCATCCGCTTGGCGCAACCGGTAATATGATCCTGGGAACTGCGCTGGATGAACTTGAACGTACTGGTGGTAAATATGCCCTGACCGCATTATGCGTTGGTGGCGGCATGGCCACAGCGACCATCATAGAACGCGTATAAGGAAGGAAGATTATGACACAGAAAGCCATTAAAATAGATATTGACAAAGACGGCATAGCCCTGCTTTCCATCGATGTGGAAGGCCAAAGCATGAATGTTATCAATCAGGCCTTTATCAGTGAGCTTGAAGCACATATCAAAACAATTATAGGCGATGACAAAATTAAAGGTGCCGTTATCTGTTCCGCAAAAGAAAATGGATTTCTTGCCGGTGCCGATTTAAATATGGTCCTTGGCAACCTTGCTGGACGTAAAGATGCCACCCCTGACGAAGTATTTGAAGCGTCCTTTACCTTAAACAGACTGTTTAGGTTACTTGAAACATGTGGAAAGCCTTTTGCCATTGCCATAAACGGTTTAACCCTTGGCGGCGGGTTTGAACTCGCAATGTCCTGCCATTACCGTGTTGTGGCCGATAATGATAATATTAAACTTGGTCTGCCAGAAGTTCAGATCGGGCTTATTCCTGGTGCCGGCGGAACCCAGCGCCTGCCAAGGCTTATGGGAATACAGCTTGCCCTTCCCTATTTGTTGCAAGGGAAAAATATGACCCCCAAGCAGGCTTTGTCCAATAATGTAATTCACGAGATTGCGCCGGCAGATGAAGTTGTTGAGAAAGCCAAAGCCTGGATACTTGCTGGCGGGAAAGCTGAACAGCCATGGGATCAGAAACGCTTTAAAATACCGGGCGGACAGGGTGTATATGACCCCAATATTGTCCAGACTTTTATGGGGGCCCCGGCCATGACCCAAAAAGAAACCAAAAATAACTATCCCGCAACTGTTGCCATCCTTTCCGCCGTTTATGAAGGCCATCAATTGCCCATGGACAAGGCGATTGAAGTGGAAAGCCAGTATTTCACTCAGCAGCTGATGGGGGATGTTGCGCCAAATATGATCAGAACACTTTTCGTTAATAAAAACAAGGCGGACAAGCTGATCAGGCGACCAAAAGATGTCCCGGAAGCAAAAACCAAGAAATTAGGTATGCTTGGCGCCGGACTGATGGGGGCTGGTATTGCCTATGTTTCTGCAAAGGCGGGGATTGAAGTGATCCTGCTTGACCGGGAAATGAAATTTGCTGAAAAGGGCAAAGCCTATTCACAAGGCATTGTTGAAAAAGGAATTAAATACGGAAAGGTAACCCAGGAAGAAGCTGATCAGCTCATGAGTCTGATCAAACCAACCACCGATTATGCCGACCTTGAAGGATGCGACCTGATTATTGAAGCAGTGCTTGAAGACCCGAAAGTGAAAGCGGACGTCACGAAAAAAGCAGAAGAAGTCATACCGGAAAGCTGCATTTACGGATCAAACACATCGACACTGCCGATCAGTATTCTGGCGAAATCATCCCGTAATGAAGATAAATTTATCGGTATTCATTTCTTCTCGCCTGTTGATAAAATGCCTCTGGTGGAAATTATACTGGGCAAGAAAACCAGCGAGCTGGCACTAGCCAAAGCACTGGACTATGCCCGGCAGATCAGAAAAACCCCCATTGTTGTCAATGATAGTCGCGGATTTTATACCAGCCGCTGTTTCATGACGTATCCGCTTGAAGCTTCCAATATGCTGTCAGAAGGCATTTCCCCAGTTCTTATAGAAAATAGCGGTGTTTATGCCGGCATGGCCGTAGGTCCCTTTGCTGTTAATGACGAAGTTGGTATTGACCTCAGTCATCATATCAGTGAAGCGACAAAAGCGGCTCTGGGAGATAAATATCACGCTGAAGCAAGCCACGAAGTCATTGCCAAGCTTTATGACCTTGGTCGATATGGCAAGAAAAATAGTAAAGGGTTTTATGAATATCCGGAAAATGATAAAAAGCATATTTGGAAAGGTCTTGCTGACTATTATCCCCTTGCCGATGAACAACCAAGTCAGGAAGATGTGACAAGAAGGCTTATCTACCGTCAGGCACTTGAAGTTGTACGCTGCCTTGAAGAAAATGTCGTAACAGAACCTGAAGACGCCGACATAGGGGCTATTTTTGGTTGGGGCTTTGCGCCCTGGACCGGTGGGCCGATAAGTATGATTGATACGATAGGTATTGATAAATTTATCAGTGAATGTGACGAACTATCCAAAAAACACGGTGATGTATTTAAAGTACCAGAAATGCTACGTAAAATGCAGAAAGATGGCCAACGTTTTTACAGTTAACTTATAACTTGCATGAATGAACGTCATATGTGATATAAACTAACATAACAAATTTAGAACAGGGTGATTAAAATGAATAACATGAAATTCAAAATAGGCACATTGTTAATATTTGCCGCCACTTCTCTTTTTTCCAATGCCGCATTGGCTGAGTGGAAACTGGATGCTGCGAATTCGAATATTTCCTATGGCACGATCAAAAATGACTCGATTGGAGAAAGCAATACTTTTAAGACCATTTCCGGGTCAATTTCAGACAGCGGCCAAATTAATATTGATATTGCTCTTGCCTCCGTTGATACGCAGGTCGAGGTTCGTGACGGCCGCATGCGCGATATTGTTTTTAAGGTCGCGGAAAATGCTTCTGCAAAATTAACGGGTAATGTTGATTTAGCGGATTACCAAAATCAGAAAATCGGCAGCAGCCGTGTGGTTGAAACCTCGGTTCAGCTTGAACTGGTTGGCCAGAAAATCGAACAGGATGTTACGCTTGTGGTGACAAGACTTGGGGAAAATAAAGTTATGGTTATACCACAAGGTGTACTGTTTATTGATGCTGATGACTATGAACTTGTTGATTCAATTGAAACTTTGCGTGAACTGGCCGGGCTTGAAACCATTGCGTCCGTCGTTCCAATGTCATTTTACTTAACATTTACAAAATAGGACTTGAGAAAAAATAATGACTACCAATATTTGCAAGACAGCTCTTGCGTTAGGGCTGTTTTGCCTTCCTTTGACTCCAATGGCCGCATATGCGGAAATAAGCCCTGAACAATTCAATCTTCTAATGGTCGCATCAAAAAAAGATGGCGGAAAAGATTTTCAGACACTCGTTGAGCTTCTTATTGCCGCAAATCCAGATGATGAGACTGAAATCAGAAATATTGCGACCCAGATTATGCCGGAACCGGCGTCGGAGCAGGAACCAGCTCCTGCGCCTGCTGCTTCACCGTCACCCGTAGAAGGGACAATTTTTTCGGATAGTGGTGCGAAACAATTTTCACAGACCTTTCTGCCAGGGTGGGATAAATCGGTCGAAATTAACGGCCTGTTTACAACAGGGAACACCCAACAGAAATCATTTGGAACTGAGGCAAAATTCCATAGGGAATCTGGGCCTTATCAACAAACAATTGCGACCTATTTTGATTATAATACCAGTAACGGGGTTACCAATAAGCGGCGATACGGTGTGTCCTTTAAAAATGATTATAGCATAAGTGAAATTTCATATATTACCGGATTTGCCAGTTTCGAAGGTGACAGTTACGGAGCGTTTAATAAGCGTCTGACGATGAATGCCGGTTATGGACTTAGGGTATTTGATAACGATAACTACAAATGGAATGTTGAGGCCGGTCCTGCAATACTTATGACCAAACCTATCGCAACAGACGGATATGAAACTGATGTTACTGGTTATGCAAGCAGTCTTTTTACATGGAATGTCAATGACCGCAGTGATTTTGAGAATGAGTCAAAGATATTTATTGGCAGTAAAATGGTTATCGAAAATAAAGCTGCCTATACCATGAAAGTCAGTGGGGCCCTAAGCGGAAAACTTTCCTTTGATGTGCTATATAACCGCGACGCGCCCGTTGGCAGAAAGAAAACCGATACAATTACTCGTATCGGCGTTCTTTATGATTTTTAGTTTTATATAAATTCCGTGACCTGAACGCGGGATTTATGTCAAAAATGTTTTAAGTAATGCAATCATTTTATCGACATCTTCATTGGTCGTGAACATATGATTGGAAATACGGATAGCATTATATTGAGGCAGTCTTTTTATGGTGATGTTTTTATCCCGCATAGTGCTGAAAACATCACCACTTTTTATATTTTCCGGCAGACTGAAACTGACAATCGCTGAGGTCAGCGCCGGATCATCTGAACTAATAATCCTGATGCCTTTTACTTTTTTAAGCTCATCACGGCAATAGGTCGCGAGATTAAGGCAATGTTTTTCAATGCGTGCGCTGTCCATCGCCATATGCCAGTCAAGAACATCCCCGAAACCTATGATAATTGGCGCATTTCTGGTTCCAGACGAGTGAGAGTATACGCCGTACCCACCACTGATGAAAACATTGTTGACCATTGGCTGGATTTCTTTTCGCATATATAAAATACCTGTTTCCTTGGGACCCATTACCCATTTATGACCACTACAGGCATAAGCGTCACAGCCCAAATCATGCAGATCGATTTTCAGCATCCCCGGTGCCTGAGCGCCGTCGACAATGAAAAGAATATCTTTTCCTTTAATCAGCTCGGCCACTTCCTTAATAGGCCATCTCAACCCTGTTACCGTTTCAACATGGCTAAGGAGTAATAATTTTGTTTTTTGAGTTAAATTTTCCCTGATCAGATCAAGCAATTGTTTTTTGCTGCTTGCAGGATATGGCATAGTTATTTTCTTTATTACGGCCCCTTTGGTCGCCGCCAGAAAATCCAGCCCGGTTTCCGCGCCGCCATGTTCGTGGTTGGTGGTCAATATCTCATCGCCCGCTGTCCAGTCAATACCGGAACAAACGGTGCTGATCCCTTCCGTTGTGTTACGGGTTAAAATGATTTCATCCTCATTTGCACCCATAAATGCAGCCACCTTTGCGCGGGTTTTTTCCATTTCAAGGCCAAGAGGACCAAAATTTTCTATTGCAGGGTTGGCTTCGAGACGCTCCATAAGGGAGGTTACTTTATCATAAACCAGTTTTGGTGCAGGGCCCAGCGTTCCTGTATTAAGATATACCAGTCCATTTTTTAGCATTAATTGTTTTCTGACATTTGCAAATAACTGCTCATCAGTCATTGTTGCTGCCTGCTTTTTAAAGGCTTCCTGAGCAGAAACAACGGTTCTGCCGGCAGTTAAATATGCAAGTGAAGCAAGGGCTGCCCCTTTTAAAAGTCCACGTCTTGTGTTCAGTAATTTATTTTCGGATATAAGTTTTTCCATAGATCGGTCCCGTCATTAAATAATTTTCAATAGTTATAAACCGTCTTTTTAAAAATGCACAGAATTTATTCCCCAATTAAATGAAGGGCTATTGTCCGCTTGTGTGCATGGGCACGATGCTCAAAAATATATACACCCTGCCAAAGTCCTAGCATCAATTCATGATCCGAAATCGGCACATTAAGCTGGGTTTGCGTGAGTGCGGCTTTAATATGTGCCGGCATATCATCCGGCCCTTCAGTACTGTGTCGGTAAAGATGATCCCCCTCCGGCACCAGTTTTCTGAAATAGCTGTTAAGGTCAAACAGCACATCAGGATCAGCATTTTCCTGAATGACGAGAGAGGCAGATGTATGTTTGATGAAAACGGTAAGGAGCCCTTTTGATATGCCCTGATCGGCAACCCAGCTTTTAATCGGCCCTGTTACGTCAAGGAGGCTGGATCCGGTTGTCTGAAAAGTAATTTCATTTGTAAATTGCTTCATGCCAATTGTTTTTTAATACTCGCTTTACGATTATTATATTTTAAATAAACCCGCATACATAACAAACTGGCAAGGATTATAGCATGAATTACGGGTATAAGTACATCAGCTTTCACCATCATGTAATTATGAATAACTGCAAAGATAGTAATAATGTAAATAAGTTGATGAAGTTTTTGCCAATTTTTGGCCATTTTTTTGATGAAAAACTTAAAAGACGTAATAGCAAGCGGTATAAGCAATGTGAATGCCACCATGCCAAAAGTAATGGCCGGACGCTTAAATATATCCTCCAGAATCAAGGGCCAATCAAAGAAATAGTCAAGCACCATATAGTTCAGAAAATGAAGAAGTGCATAAAAGAATGCATATAAACCGACCGCCCGCCTGTATTTCAGAATGCGCCAGCCAGTGAATTTCGTAATCGGGCTGACACTTAATGTGATAAGCAGAAAACGGATTGTCCAGTCACCCGTAAATTTTGTGATATACTCAATCGGGTTTGCGGATAGATCATGGGGCAAAAAGCGATACCATAATGACATCTGCCAAAATAGCCATAGAGCCGGCAAAACAGAAAGAATATGGATAAGAACACGTCGCCAGTCTTTAGTCATCAATAATATCTTCGTAAATTCATTCCGTCATATAGATGCGCGACCTGTTCACCGTAACCATTGAACATTAATGTATCCCGGCGTCTGAAATCGCCGATACGCCGTTCTGTGGCCTGTGACCAGCGGGGATGAGGCACATTTGGGTTCACATTTGCATAAAAGCCATACTCATTGGGGGCGAGCCGCATCCAACTGCTGTTCGGTTCCTTTTCAACAAATGAAATTTTAACAATGGATTTTACACCCTTGAACCCGTATTTCCAGGGAACAACAAGGCGCATCGGTGCGCCGTTCTGGTTAGCAAGTTTTTTCCCGTATAGTCCAACGGCCATAATGGTGAGCGGATGCATGGCTTCATCCATTCTTAGACCCTCGCGATATGGCCATTTTATGACGCCACGTCGTTGACCTGGCATCTGTTCTTCATCAACCAACGTTTCAAAATAGATATATTTTGCATTTGAGGTGGGCTTAAGTTTTTTAATCACTTCCGATAAGGATACACCAACCCAGGGGATAACCATCGACCAAGCTTCCACACAGCGCATGCGGTAAATCCGTTCTTCAAGGGCATTAAAGTCAATCAGATCCTCGACAGCAAATTTCCCAGGATTTTCGCAGTCACCATCTACTGTCACAGTCCATGGTTCAGTAATCAGACTATGGCTGTTTCTGGCCGGATCATCTTTTTCCATACCAAATTCGTAAAAATTATTATAGCCCTGAACTGCACGAATATCTGTCAGTTCATTGCGGATATCATGGCCATCATATTTATTTGGTTGTACCTTTAAACCATCGTCCGCCAATGCAATACCAGGCATTATCAGACTGGAAGCAGCCCCGACACCCATAAATCCGACCGTTTTTAAAATTTCGCGCCGAGATAAATAGACAGAATGAGCGGTAACTTCATTTTCACTTAATTCCCATGAATTTTTAATCTTTATCAACATACTGTTACCTGACAATTTTGAGTTATTCTATATTACACCTTTAAGATATATAACCATTTTTATTATGAAGCTATTAACAGCTTATCACAATTATGTTATTGGCATAAGCGTGTCTCTAAAGAAAGTTTCAATATGGCCCCTCCACTCCTGACGTTAACCAATATGGCATTAAGATTTGGTCCTGAGCCGCTCTTTATGAATGCTGAATTTTCCATAGGGGAAACAGACCGTATTTCATTGGTTGGTAGAAACGGGGCCGGTAAATCCACGCTTATGAAAATTATTCACGGAACGATTGAACCTGATAGTGGTGAGCGGTTCATGCAGCCGGGCTGTCATGTCACTTATCTTGAACAGGACCCAGATTTATCCAGCTTTAAAACCGCTCATGATTATGTTACGTCTGGACTGGTTCATAGCTCGGCTGAGGATCATTTTCAGGTGGACATCATGCTTGAAGAAATCGGACTGAGTGCAGGTCTTGAAACAAAAAATATGTCTGGCGGCGAAAGACGCCGCGCCGCCATCGCCCGTGCGCTTGTCAGTGAAACGGATATACTATTGCTGGATGAACCGACAAACCACCTTGATATTGCCACGATCGAATGGCTTGAATCAAAATTAAAAAGCTGGCGCGGAGCACTGGTTATTATCAGCCATGACCGTGCCTTTCTGAACGCTTTGACCAATACCACATTCTGGCTTGATCGTGGTCGGGTAAGACGTCTCGATAAAGGATTTTCCCATTTTGAAAAATGGTCAGAACAAATTCTTGAACAGGAAGCAACGGAGCGGGCAAAGCTGAACAAGCTTATCGAAAAGGAAACCGAATGGTCGCACAAAGGCATTACCGCGAGACGAACCAGAAATATGGGCCGAATGCGCCAGCTTTGGGAATTAAGAGAAAAAAGGGCCGCACAAATTTCTGTTACAGGAACCGCAAAACTGGCGACTGATAGCGGCAAAACATCCGGCAAAAAAGTCATAGAAGCTCATAAAGTTAGTGTCCGTTATGGTGAAAAAATCATTTTAAATGATTTTTCGGTCAAAATCCTGCGTGGGGACAGGGTTGGCATTATTGGCCCCAATGGTGCCGGAAAAACGACATTGCTACGCATACTGACCGGGCAGCAGACTCCAGATCAAGGTACCGTGAAACTAGGTACAAATCTTGAAACAACTTTTCTTGATCAGAACCGTAGCCTGATAAAAGATACCAACACAGTCTGGGAAACATTAAGTGACGGTAGTGATCACATTATGGTTCGCGGCCAGTCAAAACATATCATTTCCTACATAAAAGATTTTTTGTTTGATGCATCGCAGGCACACAGCCCGGTAAGTTCTCTGTCGGGTGGTGAGAAAAATCGCCTGCTTCTTGCAAAAACCCTGGCGCAGCCCACAAATCTTCTGATCCTTGATGAGCCAACAAATGATCTTGATATGGATACTCTTGACCTGCTGCAGGATGTGTTATCTGATTATGACGGTACATTACTTCTTGTCAGTCACGACCGTGATTTTCTGGACAGGCTGGTCACATCGACTATTTCAATGGAAGGAAATGGTGATGTCCGTGAATATCCCGGCGGATACAGTGATTATGTCCGTCAGAGAAAAAACCGCATTGATATTCCTGGCACCGGGTTACAAAAAAAAGAAAAAACGGAAAAGAAACCCATAAAACAGGATGAACCCAAGGCTAAGAAATTAAGTTACAAACATCAATATGCCCTTGAAAATTTACCAAAAGAAATTGAAGACATTTCAAAAAAAATAAAATTACTTGAGCTGAAACTATCTGAGCCGGAT
Source organism: Alphaproteobacteria bacterium (assembly GCA_020446675.1). Taxonomy (GTDB): domain Bacteria; phylum Pseudomonadota; class Alphaproteobacteria; order Sphingomonadales; family Emcibacteraceae; genus Pseudemcibacter. The sequence goes on along the minus strand of JAGREE010000011.1, from coordinate 59,800 downwards.
TTATTTAGTAGAGATCCTGCAGCATTCAATGACACGACAAAAGATCTGGAAATATTGACATCATCCCTTCATGAAAAAGAGGAAGAGTGGCTTGAGCTTGAGATTATGCGCGAAGAAATAAATTAGTTGCTATTGTAACCTCTATTACTATCCTAACATTTAAATTTTTCGATCCGGAGATGAGCATGTCTGAAACAGATAAAAAATACCGTTCTTCCATACCACTTGATCATACTTATGTGGAACTAGCGATTCCACATCGCTGGCAAATGAGTGATGAGGAAATGATCAGGAAGTCAGAAGAATTTTATGACCTGATGAAAAAGCGCCACACAGTGCGCAAATATTCTGACCGACCGGTCCCCCGGGTTATTATTGAAAATTGTATTAAAGCTGCCGGGCTTGCCCCAAGTGGCGCCAATCATCAACCCTGGCATTTTGCCATTATTGAAAATCCTGACCATAAGCAGAAAATACGGGAAGCCGCTGAAGAAGAGGAAAGAACTTTTTATGCCGGAAGAGCCAGTGATGAATGGCTAGGTGCTCTTGAGCCCATCGGCACAAATGACAGCAAACCACATTTGACCACCGCACCGTGGCTAATTGTCATATTTGCCCAAAGGACAGGTATCGATCGAAACGGGCGTAAATATAAAAATTATTATGTCAATGAGTCCGTCGGGATTGCCACAGGTTTTCTAATCACCGCGCTTCATAATGCGGGCTTAAGTACGCTGACACATACACCAAATCCGATGAAATTTTTAAATGAGCTTTGTGACCGACCTGCAACAGAAAAACCGGAAATGATTTTGGTGGTAGGCCATCCGGCAGAAGATGCAACGGTACCTGCCCACGCCAAATGGAAAAAGCCGCTTGATGAAATTATGACGGTGTATTAGCCCCTAGTGAATGCCATGCATTCCTTTTTTAAGCAATGGTGTCAATATAAAAATAAAGAGCCCAACGCCGATGCTGACTATGCCAATTGTTGAATAAACACCCATGGTGGCGTCCATATCCAGCATTGCGCTGCTCCCGCCATGTCCGCTAACACCCATAAGGGAACTGATCCATCCGGCCATATAATTTCCTACAGCCATGAATAAAAACCAGGTTCCCATGACCATGCCGACAATTTTGGCTACGCTCATCTTTGTCACCATTGAAAGGCCGACAGGAATAATAAACAATTCCGCCCAGGAAAGTGAAAAATAGATAAAGACCAGCCAAAGAAAACTTTTCGAAGTGCTCTCATCACCGCCAAGAGCGGAGGCAAAAATCATGTACCCAGCACCAATAATAATCATAGCCAGGCCAAATTTAACCGGTGTTGAGGGTTCAAGATTTTTCTTTGCCAAAGCCAGCCAGCCCCAGGCCATAACCGGTGCCAGAATGCAGACAAACAGTGTATTCATAGTTTGCACCTGCGATGCTTTTATTTGCAATCCAAAAATATTCTTATCAAACTGCTGATCCGCCAGAAGGGTCAGACTTGCCGCCTGTTGTTCAAACAAAGCATAGAATACAGATTGAAACACGATCAGACAGCACATCACCATCAGCCGTTCGCGTTCAATTTTCGTGCATTGCATAAACCCGTAAACGAGAATTATGCCGATCATGATAAAGCCTGAGGCCCCCAGGAAAAAGCCAACCAGCTGTTGATATTGCATTAAAAACCAGCTGACTATGACCAGAGCAATCCCGCCAATATAAATTGCCGTTTCCTTATTAATGCCCGCAAAGGCAATTTCCTTTAACCGCTCTGGGTTGCTTGGTTCGGCGTGACCGTCCAATAATTTCTGGCCCCATAAAAACACCATCAAACCAAAAAACATACCAATACCGGCTATTGAGAAACCGTAATTCCAGCCATAGGTTTCACCCACATAACCCACAATCAGCATAGATATTAAAGCCCCGAGATTTAGACCCATATAAAAAATAGTAAAACCGCTGTCACGTCTGGGGTCTTTTGGACCGTAAAGGGCTCCAACCACTGTGGTAATATTGGCTTTTAAGAACCCAACACCGGTAATAATGAGCGCCAGTGCAAAGAAGAATATATTTAGTGCCGTTTCATCACGAATAACCGTATCTTCTGATATATAGGCGGCCTGACCATGAAAGGCCATTAGCCCATGACCAAATACAAGGAGTATGGCACCATATGTTACAGCCTTACGGCTTCCCAGATATCGGTCTGACAGATAGCCGCCAATGATTGGCATCATATAGACGAGCCCGACAAAAGCCCCATAAATCATGCTGGCCTTTTCTGCGCCAAAGAGATGATATTTTGTCAGATAAAGGATCAGCAGTGCCCGCATTCCATAGTATGAAAAACGTTCCCACATTTCAGTCAGGAAACAAATGTAAATTCCGATCGGATGACCGAGAAATGTTCTCTTTTGCGACCCTTCATAAAGGTCCATATTCGTATCCGTCATATTGAATGAAATCCTTAATGAACGCCGTGCATTCCTTTTCTGAGGAGTGGGGTCAGAATAAGAATGAATATTCCGACACCCGCACTTACATAACCAATAAGATAGTAAAGATCCATGGTTGAGGTCATATCAAGGGTACCGCTGACGGCACCGACTTCTTCACTGCCCATGAGCGAGCTGATCCACCCGGCAACATTATTTCCAAGAGCCGTGAACAAAAACCATGTGCCCATCATCATGCCGACAATTTTTGGCACACTTAACTTTGTTACCATGGAAAGTCCGACCGGGCTCAGAAACAGCTCAGCCAAAGTGAGCATGAAATAGATAAAAATCAGCCATAGGAAGCTTTTTGACGTACTGTCATCAAGCCCCATTCCCCAGGCAAAAATGACATAACCAGCGCCAATGATCAGTAATGAATAACCAAATTTTGCCGGTGTCGATGGTTCAATTTTCCGTTTCGCAAGAGCGAGCCAAAGCCATGCCATGACAGGCGCAAACATAATAATGAAAAGTGCATTCATGGTTTGCACCTGAGACGCGAGGATATTCATCCCCAGAAAAGACAGATTAAACTGTTGATCTGCCAACAAGGTCAGGCTGGCTGCTTGTTGTTCAAACAGAGCCCAGAAAACTGATTGAATTGCTATCAGAAATATCGCGACCCATAGACGTTCACGATCAACCTTTTCACATTTGGTGACAGAATAAAAAAGCACCAATCCAATCATGATAATCCCTGAAATCCCCACCAGCTGAATAACCATCTGATCATACTGCATCATCACCCAGCTAAGCATAATGAGAAAAATACCAAAAAGATAAATCGTGTTTTCCTTGCTGACGCCGATTGGTGACTTTTCCTTTAAAATTTTGGGTTCAGGTGGTTCAGCCCGCCCATCAAGAAATTTTTGCCCCCACAGAAACACCAACAGGCCAAAAAACATACCAATACCGGCTATTGAAAATCCATAATTCCAGCCATAGGTTTCACCGACATAACCAACGATAATCATAGAAAAAAATGAGCCTAAATTGATCCCCATGTAAAATATGGAAAAACCGCCGTCCCTTCGTGGGTCGTTGGGGCCATAAAGCGCGCCGACGACCGTTGAAATATTGGCTTTTAAAAAACCGACGCCACATATAATCAAAGAAAGGGCAAGGAAAAATATGTTAATTGCCGTTTCATCACGCATAACCACATCGCCCGCAATATAGGCCGCCTGACCGTGAAATGCCATTAGTGCATGGCCCATCACCAGTAATATTGCACCGTAAGTAACCGCTTTACGACTGCCAAGATAACGATCTGCCATATAACCGCCAATAATAGGCATCATATAGACAAGACCGGCATAGGCGCCGTAAATCATGCTGGCATCTTCGACATCGAATAAATGATATTTGGTCAGGTATAAAATCAGGATTGTCCGCATCCCGTAATATGAAAAACGCTCCCACATTTCAGTGAGGAAACAAATGGATAACCCGATCGGGTGACCCATAAAATTACGGCTCTGAGAGCCGGCAAACATATCTTCAGTGTTTTGAGACATCCCTATTCCCTAAATGATTTTTTGTTGCTGGCTACTTTGCCAGAAGAAAAATGAAAAGTCACGTTTACGTTTCTAACAATAAAGATTATAAATTATTCCATACATTAACCAAGAGAGATCATAATGAAAATCAGCAGTAATTTTGACAGCGGCAATATCAATGTAATTGATGCGTCATCTCCGGGAAATATTCGTCTGTCAATCAACAAAGATAACAATTCACATTTTTATCAGTGGTTTCATTTTAGGCTGACAGGAGCAAAGGGACAACTTTGCGCTCTTAATATAGAAAATGCCGCAGATGCCGCCTATCCACTTGGCTGGGAAAATTATCAGGCCGTTGCTTCCTATGATCATGAAACGTGGTTCCGTGTCAGCACCGTCTATAAGAACGGGGTTTTAACCATCCAGCATGTACCGGAAACCGACAGTGTATATTATGCCTATTTCGCTCCTTATAGTTATGACCGCCATCAGGAACTGGTTTCAAGTGCCGCCACCCATGATAGGGTTCGATTAGAAGTCATCGGTGAAAGCTGTGATGGTCGGGACCTTGATCTTCTGACGATTGGGGAAGAGGATGAAGATAAGAAAAAAATATGGATCTTTGCCCGCCAGCACCCTGGAGAAAGTATGGCCGAATGGCTGGTGGAAGGGGTTTTGGAACGCCTGCTTGACGATAGCGATGCCTTAAGCCGGAACCTGCTTGAAAAATGTGTGTTTTATGTGATGCCCAATGTCAATCCCGATGGCAGCATCCGCGGCCATTTAAGATGTAATGCAAAAGGACAAAACCTAAACCGGGACTGGGCTGATCCTGACCCGGAATTAAGCCCGGAAATATATCACCTAAGAGCCAAGATGGATGAAAAAGGTCTTGATTTCTCGCTCGACTGTCATGGTGATGAGGCTCTTCCCTATAACTTCATTGCCTGCTTTGAAGGGGTGCCGGATCTAAACCAGTTTAATCTGGACACCGCCTATCTGTTTGGCCGGGAACTGGAAAAAGTTAATCCGGACTTTCAGAATGAAAAGGGGTATGAGAAAAATGAGCCGGGCAAAGGAAATCTTGGCATGAGCACCAACCAGATAGCCCACCGCTTTGATGCCGTTGCCATGACACTGGAAATGCCGTTTAAGGATACGGCTGACAGCCCCAATCCGGAAACTGGATGGTCACCTGAACGCTCCAGAAAGCTTGGGTATAGCACTCTTGATGCCTTATCAGCTATATTGGAAAGGTTATGATAAAATCATAAGACACATTATCTGTATATTTCTTAAACTGGTCTATATTCATCCTGAAATATACAGATTTAATCTGTTAAAAGCTTTCCGTCTTCAATCCGATATTTTTTCTTTGGGAATTTTTCAAGGTCATCCATAATCTGGTTTATTACGCCCATCACTGCATCCTTAGTCCCGATTTCTACAGCTGGTTTAAGGACCCTGTTTAGAAAGGTAGATGCAGCTGAACATCCTGGCTCCAACCCATATGAAAGGGTAACAGCAGTTCCACGACTGACCATAATTGCAATAAATTTCATAAAATCGTCATTTGATAATGCATTTTGCCTATCAATTATTTTTATGACAATACCTTCTTTAGCTGGGAAATCATTCGGAATACCTTTAAGCGAAATTTCAATCAAAGCTCCAAGTTTGTCTGGCCTCCAATCATCTTTAAAAACTTCGCTGTGCCTCCATCCGCAGTACCAGCCAGCACAGGTTGCCGGGCGAGTTTGATAAATACTACAGCCGCCATTTTTTAATAAATGTTCACAATTGACATTTGGCAGTTTGACAAAGTCAGGCTGGTTAATCGGAATATGATGGCAACATATAGTACAATCGCCACATTCTCTGTTTGGCACTAGTTTCATAGCTCGGTGAGATTAGTTTAATCTATTTAAACTTTCAAGAATATATTTAATTCTAGTAAAGGTCACTTATGTGTCAAAATTCTTGTACGTTATTATTCCCTCGTCGACTTAATCTCAATTCCTCAATTTTTACCGGTGAAATATTATTCTATATTTGAACTTTATTGATCAATATCAATTTCTAATGATAGTATTTATTGCATTATATCTTCAATACTAGAACTCAGGAGTCAGTAATAATGAATAAAAACCAAATCGGAGCATTCTCTTTCACTCTTATCTTGTTAGGTGCCACATTAACTTTGGCATCCTGTAAAGGGAATGATGATAGTTTCCCACAGGTGGCCAGTCCACCACCTTTCGATTATGCCAATGGAGAGGATTTAAGATCTGGAATGCACCAGCTTGCATTTGCCCTATTAAGGCTTGATGCCGATCTCTCAAAAGAAAATGATGAAGATCCTTCCTACCAGCAATCAGTTGTTGATAATCTCGATAAAATTGAGATCATCGTAGAAGGCATTCAGAATCGTGATCTTAACACCAAGCACCCATTCCTTGTTGAAAATATGGACAAATTCAAAGCGGACGTAAGCCGGGCAAAATGGAATGCGCAAAGAAAAACACCAAATTATTATATGGCAGGGCGTATTTCAGGTGCCTGTGTAAGCTGTCACCAGGAAAATTCATAAATCCTGTACATTTTTATTAACCGAAAAGTCAAAAGCCTCACTTAACTAAGTGAGGCTTTTTTAGAATTTCCAATTCGTAGAAAATTTACTTAGCTTTTTAAGTTTTCCGCAAAGAAATTAAGTGTCCGCTCCCAGGAAAGCTCCGCAGCTTTTTCATCATAACGGCCGGTGCTGTCATTGTGAAAACCATGGTTAACACCTTCATACACATATTTATCGTATTTAACGCCATTCGCTTTTAGTACTTCTTCATATGGCGCCCAACTGGAATTAACCCGCTCATCAAGACCGGCCAGATGCCCCATCAACGGACCCTTTACATTGCCGACAATATCATTACGCGGCGGCGTGCCATAATATGGAACGGCTGCATTAATATCATTCGGTAAGCTTGCCGCGAGAAAATTACTGATATAGCCTCCAAAGCAAAACCCGACCACTCCCAGCTTTCCACTTGATAAGGCATGAGATTTCAGATATCGAGCGGCGGCAATAAAATCAGCTTCAATTTTTGAGCGATCAAGACTGCTTTGCATGGCGCGGCCTTCGTCATCATTTCCCGGATATCCCCCAAGAGTATAAAGCGCATCAGGAGCAAAAGCCAGGTATCCTGCCTTGGCAAGACGACGGGCAACATCCTTAACATAAGGATTAAGCCCTCTATTTTCATGCACCACCAGTACAGCCGGCGCTTTTTGTCCTTCTGTTAAACTGCTTGGTTGCACCAGATAACCGCGCCCTTCCCCATATCCATCTGGTGAAGGGAAAGTCGCATAAGTTGCCTTAATGGCTTCATCATTAAATGAAACCTGCTCTGCCTGGGCATAGTCAGGCATTAATGCTCCTGTAAGCATTGCCAAAGTAACGCCGCCAACCGCCAACGTTGCCAGTCGATCCATAAATTCACGGCGATCCATCATGCCATGGGCATAGGCATCATACCAGTCAAAGGCTTCTTCAGGAATTTTGAATTTTGAATTATTTTGCATGTCCGTCCTTTCATCCGATTACCATATCTCATAAAGTCTCGACCTTTATGATGATCATGAACCACTCCCTATCGACCTGATCTATCGCTTGCATGACCATTGTTAACCCCACCAACAGGAAGAGTACCTGAAATCCTGTAAATTGCAATTCGAACATGACGTAATCGGAGAATTCAGGGGATTTTTTTAAAGTATTAATAATTTCGACGCCTAAATGATGACTTTGCTCGGTATATCCCATAATAAGCGCCAATGAGACAATTCAACCCGGTATTGGATAAAATATATATAGTTAATTTTCTATATTCTCTCTCTAATTTAAGTCCGTTAAATTTGTCTTTATTAATCGGCAATATCCGGGCCTGGACAATCCTTTTTTTAATTATTTAAATGGTTCTTGCTTTAAAGAAAATCGGTGCTATTGTATCGCCGCTTGCTCCGGAGATTCTCTTATCAGATACTTTATAGTGCAAGTTAACCTATTGTTTTACATAAAATTTTCACAAAAAATTCTTTGTCGCTTTTGGCTCTGCGTCAGTGAGCTATGGAGTGCCATATTATAACGTATGCCTAATTTGTGACTTAATGTCTCCTTAAATGCGACTTAATGTTTTTATACAAGTGAGCAGTGAAAGAAATATGGTTAATTAAAACAATGTTTACGGGAAGAAAAATACACGTGCTGAAAGAATTGCAAAAATTTCAAAATAAAGAAATAGATAAATCTAAGCGCCGGAATGCTGACCGATTTTATCTCCCATTATTATCTGCTCTAGCAGTAATCACCGTTATTTTAATCTATCGGCAGATCACGGCCCCAATCGTTCCATTTGAAAATTCATTTTTCCAGCTATCGCTCTGGTATGATATTTTTGGAATAATGCTTTTTGCATTTGGAATGTTATTACTTATTTGGCAGGTTAGTTTTGCATTAAGGTATAAACCATTTTCTCTCCCGTCTTCAGAAAAACTGCCCACACTTACTGTTGTCATTCCCGCATATAATGAAGGATCGCAGGTCCTTGACACTGTCAGAAGTATTATGGCAAGCAATTATCCAAAAGACCGTCTGCAGGTTATCTGCGTTGATGACGGATCCAAGGATGACACCTGGCTCTGGATTAATGCGGCCTATAATGAATTTGAAGGCGGCATCACCATTATCAAACAACCCTATAACCAAGGTAAGCGAGCTGCTTTAATGGCCGGGTTTGATAAGGCAACCGGTGACGTAATTATTACTATAGATTCTGATTCTGAGGTGCTACCCGATACTCTGGCAAATATGGCAAGTCCGTTTGTGGCGGACCAACGTGTGGGGTCGGTTGCCGGCCACGTTCGTGTCCTTAATCTTAATTCTGGGATGATTCCAAAAATTCTTGAAGTATCCTTCACCTGCGCTTTTGACTTTATACGCGCTGGACAAAGCGTATATGGCGGTGTCTTCTGTACGCCGGGTGCCTTATCTGCTTATCGGACATCGGTTCTGATGCCTTTACTCGATGAATGGTCAAAACAGACTTTTATGGGTAAACCCGCCACCATCGGTGAAGACCGCGCCCTGACAAACCTTGTTCTGGCAAATGGCCACCGGGTTGTTTATCAGCGGGATGCTGTTGTGCTTACAAAAGCACCAACCAATTTCGGTTCCTTACGACTTATGCTGACCCGCTGGGCCAGAAGCAATGTGCGCGAAAGTCTGGTCATGTTTAATTATGTCTTTAAAGATTTCAGAAAACAGGGCGAAGGCGCCAACTGGATCCGCTTGTTCACTGTGACACAAATGGTCCGTATGACTGTTTTTGAAGCCCTGAAAATTGCCTTACTGACTGCACTGATCATGTATAGCATCAATACTTTCTTTGCGATCATTCTGGCCTGTGTTTTTGCGTCCATCATGCCAAGTATTGTTTATTATCTTCGTCACCGCACGACCTTCGGGTTCCGCTGGGCACTTCCTTATACTTTATACTGGATGTTCTGTCTGTCATGGATACCGCTTTGGGGCATGTTAACGGCAAGCAATTCCAACTGGCTGACACGCACTATGCCCAATGACAAAACTCCGGGAACACCATTCTTTCCAAATCTCCCAACCGCCTTTTCAAAGGGGTAAAAGTTATATGATTGGGTCAGTTAAGTAGTTAATCTTTGAACTGGCCCAATTAAAACTTTTATGTAAGACGAATTCTCCATTAGTCTAATATCTCTAAGATACTCAACACTGCCTGAAATGGACTGTGAACGGGCACTCCCTAAAACACGAATCCAAAAAAATTATGACCTTTTTCATATAGGTTATTATAAAATGTAATACCGTGTTTCTGTCCCTTATAAAAACAGATAAACTTGACAACCACCTGTTTTGCTGAACATTTTATCAGACAATATTGAGTAAATTTATATTTCCCTCTAAGATATGTAAATTATATAAACCCACAATATTTTGTAAAAAGCGCACAAGCCCACCGGAGATTTCCATTGGAAAACGAAACTATAAATAAGGCTGTCGAAGAAGCAGTTTATCAGGCAATGAACCAACCGCTTTTTATTCAAAGGGGTATAACAACCGTAATATTAATCATTTCGCTTTTGATTTTAAGATTTGTGCTCGTTCATTTCATCAGAAAGAAAGCCAAAATATTAAACAAAGACCAGCGCCAATGGATCAATCGAATTAACAATGGGATCAGTATCAGTATAATAGTGGCGCTAATCTTAATTTGGGCTCCTCAGCTTCATACTTTTGCTTTGTCTTTAACGGCCGTTGCTGTTGCGGTCGTTTTGATAACCAAAGAACTACTAATGTGTTTAACCGGAGGATTTTTAAGGGCCTCTTCTCATCCTTTTGGTATTGGGGACTGGATAACCGTGGACGGGGTCACGGGAGAAGTTATGAAGATAACAACTATGACGACTTTAATTGAACAAATTGATGCAAAAGGTCAGAGCTATCAGTTCACAGGCAAGACAATGCAAATTCCAAACAGCCGCTTTTTAACGGTAAATGTAGAAAATGCAAATTTCAATAAACGTTATGTCTATCATGATGTGCCAATCATGGTGCAGTTTATGGATGTTGACCCATCTGTTTTAATGAAACAATTAAAAAATATTACGGAAAAATATTATGCTCCCTATTCTGTTGAAGCCGCCAAGTTTAAAGACCGCATTGAAATTAAAGCCGGTGTTGAATTTGCTGATATTGAACCCCAATTTTTTCTTAAAACAACGGATGTCGGCCATAATTTGTTTACGGTTAGAATTTTTGTTCCAACGCTTGAAGCCCTTAAAACCGGGACTTTGATAACACATGATTTTCTCTCTTTTGTTCATCAACAAAGAGTTAAAGCATCAAAATTAAATACACAAAAAACAAGGGAACTAAATCATCCTTCAAATTAATAAGTACCCTCAACATATTTGGATCCATTATTTGATTGAAGGTCCTTAAAATAACTTATCGGAGATAATCTAAATGAAAAGACGTGATTTTATATTCGGGGCGGCCGCTCTGCCTGTAATGGCAGCAGTGCCGACTTTCGCTCAGACCATCCTGACCAATGACGGCCATAGTGCGCTGATCGGTAAACCTTGGGACCCAAATAGAAATGCGCTTATGTTTGATGCGATGGGGGAAATACGCGATACTTTTACCGACGAGTTAATTGAAGAAATACTAGCAGCAGGCATGCGCGCCATTTCTGTAACGTGCGGAAATCCGCGCCAGCAAAATCAGTCGATAGAAGAAAATTTCCAATCTGCCCTGGAAGAAATGTTGTGGTTCGATAACCATATCAAGGAAAAATCACAATATTACCTTAAAGCAACCACAACAGCCGATATTGACCGTGCCCGTGCTGAAGGAAAATTGGCGATTTTTTATCTGACGCAAAATTCAGAACATTTTATGCATGATCTTGATAATGTGAACGTCTTTTACGGGATCGGGCAGCGTACCTGCCAGCTTACCTATAATTATCAGAATATGGCCGGTTCCGGTTGCATGGAAAAACATGGTTCAGGTATTACTGATTTTGGCGGGTTATTAATTGAGAAACTGAATGATATCGGCATGATGATTGATCTTTCCCATTCAAATGTCCAAACGGCACTTGATGCTATTGAGATTTCTGAAAAACCGATCCAGATTTCCCATACCACCTGTGATGCCCTTTATTCAAACCCACGGGCAATGCCGGATGTGGTGTTTAAAAATCTCGCCGACAAGGGAGGAGTTGCAGGGATCACGCAAATGCGCACGTTTATGACTTTGGAACGTTATGGAATGGTTGAGCTGTATTTTGACCATATCATGCATGCGATTAATGTTGCGGGCATTGATCATGTGGGGATAGGATCTGATCGTGATCATCGCCGCCTTGTTGTTACAGACGACTATCTTGCCGAAATGCAGCGCGAACAGGGTGAACGTTTTGATATTCGCCGCGTCCCTCTTTATTTCGAAGAGCTTAATTCGCCGCGCCGAATGGAAGTGGTATGGGATAAACTTCTTGAGCGCGGCTTATCAGAAGATGATGCGGAGAAAGTAACCGGGCTTAATTTTTACAATCATTATAAGAATTTAATAGGATGATTTAGAATTTAGCACAATTGAGACCATAAAACCCTCACTTACTTTGTCTCTGGCGATATTAGATTAAATCTATGACAGTGTGTCCGACCCAAAGCGGACGCGCAGAACCTATAGTTAACTTAACCACAAACTTTTGCGCCTGAGATTAACTTTCAATACAAAATTACAGAAAGGGTGTACAAAGTAAGTGGCAGTAAATGGCTACTGTAATTCTGCCACTGTAATTAATAGTTCACCTTTTCTGACCGGTGGTGCTTCTAGTCTAAGAATCAACATCCCACTAATCGGTGCCCTAGCTTCGAATATACGGTTACCGTACCAATCGGTCATGTAACCAATAAGCTCACCCTCCTCTACCATTTTTTCAGTATCGACAAGTGGATACCATGACCCGTCAACAGGCGAATTTACTGAATGACGATCACCGAATATGATGGGTTCTGGAACAGGCGGTAATCCAGATTGCTGAATTTCCAGATGGTCCAAAATTCTTCTGATTCCTGTCTCAATCTGATTAATGGCGTAGGGGTTGATTATCCCCATGCCCCCAGCTTCAACATCTATAGATGGAATACCCATCGCGACAGCGGCGGACCCAGCCCATATCGCTTTCGATTTTGGTGTCAATGAACCTTTAAATGCGTTGGCATACTGAAGTCCAAATACCATCGCCATTTTCCGTGACTTTTCAACGATCTCTGCATCTTCTTCCTCAGCGTAGTAGCCTACCCACGAGGGGCGAAGTTGCTCATTTCCATCACCTGAATGAATGTCCATAACGGCATCTGCATACGGGTACACTTGGCTGGTTAAAAAGTGTGCCGTTCTCTCGGTCAGGGTTCCATCATTCTTTCCTGGAAATGAACGATTAAGATTTTTACCGTCCACAGGGCTGGTATAAATAGTTCGCCCCAAATATGCAGGAACATTAGCAATATGAATAGCGATAACAGCACCTGACAAATTCTGTGGTTGCAATGTTGGCATCAATCGCTGTAATGCTATGATCGGTGAATATTCTGAACCGTGGATACCCGCAATCAGCAAAAGCGTTGGCCCCGGATTTTTACCATTAACAATCGTAATCGGAACAAAAGCTGTGTTTTCTTCGCTACTGATGGCAACTGTGCCGCTTATGCGATCTCCTGGGGCCGCTGAGAGCTTACCAATAGTAATTACGTCATTTTGCTGAGCAAGCAGACTTGAATTTAAAAGAATAATAAAAAGGAATATTGATAGTAAGCCTAAATTTTTCATCTTTCGAATCCTATTTATTGATATTGAATCCCGTTTAAGCGCATATATTGTAACAATCAATAGCCTTTATAAATAAGTTGGGTGTAGCGCTTGCTTATAGCCTTTGACGATTTAGCATGTATCTTGACTTTCCGAACGGCCGCTTTGGATCGGAAGCGGACGTTCAATAAGTATATATTTACATAGATCAGTCGGCAGGCGTTTCAAATTTAACGACCCGTTGATTAATGCGGCCGAAAATTGAATTGCCGTCCTTATCAAACATATCAATTTCCACCCGGTCACCGAAGCTCATAAAGGGGGTTTTGGGCTTGCCGTCCGTTAAAGTTTCAAGACATCTCACTTCTGCAAGGCAACAGGAGCCATCTTTGGAGCCTTTATTGGAGACGGTGCCGGAACCCACAACGGTACCAGCCATCAGTGAGCGTGTTTTTGCGGCATGAGCAATCAGGTCACAAAAATCAAAGGTCATATCAATGCCCGCGTTGGGAGCGCCGACCTTTTGACCATTTAAAATTGCATGAAGCGGCAGGTGAAGTTTGCAGCCGTCCCAGGCGTCCCCAAGTTCATCGGGTGTGACAAATACGGGGGCAAAGGCCGTTTGTGGTTTTGACTGGTAAAAGCCAAACTGTTTGGCAAGCTCCGACGGGATCAGGTTCCGAAGGGAGACATCATTCAGAATACTGAGCAGTTTGATATGTTTTTTCGCGCCTTTCCTGCTGACACCGGCAGGTACATCATCGGTGATTACGGCAACTTCGGCCTCAAAATCAATGCCCCAGTCTTCGGACCCGGCAAGCACATCATCACGCGGGCCAATGAAGGCATCGGACGCCCCCATATAAACCAGCGGATCGCTCCAGAAGCTGGGCGGTAGATCGGCACCGCGCGCCTTTCTGACCAGCTCAACATGGGTGACATAAGCGCTGCCATCTACCCAGTGGTAAGACCGTGGAAGCGGTGCATCACACTTTGCCGGATCAAAGTCTTCTCCGGTAAGCCTGCCCGACTGAAGCGCATCATAAAGCGCTTTAAGGTCTGCTTCCACATCCGCCCAGTTATCCAGCGCTGCCTGCATCGTTGGCGCGATATGTTCTGCACTTAAATATTTTGAGAGATCTTTTGAAACAACGGCTAGTTTGCCGTCTCTGCCTTGTTTTAGGGATGCCAGTTTCATTAGGTTGCTCTTTCTATGGCTTTATGGTCTATTGACGAATGATTTTCACGAATTTATAATAGTTTCATATGTAACTAATTGCAAGACAAAACAGGAAATACTTTATATGTCCAATTCCGATCTGCTGCTTGAGGCGTTTTTACCATATCGGCTTTCCTATCTTACAAACATGATCAGTCAGGATCTCGCCAAGCTTTATACAGGGAAATTCGGCATTGCCCATACGGAATGGCGGGTGATGGCTGTGCTGGGGGTTTCACCCGGCATATCGGCGGGACAGGTCGCCCAAAAAACGGCGATGGACAAAGTCGCGGTCAGCAGGGCCATTAATAATATGATCAAAGACGGGCTTATAAAGCGGGAGTTTTCAGATGCAGATAAAAGACGGTCTGAACTTAAATTATCAAAAAATGGCCGTAAAATGTATGAGAAAATTGTCCCGCTGGTTCAGAATTATGAGCAAAAATTAATGGAAACACTCAATCAGGATGAGCAGGCAGTACTGGACCTGATCTTAAATAAACTGACCCGATTTGTCAGTGATTGACCCCCACTATCCTTCACTTTCGTGAATACAGCGGTCTATGATATCCGATGACTGGTCAAAATACTGGTCAAAAATAGTGGCTATCGCCCGTAAATATAATTTTCCCTGATCGGTAATGCGGTAAAGAGACTGAATTTTTTCCATATATCCAATGGCGACAAGCTTATTAAGCATCGACAGCTCTTTGGCAAAATCATAATTAATTTTGTGCACGGCCGCGATTTTAATCGGGTCAACCTCAAAATAACACATCAGGGTCGAAATCACATCACGGAACATTTTATCCTCTTTGCTCACCGAAAGTCCGCGTACCACAGGCGACTGACCAGCGGAAATTTTATCCATGTAGGTTCTGATGACCGGGATATTTTGCGCATAACCATCCGGCATACTGCTAATAGCGGACGGTCCAAAGCCGATCAGTGTGTCTGCTTTATCTTCTGTATAGCCCTGAAAATTGCGCTTTAACAAACGTTGATCATAACTGACAAACAGATGATCTTCCGGTAGGGCAAAATGATCAAGTCCAATGGATCTATAATCGTTGGTTACGAGTAATTTACTGGCCAGATCAAATTGTGCCTGACGCTCTTTCTGGCTGGGCAGTAAATGGTCACCAACCAGCTTCTGATGTTTTTTCATATGAGGGACATGGGCATAGCCAAACAGGGCAATTCGGCTTGGTGCAAATTTCAAGGTCTGCTCAATAGTGGATTTTATTGTTTCAAGAGTTTGATAGGGAAGACCATAAATCAGATCAAAATTGATACGGTTGATCCCGGCATCTTTAAAATGCTGCATGGTCTGTGCAATCAGTTCGACCGGTTGAATACGGTTTACCGCCTGCTGCGTTTTTAAATTAAAATCCTGAATACCAAGACTGACCCGATTTACACCTGCCCGGGCATAGGCAAATATTTTCTCGCGGTCCACGGTTCTAGGGTCAATTTCGATCGCGAACTCATCGACGTCATCAATATTGAAATGCTCGCGCAATGTTTCAATCAGACTTTCAAAATCTGCCGCTTCAAGGATGGAGGGTGAACCACCCCCAAAATGAATATGGCTTACTTTCAGAGGACCCGTTTTTTGGGCGGCACTGATTATTTCCTGCTTTAATATATCAACAAAATTTCTGACGGGTTCATATTTATTGCTGATGGTGGTGAAGCAGCCGCAAAACCAGCAAAGTTTTTCGCAATAGGGAATATGGAAATAAAGACTGACTGGTTTGCAAAGGGGAAGGCTTTTAAGCCACTTGTCATAAATCTGCCCGTCCAACGCACCAAATTCAAGTGCAGTTGGATAACTCGTATACCGTGGCAGGCGCTTTGGCCGCGCCAGTTCTGTATGTCTTGATGCTATATTCTGTTGTGTCATAACCGAAGTTATAAAGAAAATAAAATACTGATTAATTGACCCAGATCAGAAAAATGAAAATTATTTAAATGCTTTGAAGGTCATGATGGTGAAGGTATCTTTAATCCCCGGGATGGGTTGAACCTTCTCATTAACAAAACGGCCGATATCTACGTCTTCGTCCAGATGAAATTTGACCATCAGATCAAAGGCGCCGGAAATTGAATAGACATCCTCGGCTTCTTCAATATTATCAACCAGAGCTTCTGCAACATCATAAACTTTGCCCAGCTCACATTTAACTTGTACGAATATATTCTGCATATTGAATTGCCTAAATTGTTTCACCGTTTTGGGCATCATAAAAAACTCTTTCGCGTTATTCAATCATTGTTTCGATTAGTCTGATCAAAATCGGCCGGAGTTTATTTGCTTTTGCTTCATTAAATCGAACATTCGGTTCTTCGTCCATATAGGTGATCTGGGAAATTTCCAGCTGTACGGCGTGGATATTATTTTTCGGATCGCCATAATGCCGGGTAATATATCCCCCTTTAAAACGGCCGTTCAATGCTGAGCTATAGGAAGACTGGCTGGTGATCCTATCCAGTTTCTCAACAAGAAGATGACCGGCTGAAATTCCATTTCCCGTTCCAATATTGAGGTCCGGCAGGCATCCATCAAATAGCATGGGGACACGGCTTTTAATCGAATGAGCATCCCAAAGCATTGCCCGCCCATGCCTTTTTTTTATTCTGTCCAGTTCGATACGGATTTTATCATGATAGGGCTGCCAGTAAGTCTCAACTCTTTGGTTTATATCGGGTACCTTGCCCTTTTTATAAAGTGGCTTTTCTTCAAATGTCTCAAGCGGACAGAGACCCGTGACTTTTTGCCTGGGATAAAGGCTTTGGCCATCCGTGCCTCGATTAAGGTCAACAACATAACGGCTGTATTTTGCCGATATGACCGAGATATCCATATCAACCAGAAAATTATAAAGCCGATCAATATGCCAGTCTGTATCGGTTAATGATAATGCATCATCCGTCATATCATTTTTAATAAAATCCGGAATTTCAAGACCGACATGAGGCATGCTAACCAGTAATGGTGAATTTCCCTGATGAAAATGAAATGCGTTCATATATTGCTCCCGCTTGGCAAAATATTCATTACATGATCGGAAAAGTCGCCCGCCAGAATCATGTCCGTAGCCCGTTCAATATCCGGTGCGAAATACCGATCCACCGTATAGTGCGGGATAATTTTCCTTATATGCTGATGATATTTCGTGAGCGGCTCCGACGTTTTATAAGGGGCGCGAAAATCAATACCCTGTGTCGCAGCCAGCAATTCAATCGCGATAACCGTTGCACTGTTAAAGGCCATATCGTCCAGTCGGCGGGCCCCGTATGTTGCCATACTGACATGGTCTTCCTGATTGGCAGAAGTTGGAATGCTATCAACACTCGAAGGATGGGCCTTGGTTTTATTTTCTGAAACCAGCGCTGCGGCAGAAACCTGCGCAATCATAAATCCGGAATTAACACCACTGTTTTCCACCAGAAACGGCGGAAGATCACTCATCTTCGGGTCAACCATAATGGCAATACGCCGTTCAGATATGGAGGCAATTTCACAAAGAGCCAAAGCAAGCATATCCGCAGCAAAAGCCACAGGTTCTGCATGGAAATTGCCCCCGGAAATCACATCACCATTGTCGGTGAAGATAAGCGGATTATCGGTTACAGCATTGCCCTCAATAAGTATAGTCTTGGCTGAATTATTGATAAGATCAAGCACGGCCCCCATGACCTGAGGCTGGCATCTTAATGAATACGGGTCCTGTACTTTTTTACAATCATGATGAGCAAAATTAATTTCACTGCCTTTCATCAGGTCAAGATAAATAGGAGCTACAGCAATCTGACCGGGCTGTCCGCGCGCCATATGAATACGGGAATCAAATGGTGCAACACTACCCATCAGGGCATCAATGCTCATGGAACCTGCCACAATAGCTGAAGCAAAAATATCCTCTGTTTTAAAGAGACCCTTCAAAGCAAGCGCGGTTGAAACCTGAGTGCCGTTTAAGAATGCAAGCCCTTCTTTTGAACCTAAGCTAACCGGCTTAAGATTTACTTCTTTAAGGGCATCACTTGCTTTCATTCTTTTTCCGTTTAATCGCGCAAATCCCTCACCCATCATTGCCGAAGTCATATGAGCAAGCGGTGCAAGATCACCGGACGCCCCAACTGAACCTTTTTCAGGAATTTCAGCGATAATTCCTGAATTGATAAAATCCATAAATGCTTCCATTGTGGGAACACGAATACCGGAATGCCCCCGGGCCAGACTTGACACTTTCAATACATAAGTAAGTCGCACCACATCATCATCAAGGGGCTTTCCCACCCCCGTGCTGTGAGAAAGAACCAGATTGCTTTGCAACAATGTAAGCTGATCTGCCGGGATTGATGTCTGAGCCAAAAGGCCAAACCCGGTATTGATGCCATAAACCGTTTTTCCACGGGCCATTATGTCTTCAACAATGTCTCTTGAAGCGCGGATATCTTTCCAGGCATGATCCGCCAGTGTGATTTTAAGGTCATGTCTATAAACACCCCGAAGTTCTGCCAGTGTCATTTGACCCGGATTAATTTTCAGTAACATTTTAATCCTCCACCATCGGCAGATTAAGGCCCTGTTCGAGGGCGCATTTCTTAGCAACATCATAACCGGCATCAGCATGGCGCATTACCCCAGTTGCCGGATCATTCCAAAGAACACGGCCAATTCGCGTTGCGGCTTCATCCGTACCATCACAAAGAATAACGACCCCGCTGTGCTGGGAAAAGCCCATGCCAACCCCACCGCCATGATGTAGCGACACCCATGTAGCCCCACTTGCCGTATTCAAAAGGGCATTCAGAAGAGGCCAGTCGGATACGGCATCCGAGCCATCCAGCATACTTTCTGTTTCACGGTTTGGACTTGCCACGGACCCTGAATCAAGATGATCTCGGCCAATAACTACCGGTGCTTTAAGCTCACCATTTTTCACCATTTCATTGAATGCAAGTCCAAGACGATGGCGATCACCCAGCCCCACCCAGCAGATGCGAGCCGGGAGTCCCTGAAACTTAATCCGCTCACGGGCCATGTCCAACCAATTATGAAGATGTGGATTATCAGGGATCAGTTCTTTGACCTTTTTATCGGTTTTATAAATATCTTCCGGGTCGCCACTCAGCGCAACCCAGCGAAATGGGCCGATCCCCCGACAGAAAAGTGGTCGCACATATGCTGGAACAAACCCGGGAAAATCAAACGCATTCTTAACCCCGTCGTCATAGGCCACCTGGCGGATATTGTTGCCATAATCAAAGGTCGGAATACCCATTTTCTGATAATCCAGCATGGCTTTCACATGAATAGACATGGATTTGATGGCTGCCGCTTCCACTTCTTTGGGTTCTGTTATAATTTTTTCTTCCCACTCGGCTACGCTCCAGCCAACCGGCAAATACCCATTAATCGGATCATGGGCTGATGTCTGATCGGTTACCGCATCCGGGCGAATGCCCTTCCTGATCATTTCCGGTATTATTTCAGCGGCATTACCAAGTAAGCCAACAGAAACGGCTTTGCCCATCGATTTTGCTTCATTGATTATATTCATCGCCTGGTCAAGGTTTTCGGCCCGCCGGTCAAGATAACCTGTACGAAGTCGAAAATCGATCCGATCACTGCGACATTCAATAGCCAGCATGGATGCGCCGGCCATTGTAGCGGCAAGTGGTTGAGCACCCCCCATTCCTCCAAGTCCTCCTGTCAGAATCCATTTTCCCTTAAGATTTCCTCCATAATGCTGTCGCCCCATTTCAACAAAGGTTTCATAGGTTCCCTGAACGATACCCTGGCTGCCTATATAGATCCAGCTTCCGGCTGTCATCTGCCCGTACATCATCAGGCCTTTTTTATCGAGTTCGTTAAAATGATCCCAGGTTGCCCAGTGAGGCACCAAATTGGAATTGGCAATCAGCACTCTCGGCGCATGTTCATGAGTTCTGAAAATACCGACCGGCTTTCCGGATTGCACCAGCAGGGTTTCATCATTTTCGAGCTTTTTAAGACTTTCAACGATTTTATCAAAACATTGCCAGTTTCTGGCCGCGCGGCCAATGCCGCCATAAACAACAAGGTCCTCCGGCTTTTCAGCAACTTCGGGGTCAAGATTATTCATCAGCATCCGCAATGGGGCTTCCGTTGCCCAGCATTTTGCATTGAGCACCGTTCCTGTCGGAGCTTTGATAATTCTGTTATTGCTTTTAAGGTCTGACATTTCGTTATCCTGTATATACAAGTTAAAAATTTAAACTTCTCCCTTTATTATGAAGAAGAAAAAATCACATTATTCCGGCTTAAACAATCCCGACAGTTCGTATCTTGAGCCCGGGTGATATAATTTTGCGGTAGAAGCAACACGCCCCTTGGTCCAGGTACGTCGTTCAATCAGAAGACAGGCTTCTTCCTCCGACATATCAAGAAGTGATTTTATTGACGGCGTTGGAATAATCGCTTTCACAACATGCTCAACTTTTTGAAGGGGCGCCATTTTAATCAGATATTCGTAAGGTGTATTTTCACTAAAGTCCTGCTGACCATATCCTGGCACAATATCTTCGTTTACAAGTCGATCTTCAAGCTGGATCGGAATGCCCTGCTCCATATGCACAATCATGGAATGTGTGAGCGTATGACCAACCTCAACATTCATGAAAGTTGCGATTTTTTCATTTGCCTTTACAGGCTCGCACGCTAGAACTTCAGCACTATATTTATGATGGCGGGCACGGATTTCATCAGCAATATTATGGATCTCTAGCGGATTGCTTTTGGCTTTCAGTTCAGCGACAAAAGTGCCAACACCAGCGATGCGGATCAGGTATCCTTCGTCGGTCAATTCCCTGAGTGCTCTGTTAGTTGTCATCCGCGAGACCGAAAATTCCTTTACCAGTTCATTTTCCGAAGGCACACGCATCGAAGCAACCCATTCACCGCTATCAATGCGATCAAGTATATGTTTTTTAATCTTCCTGTATAAGGGTTCCGATTGCAAATCCACAGTCATCGTCTGGTCCTTCATAAAATATAGGTGTCAATTTTTACTTGTATAGACAAGTTAGTCAAGTATTTTCTTCAACCTGTCCATGGTGGCGGCAAATTCCGTAAATATTTTATCTTCCCGGGTATGTTTATAATCGCTGATTATACATTCTCCGGCAACAATGACGTGCCTTACCGGGTTTTGATTACCATTAAAAATGAAGCGATCAATTATGGCTTTATCCGGTGTTCCAACCAGAATAGGTGAGCATTCATCCAGTATAATCAGGTCTGCTCGCTTACCAACAACGATGGCGCCATTATTAAAACCACTGGCTGCCGCACCCCCTTTCAGGCATTTCTGATAAAGGTTGGTGCCTGTCTGGGGTTCTTTTTCATCCGCCGCGATATTACGCTTATTATGATGAAGCCGTTGACCATATTCAAGCCAGCGCAGCTCTTCGCTGATACTGACGGAAATATGGCTGTCTGAGCCTATGGCGATCAGACCATTTTGATCAAGATATTTTTTTAGTGGGAATAATCCATCACCCAGATTTGCTTCTGTTGTCGGACACAACCCGACAACGGCTCCCGATTTAACAATCATAGAAATTTCATCATCATTCAAATGGGTTGCATGAACCAGACACCAGTTTTCATCCACATTCATATGATCATATAGCCATTCAACGGGCCGCTTGCCCGACCAGTACAGGCAATCATTTACTTCCTTTAATTGTTCGGCAATATGAATATGAATAGGACCGGAGATTGGTGAATTCAACATACATTCTTTTAGGGCTTCTTCAGGGACAGCTCTAAGCGAATGAAATGCCATTCCAAGTTTCTGACCAGGTTCAGTTTCCAGTTTTTTACTTAGGATGGATAACAGATCTAAATAACTTTTTATGTCATGACCAAACCTTAATTGGCTTTTTGTCAGTGACGTCTCTCCAAAACCGGACGCCATATATAAAACAGGCAAATGCGTAAGGGCAATTCCAACATTCTTAGCCGCTTTTATAATGGCATCGGACATGGCCAGGGAATCGTCCCCACCATGATGCAGATAATGAAATTCACAAACATTGACATATCCTGCTTTCAGCATTTCCAGATAAAGCTGAGAGGCAATGACCTCAAGATCTGCCGATGAAATCTGTCCGGCAAAACGGTACATAATGTCACGCCAGGTCCAGAAGCTGTCATTCGTTGAATAAGTATATTCAGCAAGACCCGCCATCGCCCGCTGAAATGCATGACTATGAATATTATTCTGCCCCGGCATTGCATAACCCGCATAGCGCTCGCCTTCCCCGCCGTAGCCAGATATAATATTTGAAATTAATCCGCTTTCATCAATGTCCAGAGCAACATTGCTGACCCATCCGCTGGGTAATAATGCCTTCGTTAATATAATTCTTTTCATTTTATAAGATTCTGGATATAGTTGTCTATACAACTTAATTTATTCGAATTCTGAGTTTTGTCAAATTTTATCGAAAAGACCCTCATATGAGCTATAAAATCTGGACCGACGTAAATCTGCTGACCATGAGCGACACGGGGAGCGCTTATGGGTTAATCAATGAAGCTGCACTTGTGGAAAAAGACGGGCTTATTAACTGGATTGGCAATAAAGCCGATATGCCGGTCCATTTCAATGGTGAAATAATTAATTGCTCAGGCGCCTATATGACGCCCGGGTTAATTGATTGCCACACCCATCTGATCTATGGCGGCAACCGGATAAATGAATTTGAGAAACGACTTAACGGTGCAACTTATGAAGACATTGCCAACGCCGGCGGCGGCATTCTTTCAACAGTCAGGGCAACACGGGCAGCGACAGAGGATGAACTTGTATCAAGTTCTTTAAAACGGCTTCGCCAGCTTGAGAAAGACGGTGTCACCACAATTGAAATAAAGTCAGGCTACGGACTTGATGTTGAAAATGAGATTAAAATGCTGAGGGCCGTTAAAAAGCTGGATAAAATCAGTAATGTGGATGTCGTCGCCACCTTTTTAGGTGCACATGCCCTACCACCGGAATATCATGATAACAGGGACGGTTATATTAATTTAATCATCAAAGACATGCTGCCAAAAGTGGCCGAAGAAAAGCTGGCAACAGCCGTTGACGGGTTTTTGGAAAATATCGGTTTTAGCTATTCTGAAATGGAGCGGGTTTTTAGTGCCGCGAAAGAATATGGCTTTGATTTAAAACTTCATGCGGAGCAGCTTTCCGATCTTTCCGGTGCCGGACTGGCCGCACACTTTAATGCTTTATCCGCTGATCATCTTGAGCATTTAAGTGAAAGCAGTATGGATCTGATGCAAAAATCAGGCACTGTTGCCGTACTGCTACCGGGTGCCTATTATACATTAAGAGATACAAAACTGCCGCCGATAGGATCATTACGGAAGCGAAATATCCCCATGGCTGTTGCCACGGACAGCAATCCGGGGTCATCCCCGGTGCTTTCATTAAAACTAATGATCAATATGGCCTCAACTATATTTGGGCTTACCCCGGAAGAAGCCCTGGCCGGGGTGACAAAGAATGCTGCAAAAGCCCTTGGACTAAGCGATCGAGGCTTATTAAAAGCCGGGCTTAGAGCCGATATGGTGCTCTGGGACATCAGCCATCCAGCTGAACTTGCCTATCAGGTTGGCGGATCACCTGTTTTGTCCGTGATAAAAAACGGTAATGTGGTTTACCAAAATACCTGAAGAAATTTTAGACCTTAGCTGCTCAGCTTGCCGGCGAAGAATGCATAGATCAGATAGCCAACAACAACCGGGACCACGAACCGGATAATGGTGAGCCAGAATTTAAAGAGCAGGCTGTCGCCCAGCCCGATTTCTTCCAATACATCCTTCCGGTTCATCATCCATCCTATAAATATACCCGCAAACAAGGTGTTAAACAGCATCATGGCATTGGCCGACATATATTCCAGAAGGTCCATAATATTTTTGCCGGCAACCGTCTCCGTAAATGTAAGAAGCCGGACATCAGACAGCACGTTCATGGAAAGGGCCGATAGTCCGGCCAGGCACCAAAGACCAATTCCGGCAAATAGCGACGCCACAGGGCGGGAGCAGATCCCCTTTTCTTCCAGAGTGGATACCGTAGGTTCAAACAATGAAATGGTCGATGTAATGGCGGCAAATGCCAGAAGCATAAAGAAAAGAATGCCAAATACCTGACCAAACGGCATCTGATCAAAAATCACAGGCAGCGTTACGAAAACAAGATTAGGACCGGAATCCAGATCTAGTCCATTGGTGAAAATAATCGGGAAAACAGCAAACCCGGCAATCAACGCAACAAACGTATCGGCAAAAGCAACACCACAGGCAAGCTTGGGAATTGATTCGTTCTTTGGAAGGTAAGACCCGTAAACCATCATTGTCGCACTGCCGAGTGAGAGAGAAAAGAATGCCTGACCGGTGGCTTCAAGCACAGTCTCGCCGGTTATTTTTGAAAAATCGGGATAGAACATAAATTTAAATGTTTCAACGATACCGCCGTTAAAAAGTGAATATATGACCAGTAAAACCAGGATAAAAAACAGCATCGGCATTAAAACATTAACCGCTTTTTCAAGCCCTGCCTTAATGCCACGGGAAATAATAAATGCCGTAATAAGCACAGCAAGTGTCATCCAGAAAATAAGTGTTACCGGGCTGTTCATCATTTCCGCAAAAACGGTCTGAGTTTGTCCCTCAACAAGATTGCTCAGCTGCCCGGTAATCATGCTATAAACATAATTCAGGGTCCACCCGGCAATAACGAAATAAAAGCCAAGAATTCCGATCGGAGTCATAATATTGGTAAAACCGATCAATTTCCAGAACGGCCTGCTTTTCATTCCTTCTGCAAGGGCCCCATAAGCCGCAATCGGGGGCAATTGCCTGCGACGACCAATGGTAAGTTCTGTCATAATTAGCGGAATGCCAAAAAATAATACAACACCAAGATAAAGCAGGACAAAAGCACCACCGCCATTCTGACCGACTATATAAGGGAAACGATAAATATTTCCAAGGCCGACGGCACTTCCGATCGCAGCAAGTAGGAATGCCATTCCTGACGACCATTTTTCCTGTGTTACATGTGTCACTTGAAAAACTCCCGATAATTATTTTTTTGATTTTCATAAGTTAGCATAAGTATTTTTGTCGTCCATAAAATAATGCCGCACCCCCCAAAGAGAGTGCGGCCAAGTTTAAGGCATGATTAATGCTTTATGCGTAATATTTTCCGAAACGATTGGTTATGAAGTCATTGAAATCAACATCTTCCTGTTTCACAAATCCTTTGTTTGGCAATTTACCCTGCGCCAGAAGATCGACCATGGCGCATATCCCTGCCGATGTCGTTACCTGGATAGCCGACCACATTTTTCCACCAATTTCCTGATTATAGACTTTATGTGCATATGAGTCCTGCACATAGCGGCCATCAATATCCCCGGTCACTGTCACATATATAAGAACTACATCCTGATAGGTAAAAGGAAGCGCATATTCAAATATATCCTTCATCACATCCTGCCGCTCATTTAGACGGAGATCCTGCAGGAGAAGCTTAAGAATATCCCGGTGTCCCGGATAGCGGGCAGTCCGGTAGTTTAGATTTTGAACTTTACCTTCCAGAGTTTCACATAGGGTGCCAAGGCCTCCGGATGTATTGAAGGCCTCATAATCAATGCCATCAATTGAGAAATTTTCCAGCTCCTCAAGCGGCGGCGTTTCAACCAGTCTGCCGTTTATCACCGCTTCACAGGGCTGACAATATTCATTGATAAGGCCGTCTGTCGACCAGGTCAGATTATATTTTAAGGCATTTGACGGAATTTTTGGCAGTGCGCCGACCCTAAGATGCACATTCTGCAAGCGTTCAAATTTTTTGGCTATGTCATAGGCAACAATGGATATATATCCCGGTGCCAGACCACATTGCGGGATAAGGGCAACATCAGATTTTTTTGCCAGATCCTTTACAATTCGTGTGCAGGCAACATCTTCTGTCAGATCAAAATAATGAACGCTGTTTCTTACAGCCGCTTCGGCAATAAATTTGGTTATCTGGTAAGGTGCCGCTGAAAGTACGGCAAATTTGCCAGCCATTTCTTTATCAAGCGCCGATTGATCCTTTACATTTAGATTAATGGTTCTGACAGTGTCATATTTTGGCATTTTTGCAAGAGCAGCATCATTGATGTCCGCGACTGTGACATGATAGTCACCGCTGCCAGCCAACATTTCAGTAATCATTTCACCGATCTTGCCAGCCCCCATCAGCAGAATTTTTTTCATTTAAGATCCTATCTAAAAACTATTGATCCCAATAAACTATAGACTAATATGTGCAGAATGAAGGGCGAATAACGTCGATTCGCTTGATATTATTTGACATTTTAACGGGAAATTTGGCAAAATGAAGGAAATTTAAAAATGGTGTACATATGGATGATAAAGATAAACAATTGCTTAATCTGCTGAGTGAAAACAGTCGGTCATCAACAACGACCCTGGCCCGCATGCTTGGCCTGTCCAGAAGCACTGTTCAGGACCGGATCAGGCGTCTAGAAGATCGAGGAATTATTGCCGGTTATACGATCCGCCTCAATGAAGCGTTCAGCCAACGGCTTATTTCTGCACAAGTGATGATGACCTTTCAGCCAAAATATGCCACCGCCATCTTGCAGGCGCTGAAAAAAATGCCCGGGGTCGTTTCCATTTTTACGGTCAGCGGAATTTATGATCTTATTGCCACCGTTCGGGCACAGACCACCGAGGAGCTCGATACAACAATTGATAATATTGGTATTCTTACAGGAATGGAAAAAACCACAACATCCATCATCCTTTCCAGAAAATATGAGGTATAGCCCGATTATGTCAAAAGATTGGCTTAAGTTATCGTCTTGCCGCATTGGCGATGCGCAGGCAGGCGCGGGCGCATATAGCTTCTACCGGCATACCAGTTGTTTTACAGGCAGCTTCCGCTTCTGAGGTAATGGCCATGGCGCTTGCCAGTCTTGTGGTTGTCCATTTAGAAAGATCGGCTTTAAAGCGCTGTGCTTCCATGGCAAAAACGCGGGGGATAAGTTTTCCCATTGCCTGATCGGCAGACATTCCCTGATCCATATACCCACGGGCCAGATGCATGCGCTGAATTTTACGAAGCAGTGAACGAAGAACCGATATGGGACTTTCTCCGCGGTTGAAGGCTTTAAATAGACTGTCATCGAGGACACGAAGATCACCGCTTATGGTGGCGCTGGTGATGGTATCAATGGTGAGTGCACCACTGTCCCCGACACAGGCCAAAACATCTTCAAAAGTGACCTGATCACTGCTGCGTTTGCCAATTGGACCCATATAAAGGGCAAGTTTATTCAGCTCACTTCTGGATACTAGTCGGTCACTCCCCAGATTCATTTGCAAAAATGCGGCTGCATCGGCATTGATGGTGAGACCATTTTCCCTCATCACTGCATGGATTAGGGCATCAATTGTTGCCTGATTGTCTTCGTAACAGGGAAGTGCTGCCGCGTTTTTCGCTTTTTCAAAAAGTTTGCGAAGCCCTGAAGTCGGACGGAGATTGCCCGCCGATATCACAACCAATCCATCGCCCACTGGATTTGCAAGAAAATTCTCAGCCGCCTTCGCTGCATTTTCTGTGGCTCCCTCGACCCTGATTACCCGGCGCCCCCCCATCATGGATATAGCCGCCGCCTCGTCAGCCAAAATTCCGGGATCGTTTTTAAGATTGTCCGGATCAATATTGGCCACCAGAAAAGGATCCTGCAAATCGGCAACCACCTGCTTTGCAATCAAGGTTGCCCGCTCACGTACCAGCCCCTCATCAGGGCCATAAACCAGTACAGCCAGATATTCAGGGGAAAGTTTTTTTACCTGTGCATCAATATCACGGTAGGTAAGTTTCATTACCTTGCCTCACGCGGGTTTTCGTTCAGATATGTTCCGATCCGTGTGATGA
This sequence comes from Alphaproteobacteria bacterium, assembly GCA_020446675.1. Classification (GTDB taxonomy): domain Bacteria; phylum Pseudomonadota; class Alphaproteobacteria; order Sphingomonadales; family Emcibacteraceae; genus Pseudemcibacter. Next base: position 31,151 of record JAGREE010000011.1, on the reverse strand, counting down.
TCTGATTGGCCACTTCCTCTGATAATCGCTCCAGTGATGTTTCGCGGGCAATTTTATTTGAATAATCAGACCGGACAAGATCATAGGTCACAATTGCGCGGGCAGTGCCATCCATAATGGATTGATCCGTATCCACATCAACCAGAGCGAAATCAACAGACAGTTTAAGATTTTGCAGGGTCACAGTTTCATCTTCACGGATACCATAACCGGCTTCCTGTAAATTATAATCCGCTTTTAATATGTAGCTGGTTACAGAGCCATCTGAAGAAAGTGGTGAAATCCGTTCATTAAGATTATTTTGAAGAAGCTGGGAAAGTCGTTCCTGACGACCGGAAGCATTACGAATCTGATCAATTTTAATATTCGCCATAACCTGAGCAAGTCCGGCTCCGCTTTCAGAATTCTGACCATACATCGGCTTAAATCCACACGCTGATATTAATAGCAGACTTAGTATGCCAAAAATTCTAGCGGATAATTTTAGCCTTTGGTTCATGAAGTGCCTTTTAATAACCTATACAACGATATTAACAATTTTGTTGGGAACCACAATAATCTTCCTGATCTCTTTTCCGGCGATGGAATTTTGCACCTTTTCGGATGACAGGGCCAGTTCCTCCAATGCTTTTTTATCCATATCTTTTTCAACATCCAGTTTGTCTTTAAGTTTGCCCTGCACCTGAACAACGACTGTTACGGTCGTTTCCTGCATAAGTTCAGACCTAGCCACCGGCCAGGACGCGTCGGAAACCAGACCTTCCCCACCAATTTTGGACCACATTTCCTCAGCAAGATGCGGCATCATTGGCGCTGATAGTAAGATAATTGTACGAATGGCTTCATTTAAAGCAAATTTATCGCCTTCACTCCCGTCTGATTTAAATGCGGCTATGGCATTGGTAAATTTATAAGCCTGCGCCACTGCACTATTAAAATGGAAATCTTCAATATCTTTGCCAATTTGTACAATGGATATATGGGTGATGCGTCTTAAATCCTGCGCCTGCCGACTAAAATCAGATGGCTCATTAATGTCTTTTGCTGACGGATCAATATTTTCTGTGACTGTCCGCCAGAGCCTTTGGGTAAAACGCCAGGCACCTTCGACGCCTTCTTCCGTCCATTCGAGATCACGTTCGGGTGGACTGTCAGAAAGCATAAACCAGCGGGCCGTATCCGCACCATATGTATCAATGATATCAGTAGGATCAACCACATTCTTTTTTGATTTGGACATTTTCACGGAACGTCCGGCAGTAACTTTTTCCCCGGTTTTTTTATGGATATAACTACCGTCACTTTGTTTATCCAGCTCCTCGGGTAAAATCCAGTTGCCTTTACTATCCTGATAAGTCTCATGGCAAACCATCCCTTGCGTAAACAAGCCGTCAAATGGTTCCTTAACGTCACAAAGGCCAATTTCTTTCATGGCGCGGCTGAAAAAACGTGAATAAAGAAGATGCAGGATGGCATGTTCAATACCGCCTACATACTGGTCCACCGGCAACCAGTAATCCGCTGCTTTACGGTCAAACGGTTTATCAGAATGAGGGGACGCAAATCGGGCAAAATACCAGGAACTGTCAATAAATGTATCAAAGGTATCGGTTTCGCGTTGAGCCGCTTTTCCGCATTCAGGACAATTAGTATGTTTCCAGGTCGGATGATGGTCCAGAGGATTACCGGGCTTATCAAACGTAATATCATCCGGCAACACGACGGGCAAATCCGTTTTTGGGACAGGCACCACACCACAATCATCACAATAAATCATTGGAATTGGCGCACCCCAGTACCGTTGACGGCTGACGCCCCAGTCGCGCAGGCGATAGTTTATTGTCGCTTCACCAAATCCGCCTTCCTCGGCCAATTCTATTACTTTTGATTTGGCATCCTCCACCGATAAACCGTTTAAGAAGTCTGAGTTGCCAATGATACCCGGATCAGTATAAGCAATAGTATCAACAGAAAATGTTGCTGGATCTTCGCCTTTTGGGATAACCACAGCTTTGACATTTAAATTATATTTTCTGGCAAAATCCAAATCCCGCTGGTCATGGGCAGGACAGCCAAAAACGGCACCCGTGCCATATTCCATCAGGACAAAATTCGCTACATAAACCGGAAGGTCACACCCTTCAACAAACGGATGCTTCATGGTCAGATTTAGCTTAAACCCTTTTTTCTCTGCCTTTTCAAGCGCTTCTTCACTGGTGCCTAGTTTGCGGCATTCTTCAATAAAGGATTTTAATTCCGGATTCTTTTCGGCATAGGATGTTGCAATTGGATGATCCGCGGCAATGGCTATAAATGAGGCACCGAAAATCGTATCAGGGCGGGTTGTATAAACGGTTATTTTTTCATCACCCTCTGCTGCATTAAAAGTCAAATGCATACCTCTGGACTTTCCAATCCAGTTTTTTTGCATTGTTCTGACCTTTTCCGGCCAACGGTCAAGTTTTTCAAGTGTTTCATCCAGATCATCGGCCACCGCCGTTATTTTCAGAAACCACTGATTTAATTTTTTACGCTCTACAACCGCGCCACTACGCCAGCCTTTACCATCAATAACCTGCTCATTCGCAAGGACTGTATTATCCACAGGATCCCAGTTAACCCAGCTTTCCTTGCGGTACACGAGGCCAGCATCAAGAAAGTCAATGAACATCGCCTGTTCTTTACCATAATATTCAGGATCACAGGTTGCCAGTTCCCGGGTCCAGTCAAATGAAAAACCAATAGATTTTAACTGGTTTTTCATATGATCAATATTTTCGTAAGTCCATTTTGCCGGATGAACGTTATGCTGCATGGCTGCATTTTCGGCCGGCATTCCAAACGCATCCCATCCCATTGGGTGAAGAACATTAAATCCTTTTGCTCTTTTATACCGGGCGACAACATCGCCTTGTGTATAATTTCTTACGTGCCCCATATGAATGCGTCCAGAAGGGTATGGAAACATTTCCAGTACATAGTATTTTGGCTTTGAATAATCCTCACTTACGACAAACGTATTATTATCTGCCCATATTTTTTGCCATTTTGCCTCTGTTGCACCAGCGTTATAGCGTGTCATTTTCATCGGTCCCGGTCTTTGCAAACTTTGGGAATTATCAGCCTAAAATATATTGCGGCCGGATAATTCACATATGCTGCATAATTTTATATCTACTAATTTTTTTAATTGGTTACTGGCGCATTGTCACGGCGCAATAATCTCGCCTGAATAATGATTGCTGAGTTGATTTGTTCTGCCGCATCTGGACGAGGTGCTATTTCAACCCAGGAACCATTTTGCATTGCCTCGCGGTGGACAGTGATCTTAAGGGCATCAGCACGAAGTTCCTTACCAATAATATATAAATCGATTTTACTGCGCTCGTTCGAATCGTTTGGATTGACAGCCCAATCAGTAAAAATCGTTCCACTTTCATGATCGGCTTCAAGCATTGGCATAAATGACAAAGTATCAAGTGATGCTCGCCAAAGATAGGCATTTACGCCGATTGAAAATACTTCTTCTGCAGCCTGAATATTATCCCGGGGTTCGCCAATTTTACTTCTTTTGCTACATCCGGTCAGAGGAAGTAATATAAGCATCATTATCATTGTCAGAAAGACGCTTATTGATTTTCCCTGTTTTACTATCATTTAAATTCCATTCCTATTTCCGTATAAAGGGCTGTATCTTACACTTGATCCATCACATTTTTTTGCATCATAACGATTGCAACAGATTAGATAAAGTTGTTTATAGACTTAATGTAATTAATCTTGATTTATTCCTAAAAAAAAATGCTGTTATTCTACTCAAATGATTGAAATTATATTTTATTTCTATATACTTATCTTGGTACAGAAATGAAGTATTTTTTGTAATAATAAATTTCACGACCTTGTAGTTACAGACATATAACTGTAACTCATTGTTGTTGTTGAGAAATTTGTGGTTTGTACATGGGATTAGATGTGAAAAAAGTGACCTGTAATATACGCATAGCTGCCATGGTTTTAAGCATGGCGGGGGCATTTTTTATGCTATCGAATGCGAATGCGCAGGATCAGATTCGCGCGAATCCAAATTATAAGGCCCCAACAGAACTCGATTCACTACAATCCGCCAATAAATTATTTAATGATAATCTCACAAATGATTTTAACCAGTTTCTTAACCCCCATGAAGAAAATGATCAGTATATTATGCTGACAGAGCCAGAGAGCAAACAAAAGTCTTATGTTTCACTTGGGGAGGCAAATGAAACTCCCGTACCGCTTCTTCAGGTAACACATCAATATATGTATAACCCATCCCTGTCTTTCAGTCTTCCATCAATCGGTAGCAATGCAACCCCCGGGTTGATTTCCAGCCGGACGGGTGGTTCGCAAATGGTCGTGTCACTCAACCCTTCGCGCCGGGCCAGCACATCCATTGATAAGGATAAGTCAATTAAACTGGTTTTGGGCTCGAGTTTTATTAACACACCCGAAAGCCTTGTTACGGATTATATGACCAGCGGGCTACTTTCTCAAAGGGCTTATAACTTATCTCTGGGGCTTGGATATTCCGGCTTTAGACTTGGGGCTTCCTTTAGCCGTAATAACTTCCTATTTTCACCCGATATGTCAGGGTTTGATTTAGGTTTCGGGTATATAGGCGGAAGCTGGTCCGCAAATGTCAGTGTTGGTGCATATAATAGTGAACGACCATTACTTCTATCACAAAACTATAATATTTTTGATCATATTTCAGCATATGAACTTGGCGCCGCTTACAGGTTATTCTCAAATGTAAGTTTGACTGGCAGGTTTACATATTATTCTTATGGCGCAAGCAATGATTTCGCTTCAATTGATGATGTGCAGTCATTAATTTTTGGAACAAACGTAAGCTTCTAAATTTTAGAATCCCCTTATTGCTGCGATACCGGCCGCTCCGCTGCCATCCAACTGTTCTGCCGTATTTTCGTTGACGCCACCTAAAGCATATATCGCCTTTTGGCTTCGCTTACATATTTCAGAAAAATGATTTATGCCAATTGTTAAAGCAGGATCATTAAATGTTTCCGGATGGCTTTCTGTCGGAAAGACCGGCCCCAATAAAACTGCATCAATAATATTTTCCGGCAATTTTGAAACAGATTTCTCACTATGGCAAGAGACGGAAATAAAATAATCGGGATAATTCTGTCTGATAATTTTTGCTTCTGTAGCCCTGTATTCTGGCAAATGTATTCCATCGGCCTGGACGGCCAATGCTATTTCCAGATCAGCCGCAACACTGAATATTATTTTTTTATGATTACAGATATATCGTAGTGCCACCGCCAATTCATAACGGTTCTTCAAATTATAATCCCTTAGGATAACAAGTGACCCGGCAGGTAATTTTTCGATAACCTGCTCTGGCAATGGTTGCGCTGACTGATCCGTAATAAAAATTAAAGGCGGCAAATTTTCCTGACCGCTTTGACGATTGAGATCAATTGAAATGTCTGCTAGGGTTCTTTTCATAAAAAAGACTTTAGCCCAAGGCAATATTAATGACCAGTAATCTTAAGATAATAAAAGATAAAATTGAACAGGCTGCTCTAGGGTGCGGTCGGAACAAAGAGAACGTTACCCTCGTTGCCGTATCAAAGATTCATACGGCTGAGACCATTATTCCTGTACTTGCAGACGGACAGCGGATTTTTGGCGAAAACCGTGTACAGGAAGCAGCCGAAAAATGGCCCTCCCTAAAAGAAAAATTCGAAGGAATATATTTACATCTTATAGGACCGCTGCAAACAAACAAAGTAAGACAGGCGGTTCAGTTATTTGATGTTATTGAAACAGTTGACCGCCCCAAGCTGGCAAAAGCCATAGCGCGCATCTGTGAAGAAGAAGGAAAATACCCCGATATCTACATTCAGATTAATACGGGACACGAAGAACAAAAAGCGGGGATGTCTCCTGAGAATGCAGATGAATTCATCAGGCTTTGCCGGGATGACCTAAAATTACCGGTGAAAGGGGTAATGTGTATTCCACCGTTTGATGAAGATCCGACAGACCATTTTAAACTGCTTAAGCAGATTGCTGACCGTAATCATTTGAGCATAATTTCTATGGGTATGAGCGGTGACTATGAAAAAGCTATCGAAAATGGTGCAACCCATGTTCGGGTTGGCACAGCGCTATTTGGTACACGTCCCGGATACTAAGATAATATCATACAGGTCGCCGATCCGGCAGCGTAAATCTTGCCGTCTTCATCCATAATTTTTCCCTCTGAAACAGCGAGACGCCTTGAGCGGTTAATCATTGTCCCCTCAGCGATCAGCTCCTGATCAAGCGGAATTGGTCTGATCATTTTAATTTCAAGATTTATTGTGCTGTATTTAACGCCCGGTTCCATCAAAGTCTGCACAGCACAGCCGGTAATGGAATCAAGAATGGTTGCGCTAAAGCCACCATGAACACCACCCATAGGGTTTAAATGCCGCTTATCCGCGCGTACTAAAAATCTAACAAAGCCTTCCTCTGCAAAGACCAGTTTTGAGGGCATTGTCTCTGCCATGGAAGGGGCAGGTATTTTTCCCGCCATCATCGCCTGTAATATTTCAAGGCCTGTCATTTTGTCAAAAGACATTTTATTCCCGATAAGATTTAACAGGCGACCCGCATGGGTCGCCTTAATGATATTTTATTTTCTAAAATCCACATCTACAGAAGCAGCCAGATAGGCAAACATAGCAAATACTGCAGCATTGTTGGTTATTGCCGGAATATCAACTTTATCCAGCGTATCATTTGCTGTGTGATGAAAATCAAAATAATTGGTTTTTTCCATTCCAAAATTGACGGCTGGCATGCCGGCATTACCAAGGGCCGACATATCGGAATCCCCTTTTGCTGTATTTGTCATTAAGGTGGCAACACCGTAAGGCGCGAGAACAGCGGCAATTTCACGTGCAACAGCGAGTGAGGTCGGCCCAACGCCAGGCTCAAAATCAACAATACGACCGGTACCACTGTCCCATTCTGCTCCCAAGATCATATTATCAAAATCCTTGTTGTCTTCTTTATGGGCACGGACAAATTCATGAGCACCAAGCAGTCCTTCTTCTTCAGCGGCCCATAACACAACACGGATGGATCGTTTGGGTTTAATCCCACCATCAATAATATGTTTTCCCGCTGACATGACAATTGATACCCCTGTCCCATCATCAAGTGCACCTGTTGCCAGGTCCCAGCTGTCAAGATGGCCGCTTATAAGCACCGCTTTTTCAGGGTCTTCCGTTCCTGTAATTTCACCAAAAACATTATAGGTTGTTACCGGATCATGAGGGTGCGGGTTCATTTCCATATGAAGTGTCACCGGTTTTCCGTATTTTAAGGCCTGGTCAAGCAGATCGGCATCAGGATTTGAAATAGCCGCTGCCGGGATTTTCTTAACCCCGTCAACATAAGTCATACTGCCTGTGTGCGGCGTTCTGTTATCATCTGTGCCTATTGAGCGGATAATAATGGCGGAGGCGCCCGCTTTTGCCGCAGCCACAGAACCATTCCGACGTGCCTGCCCGGCATAACCATATCCTTTTGCCCCGGCCACACCACTATCTTCCATTCTAAAAGAAATATAAGCAATTTTACCATCAAGGCTATTCGGTGCTGCGGCTGCCAGATCCTTATATTCATCAAACTGGACTACTTCTGCTGTGATGCCGCCTTCGGGTGTTCCAACGCTTGTTCCGAGCGCCGTCATCGCTAAATTTTGCTCAAAAGGCGCTGTCATCCTCAGAATAGCCGTGTTGCCACGGTGCCAGACCGGAAATGGTACGGGTTCTGTCCAGACCCGGTCAAAACCCATTTCCTTCATTTTGGCAACAGCCCATTCTCTGCCTTTTTTATCATTGGCCGTGCCAGCCAAACGATGGCCGACTTCTGTTGTGAGTGACGTAATGACGTCTTCCGTAACGCTTGATTTCAACGCGTTTTTTCCAATCATATTTGCATGATCAATCATTTCTTTTGTCAGCATATTATTTTGTGCCGAAGCGAAATTTGCTGATAATCCGATTAATCCAATAGCGGTCAGTAAGGCAATTTTTTTCATTTTTCTCTCCCCGAAAATAAGTATTATGAAACGACAATAACAGCCACAGCCAAAAAGTCAAAACGACTATTTATTGATCCCCAACAGATCAAAAAAGAATACATATTCAAGTGCGATCTGCTTATATCGCTTAAACCTTCCAGAAGCCCCACCATGCCCGGCTTCCATATCGGTTTCAAACAGGAGCAGATTTTTATCTGTTTTATATTCCCGGAGTTTGGCAACCCATTTCATTGGTTCAAAATATTGCACCTGACTATCATGAAGACCTGTTGTAACCAGAATATTCGGATAATCTTGTCGCGCAATATTATCGTATGGTGAATAGGATAGTATATAGTCATAATATTCTTTGATTTCAGGATTTCCCCATTCGTCATATTCGTTGGTTGTCAGCGGAATACTGGTATCCAGCATCGTCGTAACCACATCAACGAAAGGAACATGAACCCCAACACCCAGATATAATTCGGGTGCCATATTGAGAACGCTTCCCATCAGCAGTCCGCCTGCACTGCCCCCATTGGCATATATTTTCTTTTTATCCGCATAGCCCTTGTTAACCAGTGCTTTCGTGACATCAATAAAATCATTAAAAGTATTTTTCTTGTTGAGCAATTTTCCTGCCTCATACCAGGGCCTGCCCAGCATCTGCCCGCCCCTGACATGAGCAATGGCGTAAACGACACCGCGGTCAAGAAGGCTTAGCCTGGTAGCACTAAAACTTGGCTCTATCGTAATACCATAAGATCCATAGGCATATTGGAACAGCGGGTTACTGCCATCACGGCAAAACATTGATTTTCTGTAAACCAGCGAAACTGGCACTTTTACGCCGTCACGGGCCTCAATAAAAATCCTTTCGCTTTTGTAATTTTTCGGATCAAAATCCCCTAAAATCTTATCCTGCTTTAAGAGAACCCTGCTTCCGGTCTTTAGATCATAATCATATACACTCAGTGGCGTGGTTAATGAACTATAGGTCAGGCGAACTTTTGTGCTGTCGACATCCGGGTTACTTGAAATATTGACATCAAAAACCGGATCATCAAATTGTAATTTTGTTAGTTTTCCTGTTTCGAAATTTAAAACACAAATACGGTTCTCGCCATTCTCCTTTTCATGAAAAACAAGCGCATTTTTAAATATTGTAAAGTCTGAAATAAAAACATTTTCCCTGTGGCCAACGACATTTTCCCATTTACTTTTATCGGAAGTATGATTTTTATGAACTTTCATAATCCGGAAGTTTTTGGCCTCATAATTTGTATAAATGTAAAAATAATCCCCCATTTTATCGATCGTATATTCATGATTTTCTTCCAGGGGTAAGAAATGTCTGAATGTTCCATCAGGGTTATCAGCGTCTAAAACGGAAACACCCGCACGGCTCGTGGTGTTATGAAAAATAAAAAGAACACTGTCATCTTTTGATTTCCCAAGAAATGTATAAAAAATAAGGTTCTTTTCTTCATAGACCAGAACATCCTCTTTCTGATCAGTACCCAGTTTGTGACGATATACCTTATTACCCAGCAGGGTTTGTCTGTTTTTTTTAATATAAAAAACAGTCTTGTTATCATTGGCCCAGAATAACTGACCCGATGTACCCTTTAGTTTATCGTCTAACAATTCCCCGCTCTCAAGATCCTTAAACCGGACCGTATATATTCTTCGGCTTAAAGTGTCCGTTGAAAATGCGGCAACTTTATTGTCAGGACTTATATAATATCCCCCGAGATTAAAATAACTGTGCCCTTTTGCCATTTCATTGACATCAAACAATAATTCTTCTTCGGCATTCTCTTCATCTTTCCATCTTACATGGACCGGGTATTCATTGATTTCATCAAATTTTGACTGATACCAGTAATTCTTGTGTAGCACTGGAACAGAACTGTCATCTTTTTTAATTCGCCCGATAATTTCATCATATAACTTAGCCTGAAAGTCTTCTGTATGAGCCATAACAGATTTCAGATAACGATTTTCCGCTTCAAGATGAGACAAAACCTCCGGATCTTCACGGTTATCATCGCGCACCCAGTAATAGTGATCGACTCGTTCATGCCCATGAATTTCTGTTTTGTGAGGTATTTTTTTAGCAACAGGTGCTGAAATCTTTTTGATCATAGTGTTTTTCTTAAACTCTTTAATAAATTTTCATGTCAGGCAGTTAATATAATTCCCTGAATGCCCGCAAGGTATTTTATCTTATTCATTCATTTCCCGCCTATATTTAAGTTTTCGGGTACTGAAATAAATTAAATTGTATTTTTCTGATGAAATTAGACAGGTAATTTCTTGCTCTATATATTCATTATGTTAAAAACAGTATGGAAGGGGAGAAATTATTTCTCCGTAATCTAAACCTCTGAAAGGAGTAGAGGATGTCAGATATCAAGCGGCCAACCTCGCCGCATCTGCAGGTATATTCATGGAGCCTTGAGATGGCACTGTCCATTCTCCATCGGGCTACCGGTGTTGCCCTTGGTGGCGGCGTTTTGCTGATGACTTGGTGGATTATTTCCACTGCAACGGGCCCGGATGCTTATGACCAGTTTCGAATGTTTATGAGCGGAATAATTGGGAAAACCATTTTATTTGGGTTTACATTTTCACTTATGCTCCATCTTTGTAATGGAATTCGCCATTTATTCTGGGATATGGGCAAAGGATTTGAGCTTGAAGATACACATCGTTCAAGCAAAATGGTCTTGTTTTCCAGCATCCTGCTGACGATCCTGTGCTGGGTCATCGGCTATGGTTTGATTTAGGGAGAGATACTATGAGCTTACGTTCCCCACTCGGTAAAGTTCGCGGTCTTGGTTCTGCGAAAAACGGCACCCATCACTGGTGGATGCAGAAAGTTACCGCTGTTGCCCTGATCCCATTGACCATCTGGTTTGTATCGAGCGTTGTGCAAATGACACAGGCCAGCTATGAAGTCGTTATCAACTGGATGACTTCGCCGATCGTTACGGTACTTATGACATTATTTGTCGCAACGGGCATTTATCATTTAAAACTGGGGCTTCAGGTGGTTATTGAAGACTATATCCATTCGGAATCGGCAAAAGTTGTGCTTCAGATGACTGTTTCATTCTGCTGCATTATCACTGCTACAGCCGCTATATTCTCCATTTTAAAAATTGCGCTTTAAGGTTAAATCATAATGACAAAATCATATGAAATAGAAGATCACGCCTATGATGCTATCGTTGTCGGCGCTGGTGGGGCCGGACTTCGCGCCGCTATGGGCATTGCAGAGAGCGGCCTTAAAACCGCGTGTATATCCAAAGTATTCCCGACACGCTCGCATACGGTAGCGGCACAGGGCGGCATTGCCGCTTCACTTGGCAATATGGGGCCGGATAAATGGCAGTGGCATATGTATGACACTGTAAAGGGATCAGACTGGCTCGGTGACCAGGACGCCATTGAATATATGGTCAGACAGGCACCGGCTGCTGTTTATGAGCTGGAACATTTCGGCGTTCCGTTCAGCCGTACGGAAAAAGGCCGCATCTATCAGCGCCCTTTCGGCGGGATGACAACTGAGTTCGGCGAAGGGCCAGCCGCCCAGCGCACATGTGCTGCTGCTGACCGGACCGGGCACGCCATGCTTCACTCGCTTTATCAGCAGTCCCTTAAATATGACACAGATTTTTATGTTGAATATTTTGCCATCGACCTGATCATGGAAAATGGTGAATGTCGTGGTGTAATTGCTCTTGATATGAACAGTGGCAAGCTACATAGGTTCCGCGCCCATTCAACGACTCTGGCAACAGGCGGTTATGGACGGGCCTATTTTTCAGCAACTTCCGCCCATACCTGTACCGGGGACGGTGGCGGCATGGTACAGCGTGCCGGATTGCCACTACAGGATCTTGAATTCGTGCAGTTCCATCCGACCGGGGTTTATGGTGCCGGGGTTTTGATTACCGAAGGCGCCCGCGGTGAAGGCGGATATCTGGTCAATTCGGAAGGGGAACGTTTCATGGAACGATACGCCCCATCCGCAAAGGACCTGGCCTCCCGTGATGTGGTTTCCCGTTCTATGTCATACGAAATCCGTGAAGGCCGCGGTGTTGGTGAACATAAGGATCATATTTATCTGCATCTTGACCATCTGGATGCGGCTATCCTGCACGAACGCCTGCCGGGCATTTCGGAATCGGCGAAAATTTTTGCCGGTGTTGATGTGACCAAAGAACCGATCCCGGTTCTGCCGACGGTTCATTATAATATGGGCGGTATTCCGACCAATTATCATGGTGAGGTATTAAATCCGTCCAAAGATGATCCGGACCGTATTGTGCCCGGCCTCATGGCCATTGGCGAAGCGGCCTGTGTTTCGGTGCACGGTGCTAACCGGCTTGGGTCTAATTCGCTCATTGACCTTGTTGTGTTTGGCCGTGCGGCTGCAAAACGGGTTGCCGATGTTGTCACACCGGGCAAATCCCATCCAACACTTGCGGCTGATCATGCCGATATGGCACTTTCCCGTCTTGACCGTCTGCGGTATGCGGACGGCGCAATTTCAACAGCGCAAATTCGTGATAAAATGCAGCGGACCATGCAAGGAAACTGCGCCGTGTTCAGAACGGAAGAGGTTCTTCAAGAAGGTAAGCAGAAAATTGACGATGTGGCAAAACTGCTTCCTGATATTAAAACTTTTGACCGTTCGCTGGTCTGGAACAGTGATCTGATTGAATCGCTTGAGCTTGAAAATCTGATGGCGCAGGCCCAGATCACTATGCACTGCGCCGCTAACCGCAAGGAAAGCCGCGGAGCCCATATGCATGAGGATTACCCGGACCGTAATGATGATGAATGGATGAAGCATACTGTCGCCCGGCTTGAAAATGGCAAGGTTGATATCAGCTACCGTCCGGTTCATGATTATACCCTGACCGATGAAATCGAATATATTAAACCTAAACCACGTGTTTACTAAGTGGAGGATTAGACAAAATGGCTGAATTTAAACTTCCAAAAAACTCTACTTACAAAAAAGGAAAAACCTGGCCCGCCGAAGAAGGTGCCACAAGGATCAAGCGGTTTAATATTTATCGCTGGAACGAAGATGACGGGGAAAACCCGCGCATTGACACCTATGAAATTGATCTGGATAAATGCGGGCCGATGGTGCTTGATGCCCTGATTAAAATTAAAAATGAAATTGATCCGACCCTGACATTCAGACGGTCCTGCCGCGAGGGGGTCTGTGGGTCATGCGCCATGAATATCGGCGGTAAAAACACACTTGCCTGTACCATTGATATTGCGTCCTATAAAGGGGATGTTAATATCTTCCCGTTGCCGCATATGAATGTGGTTAAGGACCTGGTCCCGGATCTGACCAATTTTTACGCCCAGTATGCTTCCATTAAGCCATGGATGCAGACCCAGACACCAACACCAAGCGGCACAGAGCGCCTGCAAAGCCCGAAAGACCGTGAAAAGCTGGATGGGCTTTATGAATGTGTGCTATGTGCCTGCTGTTCAACAAGCTGCCCGAGTTACTGGTGGAACAGTGACCGTTATCTGGGCCCGGCTGTATTGCTTCAAGCCTATCGCTGGCTTATCGACAGCCGCGATGAGAATACCGGTGAGCGACTTGATAATCTTGAGGATCCGTTCCGGCTTTATCGCTGTCATACCATTATGAACTGCACCAATACATGCCCCAAAGGCCTTAACCCGGCCAAGGCGATTGCAGAGATTAAAAAAATGATGGTGGAAAGACAGGGGTAATTTTCGCTAGAGAATAAAATAAAAAAGGCCAGCTAAAAAAGCTGGCCTTTTTTGTCAGCAGTCATGCTGAACTTGATTCAGCATCCATAATGTCTCACAAATTTTCCATTTGAATATGGACCCTGAAACAAGTTCAGGGTGACATATGAATGTTTAACCTTTTTTCAGATAGTCCCGGCATAGCACTTCGGCGATCTGAACGGCGTTTAAGGCCGCACCTTTAAGCAGGTTATCAGACACGCACCAGAGGTTAAGGCCGTGTTTCACGGTGTCATCCTTGCGGATGCGGCTGACATAAGTGGCAAATTCGCCCGCTGCATCAATCGGTGTGATGTAGCCGCCGTCTTCGCGTTTATCATAGACCATGATGCCCGGTGCTTCACGCAGAATTTCCCGGGCGCGTTTTACGGTCATTTCCCGCTCAAATTCAAGATTAATGCTTTCACTGTGACTAAGGAAAACAGGGACCCGTACACATGTTGCAGTCACGCGGATATTGGGGTCCAGAATTTTTCCGGTTTCAACAACCATTTTCCATTCTTCCTTGGTATATCCATCGTCCATAAAAACATCGATATGCGGGATCACGTTAAAGGCGATCTGTTTTGGATAAACGTTCATTTCCACAGGGTCATTGACAAAAATTGCCCTTGTTTGTGTCCAAAGCTCTTCCATCGCCGCTTTACCGCTACCGGAAACTGACTGGTAGGTTGAAACCACACAGCGTTTAATCTTTGCCGCATCATGGAGCGGCTTTAAAGCCACCATCATCTGCGCGGTTGAGCAGTTGGGATTTGCGATTATATTTTTCTTGGTATATCCCTTGATGGCATGGGCATTAACCTCAGGCACGATCAGCGGCACATCAGGGTCCATCCGAAAATGTGAGCTGTTATCGATCACTATACAGCCGGTTTTACCGATTTTTTCGCCCCATTTTTTGGAAATAGCGCCGCCCGCTGACATAAGGGCAATATCCGTGCCCTTAAAGTCATACTCATCAAGACTTTTACACTTAATCGTCTTGTCCCCGAAGGTCACTTCCTGACCGATGGATTTACGTGACGCCAGGGCCACAACTTCTGAAACGGGAAATTGGCGCTCATGCAGTATATTCAGCATTTCGCGGCCAACGTTGCCGGTCGCTCCTACGACGGCGACTTTATAGGACATAAGTTTCTCCAGTATATATAATAGTATTATAGGGTTTAGTTGCTTAATTTTTCCATGGCAGCGACAATATGGCTGCCCATTTCACCTGTTGAAACAAGCGTCATTCCAGGCTGATTAATATCGGCCGTTCGAATATTATTGGCCAGAACTTCATTGACCGCATTTTCAATTAAATCTGCGGCCAACGGCTCATCAAATGTATAACGAAGCGCCATGGCAAAACTGAGGATGGTGGCGATCGGGTTTGCAATCCCCTTACCGGCAATATCCGGAGCACTACCATGCACGGGTTCATAAAGAGCCCCCTTGCCCGCCTCGCCCAGGCTGGCGGAAGGCAACATGCCAAGAGATCCAGTCAGCATAGCGGCAATATCACTGAGCATATCGCCAAAAAGATTATCGGTCAGGATAACATCAAATTGCTTTGGCGTGCGGACAAGTTGCATGGCGCAGTTATCAGCATACATATGTTCTAGCTTCACATCCGGATAATCCTTGGCAATGACATTAACCTCTTCGCGCCACAGTAGTCCGCTTTCCATCACATTGGCCTTTTCAACGGAAGTCACATGGCCATTTCTTTTACGGGCAAGATCAAATGCCACATGAGCCACTCGGTGGATTTCGTAAGTTTCATAAACCTGAGTATTAACACCGCGGCGCTGGCCATTGGAAAGTTCGGTTATGCCGCGTGGTTCACCAAAATAAACACCGCCGGTGAGTTCGCGGACGATCATAATATCAAGGCCGCTGACCAGTTCCGGTTTCAGGCTTGAGGCATCAACCAGCGGCTCAAAACACATAGCCGGGCGCAAATTAGCAAAAAGATTTAGTTCTTTACGTAGTTTCAGAAGCCCCGCTTCCGGACGTTTGTCATAAGCAACACCGTCCCATTTTGGGCCTCCGACAGCACCAAACATGACGGCGTCAACTTCTTTGGCTTTTTCAAGAGTATGGTCCGCAAGTGATGTGCCATATTCGTCATATGCACGGCCGCCAACATGATCTTCCGAAAGATCAAATTTAATGTCTTTATTTTCTTCAAGCCAGGTGACAATCTTTTTGACCTCGATCATGGCTTCGGGACCAATGCCATCTCCCGGCAATATTAACATACTGTGTGTTTTGCTCATTTTTCTTCTCTTATCTTTGACTATAAAGCCATGGTTGCTGTGCTTTTTGTTTTGCTTCAAAAGCGGCAATTTTATCCCCCTTGACCATGGTCAGGCCAATATCATCAAGCCCGTTGATCAGGCAATGCTGGCGGAAGCTATCGACTTCAAATTTAACCACTTGCCCATCGGGGCGGGTGATTTCCAGATTTTCAAGATCAATGGTAAAAACGGCGTTGGCACCATGCTCTGCATCCTTCATCATCTCATCAACAATATCTTCTGGCAGGGCAATCGGCAGCAAGCCGTTTTTAAAACAGTTACCATGAAAAATATCTGCAAAGCTTGGGGCGATGATTGCTTTAATGCCAAAATCCTTCAGGGCCCAGGGCGCATGTTCACGGCTGGAACCGCAGCCGAAATTTTCCCCGGCAATAAGAATTTCAGCATTGCGGTAAGCCGGCTTATTCAAAACGAAATCATCTCTTTCAGAGCCGTCATCATTATAACGGATATTCGAAAAGGCATATTTTCCAAGCCCGGTCCGCTCAATGGTCCGCAAATGTTTTTGCGGAATGATCATATCTGTATCAACATTGGTAATGGGTAACGGGGCGGCTACCGCTCGGATTTTTGTAAATTTATCCATGTCTTAAAGCTCCCTGATATCTGTTAAACGACCAGTGATAGCAGCAGCAGCGGCCATTGCCGGGCTAACAAGATGGGTGCGGCTTTTCGGCCCCTGACGTCCTTCAAAATTACGGTTTGAAGTTGAGGCACAGCGCTGACCCGGCAGCAGCTTATCCGCATTCATTGCCAGACACATTGAACACCCCGGCTCCCGCCAGTCAAATCCGGCATCGATAAACACCTGATCCAGCCCTTCCTGTTCCGCCTGCAGCTTGACCAGCCCACTTCCCGGGACAATCAATCCTTCGACAGACGGGTTTATTTTGCGACCCCGAACCACTTCAGCGACCGCGCGCATATCTTCAATTCGGCCATTGGTGCAGGACCCGATGAAAACCTTGTCCACTTTTATATCGGTAAGTCTGGTTCCTGGTTCAAGCCCCATATAGGCTAGGGCCCGTTCGATGGATGCCTTTTTATCAGGATCCTGCGCATCTGCGGGATTTGGGACGACACCAGTAATTGGCAAAACGTCTTCAGGACTGGTGCCCCAGGTTACCTGCGGCGCAATATCGGCAGCATCAATAAAGACTTCCTTGTCATATTTTGCCCCCTCGTCCGATTTCAGACTGTTCCAGTAATTCACGGCCATTTCAAATTCCGCCCCTTTGGGTGCTTTGGGCCTTCCTTTAATATAGTCATATGTTTTCTGGTCAGGAGCAATCAGACCGGCACGGGCGCCACCTTCAATGGACATATTACAAACGGTCATCCGCCCTTCCATGGACAAATCACGGAAAACGGAGCCGGTAAATTCAATGACCGAGCCGGTCCCACCAGCAGTGCCGATTTTTCCGATTATCGCCAAAGCGACATCCTTGGCTGTAACACCAAGACCCAGTTTACCGCTGACATCAATGCGGAGATTTTTTGATCTTTTCAAAATCAGGGTCTGTGTTGCCATCACATGTTCAACTTCGGAGGTACCGATGCCAAAGGCCAAAGCCCCAAATGCACCATGAGTTGAAGTATGACTATCACCGCAAACAATTGTGGTCCCGGGCAATGTAAAACCCTGCTCCGGACCGACAATATGAACAATGCCCTGTCGAGCGTCCATCATTGGAATATAGTCAACGCCAAATTCCTTTGCATTTCGCTCAAGCGCATCAAGCTGATTTTTACTTTCAATACTGTCGATACGTGTTTCACGATCAGCCGTTGTTGGTACATTATGATCAGGAACAGCCAGGATTGTTTCAACGCGACGTAGGCCTCGACCTGCCAGTCTAAGTCCTTCAAAAGCCTGTGGGCTTGTCACTTCATGAATAATATGGCGGTCGATATAAAGAAGGCTATTGCCACTTTGCTGTTCCTCAACAACGTGAGCATCCCAAATTTTATCATATAATGTACGCGGATTTGTCATTGCTCTTCCTGTTTTTCCTGTTGCAAACACAAAAAATGAGGCTCCGTTTCCCGAGCCTCATTTTGCCAGAGGCTCTTAAAATGAAGCCTCGAAATTATAAAGACGGTCAGGTCTTAATTCGCAGACTTCTTATGCCAATCCGTTTTTTCAGCAATACGGGCTTTTTTACCACGAAGGCCACGAAGATAGTATAGCTTAGCACGGCGAACACGTCCGCGGCGAATCACTTCGATACTTGCCACATTCGGTGAATAAAGCGGGAATACACGTTCCACACCTTCACCGTAAGAAATCTTACGCACTGTAAATGAACTATTCAGTGCACGGTTTGAGCGTGCAATACAAAGACCTTCATACGCCTGAATACGTTCGTTTGTGCCTTCTACAACTTTTACGTTGACCTTAATAGTATCACCAGGGGCAAACTCAGGAATTGTTTTGCCTTCTGTCAGCTGAGCCATTTGCTCTTTTTCTAATTTTTCAATGATATTCATAACTTTTATCCTTATACGGCGGCTCTTTTAAACAAGTTTGAACCATAATTCAACATCAATCATCACTTTTCTTCTGCGCACGTGCATTTTTTTGATGACTATATTCCTTCCATAGGTCGGGGCGTCTTTCCTTTGTCAGTTTTTCCGAAGCTTCCAGGCGCCATTTCCTTATATTTTCATGATGTCCTGACATCAGAACATCGGGTATTTCCAGTCCTTCCCAGATTTGTGGTCTGGTATATTGCGGATACTCAAGTAATCCGCTGCTAAAACTTTCCTCAAGCAGTGTATCCGGCTCGCCGATCACACCAGGAATAAGCCGCACCACCGCATCCATCAGCATCAGTGCCGCAATTTCCCCGCCGGATAACACAAAATCTCCCAAGGATATTTCCCTGATATTGCGTTTTTCCAGTACCCGCTCATCCAGCCCTTCAAAGCGGCCACAGATAAGCGTTATTCCTTTCTTGTCGGCAAATTCATGAACCATTTTCTGGTCAAGTCGTTTGCCACGTGGGGACAAATATATGAGCGGCCAGTCATCATCAGTTACACCTTCCGGCCTTTTGTCTTGCGCCGCATCAATTGCACGGCCTATAACATCCGCTCTCATCACCATTCCGGGACCACCCCCTGAGGGGGTATCATCCACATTTCGGTGCTTGTCCAGGGCATGGTCGCGAATTTGCATCACATCCATTGCCCATAATTTATTTTCCAGCGCCTTACCCGCCAGAGAAAAACCAAGAGGGCCGGGAAACATTTCGGGATAGAGGGTCAGAATTTGAGCCTGCCACATTTTTCTATCCCCTTTTATCTGTTTCCGTATCTTCCGCCCCATCGTTAAAAGCATCCCGGTCTATCAGCAGGAACCCTTCTTCAAGATTTACTTCAGGTACCACTTCATTGGAAAATGGATACATCCGTTTTCCTTTTTCCGTCGAAAGCTTTACCTCAATTATATCTCCGGCACCGAAATTAAAAACTCCATCAACATGTCCAAACGGGTTTCCATTCTGATCTCTGGCTGTAAGGCCGATTAGATCTTCAAAATAGAAATCCCCCTCTTCCTTAATTTCAGGAAGGACTGAGCGTTCAATATAGAGCTCCGCCCCTTTAAGGTTTTCTGCAAGGTTACGGTCATTTACGCCTTTAAGTTTTGCCGCAACGCCACCCTTAACCTGATGAAGAATTTTAACATCAAATTTCCGCCCTTGCGGAAATTCACGCCCGATCAGGGTTACCGGCCCGTAATCAGAAATAGACTTCATATCTTCGGTAAATACTTTGATCCGCACTGCACCATGAATTCCAGCCGCGCCAAATATCGCTCCGATACAGATCATATCAGTTCGCTTATCAGAAAGGCTATGATTTTCGGCCAGTGCTGTCATAATTTTAGGCTTCTTCTTTTTTCTCTTCTTCTGCTGGTGCTTCTTCAGCAACAGCTTCCTCAGCAGGAGCCTCTTCCGCTACTGCTTCTTCTGCTGGTGCTTCTTCTGCTGCAGCTGCAGCAGCTTCTGCTTCTGCGGCGGCTTCAGCAGCAGCGGCAGCTTTTTCTTTTTGCTCTTCAATACGCTCGAGTGCTTTTGCACCTGGTTTGCCTTTAAGCGGATTGTTACGGGCTTCACGTTTCAGAACGCCAGCGGCATCAAGAAAACGGGCTACACGGTCAGTTGGTTTCGCACCTTGGCTAAGCCAGAACTCAATACGTTCAAGATCAAGCTTAATACGATCCTGGTGATCTTTAGGAAGAAGCGGGTTATGTGTCCCTACTTTTTCGATATATTTACCATCACGCGGTGAACGCGAATCTGCAACTACCACACGGTAGTAAGGACGTTTTTTAGCACCACCACGTGCCAGTCTAATTTTTACAGCCATTTAATTTTCCTTTAGCTTATTTTAATTCAATTAAATTATTTCGGTTGGTCTGCTTACTTTGGAAGCAAACCTTCCATTCCGGGTGGCAATGAACCAGGAAGCGGCATCCGCCCCCCTCTTTTGCCTAATTTCTTCATCATTGTTGCCATTTGCTTTTGCATTTTCATCAGCTTGTTGACTTCCTGTACTGATACACCTGCACCGGCAGCAACACGTTTTTTACGTGACGCATTCATTAAATTTGGGTGGGCTCGTTCTTTTGGAGTCATGCTGTTGATGATTGCTTCCTGTCTGAGCAGAAGTTTATCGTCGATCTTGGCAGCAGCCATCTGTTTCTGCATTTTACCAAGACCCGGAAGCATGCCTAGAATGCTTCCCATACCACCTATTTTTTTCATTTGCTGAAGCTGGGAACGAAGATCATCAAAATCAAACATGCCCTTCTTCATTTTTTTCATCATACGCTCGGCTTCTTCAGCCTCAATTGTCTCTGCCGCTTTTTCAACAAGCGAAACCACATCCCCCATTCCAAGAATTCGGGAAGCAACCCGCTCTGGATGAAATTCTTCCAAATCGTCAATTTTTTCACCAACACCAACCAGCTTAATTGGCTTGCCTGTAACGGCCCGCATACTGAGCGCAGCACCACCACGCCCGTCACCATCCATCCGGGTAAGAACAACACCGGTTATGCCAACCTGATCGCCAAAATTTTCAGCAACATTGACTGCATCCTGCCCGGTAAGGGCATCCACAACAAGCAGAGTTTCATGGGGACCAACAGCGTTTCTGACAGCAACAACTTCAGCCATAAGTGCTTGATCAACATGCAGGCGTCCCGCTGTATCAAGCATAACAACATCAAAACCCTGTAATCTGGCAGAGGTCAACGCCCGTTTGGCAATATCAACCGGCATCTGTCCGGGAATGATCGGAAGGGTTGGCACACCAATTTGCTTACCCAATATTTCAAGCTGTTCCATCGCTGCCGGACGCTGAACATCCAGTGAAGCCATCAATATTTTTTTGCGTTCTTTTTCTTTAAGTCGTTTGGCAATCTTTGCCGTTGTTGTCGTTTTACCTGAACCTTGCAATCCCACCATAAGAACGGGAACAGGTGCTGGTGCATTAAGATCTATTGTCTTGGCATCTCCGCCCAGCATTTGGACCAGCTGGTCATTTACGATCTTAACAACCATCTGTCCAGGGGTTACCGATTTAACAACTTCCTGACCAACGGCAGCTGATTTAACTTTGGAAATAAAATCTTTGACAACTGGTAAGGCTACGTCCGCTTCTAGAAGAGCAAGGCGTACTTCACGCATTGCCTCGTCAACATGGCTTTCGCTTAATGCACCGCGTTTTTTCAGCTTATCAAAAATACTGCCCAGTTTATCGCTTAAGCTATCGAACATATCTAATCTCTAATTCCGTTGCCTTAATTCTACCCGAAGTTTTTCACATAACAAAAACACACCAGTGGGCGAACCTTCGCTGACTGGTGGGTATCCTTGGACACAATATTATGTTTCATCCATTGGGAATGAGCGGAAAATATGGTCAAATGACTTCAGAGTCAAGTTACTTGTTTACGCATTCTATAAAAAATGTAATATGTTTCCTTTAATTTAATCAATTATCACTATTGGACCATAAGCGAATGACCCTTATCCGGATTAAAATTTTTTTCAGTATTCTGATTATTTCCACACTGTCTCTTTTTGGCGTTCAGGCTCAAGCAGGTGTCGATGGAAGCCCGTTTGAAGGACTTTATGTTGGTTTTGTAACAAGCAAATCTACATTTTCATCAACCGGGTCCCACCTTGATGCAGGAATTGCTGATACACCAAGTGTATTTAATGGAATTACTTCCGCAAAATCAAAGAACAGTTATGGTGGAGGCCTTTTTGCTGGCTATGGTCTAAACTATGGTATTTTTTATACTGGAGCCGAAGCAGCATTTATTATTGATAAAGGAAGCACCACATATAGCGATGGTACGACCAGCATCAGATTTTATAAAAGCAATACTTTCGACATTAATCTGCGCGGCGGTGTTACACTCTCAGATAAGGCACTTTTGTTTGGTCTGGTAGGCTATACCGGGGTCAATTTAAAATCATTAGGAACAAATGGACAAAAAGACCAAGGCGGCCTTGATTATAATAAACGGTTAACCGGTATTCAGTTTGGAGGCGGGGTAGAACTGGCCTTCATGGAAAATATAGCAATCAGAGCTGAATATACCCGCGCCCATATTAATGACATCGTCTATCTGGACGGATCAGATGAATTTACAATTAAACCGAAAACCTCGCGTATAATGCTCAGCGTGATTTTACACATGTATTAATATGCTATTTTCATAAATCATATTTCACAAAAATAAGGGATCAAAGGGGAGATGAATAAAATCGGGACTCGAAATTTTAACATGCTTATGGGCATGGTGCTTTTTACGATCATGATTTTATTGCCAGCCCCCGCCAGAATGAGTGCCAGCGCATGGAGTGTAGCGGCTGTCACTGTCTTACTTGCTTACTGGTGGTCTTCAGAAGCACTACCCGTACCAATTACCTCTCTGTTACCAATCGTTTTATTCCCTACCCTTGGTGTATCGTCAATTGGTGATGCAACGGCCCCTTATGCCGCACCTACTATTTTCTTACTTATGGGTGGTTTTATTATGGCAACCGGGCTTGCGCGATGGAACCTCCATCGTCGTATTGCTTTGATGGTTCTGGTTCGGGTCGGCAATAACCCAACGGCTCTTATTGGCGGATTTATGACGGTTACGGCTCTTATTTCCATGTGGATCAGCAATACGGCCAGCACATTGATGATGCTCCCAATTGCCTTATCCCTGGCCAGTGAAATTATAAAAGAAAAAAGCGAGAAAAATGCAGGGTTCATTCTCTGTCTGGTACTTGGCATTGCTTACGGAGCAAATATTGGCGGATTTGGCACGCCGATCGGCACACCACCAAACTTGCTGGTTATTGCATTCATGAAGGAAAATTATGGCATTGACGTGAGCTTCCTATCCTGGATGCTCTTTGGAGTTCCGGCTACTCTTGTAATGCTGCCAATTGCCTGTTTTGTTCTGACCCGCTGGGCATTTCCATTTGAATTAGATCAAAATTCAGTGGCTCAGGAGCTTCTTCATCAGGAACTTAAGGAAATGGGACCTATGTCGACGCCTGAAAAAAGGATGGCATATACATTTGCGTTCATTGCCGCATTATGGATATTCCGAACACCCATTCAGAATAATCTGGGCATTATGCTTTGGCTAAGTGACGCATTAATATCCATCTTTGGCGCAATGATCATGTTCATGATCCCTGCCGGCTCAAAAGAGGAGCAGCACGCAACCCTACTTAACTGGAAAACGGCTGATACAATTCCATGGGGTGTTCTATTATTGTTTGGCGGCGGATTAAGTCTTGCGGCAGCCGTCAAATCAAGTGGTCTTGCCCTCTGGATCGGGAATGAACTCGGGGCCATTGGCACGTTTGATCTCATATTCATTATATTTATACTGGTATCCCTTGTCGTATTTCTTACCGAGCTGACCAGTAATACGGCAACCACCGCAACCCTTCTTCCTATTCTTGGTGCCCTTGCGGTGGCAACAGGACTTGACCCGATGATCCTATTCGTTCCGGTTGCAATTTCGGCTAGCTGTGCCTTTATGTTGCCCGTAGCAACAGCGCCCAATGCCGTGATATATGCCAGCGGAGAAGTTACAATTCCCCAGATGGCCTTTGCTGGATTCAGGGTGAATCTGTTTGCAATTGTTGCCATTACCAGCCTCAGCTATTTTCTGGTACCGATTATTTTTGGCTAAATTTACTGGACTTTTATTAGAATCAGTCCATATAGATCACTATGAGCGAGAAAAAAGCAAAAGTCGTTACATTCGGCTGCCGGTTAAATACATATGAGTCTGAAATTATCAGAAAGCATGCTGATGAAGCAGGGCTAACAGACGCGGTTATTTTTAATACCTGTGCTGTTACTGCCGAAGCCACGAGACAGGCCAAACAGGCAATCAGACGTGCCCGAAGGAAAAATCCGGAAGCCAATATTATTGTTACCGGCTGTGCTGCCCAGATTGATCCAAAACAATTTTCCGAAATGGAAGAAGTAAATCAAATCCTGGGCAACGAAGAAAAACTGACCGCCCGCAGCTATCAAAACTTTGGAATTGAACAATCAGAACGCGTCACGGTCAATGATATTATGTCAGTCAGGAAAACGGCCCCCCATCTGATTGACGGCTTTGAAGAACGTTCCCGCGCCTTCGTACAGGTTCAAAATGGATGTAATCACCGGTGCACTTTTTGTATCATCCCTTATGGCCGCGGTAATAGCCGCTCGGTTCCTGCCGGGGAAGTGGTCAGCCAGATCCAACAACTGGTAGATAACGGTTATAAAGAAGTGATTATTACCGGTGTTGATATTACGTCATACGGGCCGGATTTGCCGGGAAACCCAACACTTGGAATATTATGCCAGAAAATACTTAAAAATGTGCCGGATCTTGAACGCCTCAGATTAAGTTCAATTGACTCAATTGAAACCGATGAAGCCCTGTTTGACATTATTACAAGCGAACCGCGGATGATGCCGCATCTTCATTTATCGCTTCAATCCGGGGATAATATGATCCTTAAAAGAATGAAAAGGCGCCATAGCAGGGAGGATTCCATTGCGTTTTGCAATGCCGTCTTAACAGCACGCCCGGACGTTGTTTTTGGTGCTGATATCATTGCCGGTTTTCCAACCGAAACAGATGAAATGTTTGAAAATTCAATGGCCCTGGTGGAGGAATGCCATCTGACATACTTACATGTGTTTTCTTATTCGGAACGAGACGGCACGCCAGCCGCAAAAATGCCCCAGCTTGACCGAAGTATAAGAAAAGAACGTGCTGCAAGGCTTCGAAATCTGGGGGAAACAAAGGTTGATGACTATTTAAAAAAATCGGTTGGAAATCAGGTAAACATTCTTATTGAGAAAAATATAAAAGGCGAAAATGCGTCCATTGGCCATACAGAGCATTTTGCCCCGGCTAAAATTTCCGGCAGTCATACAGTGGGTCATATTGCAAAGGCCATAGTGACAGGCTATCAAGATGGACTACTTAATGCGGAAATAGTAAATGACTGAAACAGAAAAAAAGCTGGGCTGGTTCGGCCGTCTCAAACAGGGCCTTAAAAAAAGCTCCACGGCCCTTACCGAGGGCATTACAAATATTTTCACCAAAAAACGTCTTGATGCGTCCACGTTGGAAGAGCTGGAAGACCTACTGATTATGTCTGATTTAGGCGTGGCTGTCAGTGCCCGTGTTTGTGAACGGCTTTCAAAAAACAAATTTGATAAGCAAATCAGCGCCGAAGAAGTACAAGTCGCCCTTGCGGAGGAAATCGGTGAAATCATGCAGGATGTGGCAAAGCCCCTTATCATCAGTGGTGAGCATAAGCCACATGTCATTCTTATGGTCGGTGTTAATGGCGCGGGAAAGACGACGACAATCGGCAAGCTGGCCAAACAGTTTAAAAACCAGGGAAAATCAGTGATGCTGGCAGCCGGCGATACCTTCCGCGCTGCGGCAATTGAGCAACTTCAAGTCTGGGGACAACGCAATGACGTGCCTGTTGTCAGTGGTAAGGAAGGGTGTGACGCAGCTGGACTTGCCTATGACGCCCTGAGACGCGCGAAGGAAACAAACACCGATATTTTAATGATTGATACTGCCGGCAGACTTCAGAATAAAAGCCATCTTATGGATGAGCTTAAAAAAATCATTCGGGTCATTAAAAAATTTGATGAAGCCGCACCACATGATACGGTTCTTATCCTTGATGCAACGACCGGTCAGAACGCCGTAATGCAGACAGAGGTCTTTCTTGAACTAGCTGGGATCAGCGGCATTATCATGACAAAGCTTGATGGTACTGCCCGCGGCGGCGTCCTTGTTGCCTGTGCCGAAAAATTTAAACTGCCTATCCACGCGATCGGCGTTGGTGAAACAATTGATGATCTTCAGCCGTTTGATGCAGGAGATTTTTCAAAAATGCTTGTTGGTGTTGACGTAAAGTAAAAGGAAAATATGAAATGAACCAGATCATAAAGTTATTAATCGAGATTGGGCCAATTGTTGTATTTTTCTATGCCAACGGCACCTATTCAGATGCTGACGGTGCGGGTGGGATAATTCCTGCCACAAAAATTTTCATGGTTGCCATGATTATTTCAATGATCTTTTCTAAGATTATTTTTAAGAAAATTGCCATTATGCTTTGGGTGTCAGCCGGCCTGGTCGCCATTTTTGGTGGACTGACAATATATTTTGACAATGAAATATTTATAAAAGTAAAACCAACAATCCTTTATGGCCTGTTTGCGGCGACATTACTTGGCGGCTATGCGTTTGGAAAACCATTCATAAAAAACCTTATGGAAGCTGGCTTTCCTCCTATGGAGGAAATTGCATGGATGAAAATGAGCCGTAACTGGGGACTGTTTTTTGTGGGTTGCGCAATTTTAAATGAAATTTTATGGCGAAACCTCAGCAATGCAGACTGGATAGCCACAAAAATCTGGGTCTTTATACCGCTGAGTTTTATTTTCGCTCTGGCACAAATGCCAATCGTCATGAAACATCAGCTTGAAGAAGATGACGAAAAAGAAGATTAAATTCTGATGTCTAAAATTTGGCCAAGCTTTTCAAAAGCAGGCTTATTATTCACTTTTTGAGACGGATAAATACTCTCGCGAAGGTTTAAATTAGGGCTGCTTTGCCCTTCATCTTCGATGCTATCGCCGTTCTGAAGTTTCTGTAAATTTTTGAGACGAATATCATCCTGAATTTTTTTAAGGGCATCACGATTCTGCTGAATTAAGGCATCACGCTCATTTTGCCTTGTGGTAATCCGGCTTTCACGGGTCTCTGCAAGCTTCTTTTCCTGAAAATCCTCGCGCTGTGTCTGCTGCTGTTGTCTTGATGCATCAAGCAGCGAATTTAGTGAAACAAGTGTCTGTGACTGTGAACCAATTTTCATAACATTAACCAATATTAAAAAGCCCACTTACCGTTATGGAAAGTGGATTTCAGACTTTCTGCCCATTTGGATAATGTCTCTATTCTGCGACGTGGGATTGATTCTAACGCAAATTAGTTAATTTTTCCAGTTCTTTTTGCAATGCGTCTTTTTGCTCTTCGGGTGCATTTTCAATTGCGCTTTTCATGGCGGCAATCGCATCATCTTTCTGACCAAGAACGGCATATGCCCTGGACAACCTGAGCCAGCCCTCAATATTACCGGGGTTTTCCTGTTGTTTCTCTGCAAGCTGGTTGACCATCTGGCGGATAAATTCCTGTTGCTCATTTTTATCCATATTGCCAATGGCTTCTGCCTGTTCCGAACTTATTGCCGGTGCTTTTGTTTCAGGAAGGCCTTGTGCCAACCCCAGCTCTTTTTCAGCTCGACCAATCCATAAATCAACCAAAGCCTTTAAAGGATTATTCGCTTCCAGGCTTTTGCTGATCTTTACCCATTCACTATGGGCGGTTTCCACATCTCCCGCCTGAAAGTCGGCAAGAGCAAGATAATATTGCGGGCCTGGATGATCCGGTTTTATTTTTGCCGCTTTATTGAGAATGACGAGTGCCGCCGGTGTTACCCTTTCCTGTGCAGCAACAATCAGGCTTTCAGCATACATCAGCAGTAAATCAAAATTTTCCGGATCAAGTAAATGCGCCTGGTAAAGGTCTTCGGACGCCTCCTGAAAATTTCCAAGGCTCATTTCAAGCCGAGACAGATAAACAAGCCCACGGGCATCCGGCGGATGTTTGGCCAGCGTCTCGATCAATTGGGCTTTTAATTTTTCTGTCTTTTCTATTTCTTCTGCCTGTTCCTTATCGGTGCGGTCTTTGGTCACCTGTTTAACGGGATAATCCGGCATTCCGGGCGTACCAACTTTCCAGTAAAACACCCCTGACAAAATAAACACGGTTATTATTGATCCTGCAATGATCCAGTTTGGCTTCTCCGATTTAATGTGCTTATTTTCATAATCTGCAGCCTTTAATATTCGTCTTTCAATTTCAATTCGTGACCTTTTTGCTTCTTCCTCACTGATAAGCCCGCGACTTAGGTCATTTTCAAGTTCGTCCAGCTGAGCCTTATAAACATCTATATCAGGTGTGCCGGCCTCTTCGTCGGGCCTATTCTTAAAATAGGGCACCAAAATAATTGAAAGGGCAATAGCAGCAAAAAGGATCAGCGGAATTAAATACATTATTTTTCTGCTCCCTCATTAAGGAGCGAATTTAAACGCCGTTCTTCCTCAGGCGTGAGAGGAGCGACCTCCCCCAATGGTTTACGCTTGCTATAATTTCGATAAATTATATAAAAACCGATGAGCAATAATAGGATCGGCGAAAACCATAAAATTATCGTGGCACCTTCAAATGGCGGTTTTAACAAGACCCAATCACCATAACGGCTGGTCATAAAGGCAAGGACCTGTTCATCCGTATCCCCTTGTGTGATGCGCTCCCTAACAATAATTCTTAAATCCTTGGCAAGGTCTGCACCACTGTCAACAATCGACTCGTTCTGGCAGACAAGGCATCTAAGTTGTTTCATGATTCCCTGCGCCCGCGCTTCCTGCGCCGGATCTTTAAGCGGCATTTCATCAACACCAATCGCATAGGCAGAAAAAGATAGGCCAATAAATATAAGTAAGCTGATCAACCCCCTCATTTGTCAACACTTTCTATAATTGGAATGACTTTGTCCTCAAAATCCATTTCCTGAATGGGTCCGGCATGCTTATAGCGGATAATGCCGTTTTTAATAACATAGGTTTCCGGCACGCCATATACGCCAAAATCAATGGCAACGCGGCCTTTATTATCCGCCGCAAGTTTATAGTACGGATTTCCGCGTTCCTTGATAAAGCCATTTGTATCCCAGGATTTATCCTTATATGCAACGCCATAAATTTTATAGCCGCGCTTTTTCAGTTCCATTAGAAACGGATGTTCCACATAACAGGGCATACACCAGGACGCAAAAAAATTCACCAACACAACCCCGTCTTCCGCCGCAAGATCAGCAGAAGAAAAGCCGCCTTCTTCCCCACCAACTGCAGGCAGTGCAAATTCGGGTACCGGGTCATTAATAAGTACAGATGGGATGTTGCTGGGATTAAGACTTAGCCCCACATAGAGCGCAATTGCAATGGCGCAGAATATTGCCAGCGGAATAAATTTATTCATCTTTCTGCCTTCTCGTCACTGCACCGAGTCTGAACCTCCGGTCACTCAGTGAAATCAAACCACCAATAACCATGATAGCGACCCCCCCCCATAACCAGATCTGCAGCGGTTTATAATAAAGACGTACAGCCCATTGATCATAGGCCTTGTTGTTGGCTTCACCAATCACTACAAAAAGATCCCCCATAAATGTGCTGTAAATGGCCGCTTCCGTGGTCGGCATCGGCGGGGCAAAATATGTGCGTGCTTCCGGTTCCAATGTCGTTATTTCACGTCCATTCTTACGGACATCAAAAGAGGCACGAACGGCTGAATAATTGGGTCCGGACACGCCATCTGTACTGTTAAACCTGACTTCATATCCGCCGATTTCCTGGCTGTCGCCATAAGTCATTATGCTCTGGTCTTCCGTTCCCCAGAATGCACTTCCAGCCATGCCAATCACGACAATTCCCATACCCAAATGGCCCAGGCTCATCCCCACTGATGCTCGTGGCTGCCTTAAAATGCGTTTCATGGCATCTGATTTGAACAGCTTAACCCGTTCTGCCCATTCATAAAAGGTGCTTAGAAACACCCAAAGACCCAAACCAAGCCAGACGGCGGCCATCATGTCCCCACCGCCTGCAATATAAAAGTGTGCAAGTGACGCAACTACCGCTGCGGCAAAAACGAATTTAAGCCGGGACGTTAATCCGATTAGATCGGCACGTTTCCAGTTGGTTGAAGGACCAAGTCCCATAACCAGAAGCAAAGGAATCATCAGAAATCCAAAAGCCAGATTAAAAAACGGTGGCCCAACTGTAATTTTATCACCCGTCAACGCATCACGAAGCAACGGGTAAAGGGTTCCAAACAAAACCACAAGTGCCGCCACCGACAGCAGGAGATTATTGACAACCAGCATACTTTCCCGGCTGATCGGCGCAAAAAGTCCGCCCGGTTGCAGTTTATCGGCCCTAAGCGCAAATAACAGGAGGCTGCCGCCGATTACTATGAATAAAAAGAGCAGAATAAAAACACCCCGCTCCGGATCAGTGGCGAACGCATGAACCGAAGTCAACACACCACTTCTTACAATAAATGTCCCAAGCAGACTGAATGAAAAAGCAATAATCGCCAGAAGAATGGTCCATGCTTTCAGGGTATCGCGCTTTTCTACAACGATGGCTGAATGCAAAAGCCCCGTTGCCACCAGCCATGGCATAAAGGAAGCATTTTCAACCGGATCCCAAAACCACCAGCCACCCCAGCCAAGTTCGTA
>JAGREE010000093.1 GCA_020446675.1 Alphaproteobacteria bacterium | reverse complement strand
CCATGTTCCACAAGTACTGAAACAGCATATTTTGGGGCTTCAACCGGACCGTAACCAATGAATAAGGCATGATCACGTTCAATCCATTCTTTATCTTCATTCTGTATGACACCGCTTTGCCGTTCCGCCATGCTGATCCTGGTGACCTGGGTTGTTCCCGTTTTCCCGCCAATTTTATAGTCTTTTTTTCTGCTTCTATGAGCATAGGCTGTGCCACGGGGATGGTTAAATACATCACTCATACCCTGATCAACTATTTTTAGATTTTTTGAAGAAATGCCCATATCACCCGGAATGGTGATACCATCATCCTCGTCATCAAAATAAATTTTCGGGCGTACGGCAATGCCGCCATTCACCAGCCGCGAGGTCATAACAGCCAGCTGCAGTGGCGTTGTCGAAACAAAGCCCTGGCCGATACCAACATTTGCCGTGTCACCAAGCTGCCATTTGACACCCTGTGCCCCCATTTTCCATTCATTATTCGGATTAATGCCGCGGGCTTCACTCATAATACCAATATTAAACCGCTCTCCCAATCCAAAGCGGGCAGACATTTCATGAATTCTGTCAATCCCCACTTCAATGGCAAGATCATAAAAGAATACATCGCAGGACTGGGCCAGTGCCTGAACAACATTGATCCGGCCATGCCCACCCCTTTTCCAGCAATGGGCAATGCGGTTGCCGATCCTATACTGAGAATTACAGAATTTGGTATCTTCTTCAGTGATAATGCCCGCTTCAAGTGCAGCAAGGGCAACAACCGTTTTAAAAGTTGACCCAGGAGAATATTGACCTGAAACTGCTTTATTAATAAGCGGTTTTCTAATATCACCACGAAGGCTGTCCCATTTTTTCTGACTTATGCCATTATTAAAATCATTGGGATCAAACGACGGCGTTGAAACAATAGCCAGAATTTCACCATTATGGACATCCATCACCACGATCCCTGTGCTTTCGTCACGCACACGGTTTGCAACATATTTCTGGAGATCAAGGTCAATTGTCAGGCGCTCAGTTTTGCCCGGAATACTATCCTGTCTGGAAAGTTCGCGAATAACCCGGCCCAATACATTCACCTCAACTTTGCTGTTTCCTGCACTGCCCCGCAATTTTTCATCAAGAACTTTTTCAATGCCGTTTTTACCAATTTTAAATTCTGGAAGCTCAAGAAGCGGATCCCCTGTCAGTTCCTCTTCACTTACCGGCCCAACATAGCCGATAATATGAGCAGCGAGTTCCTTTTCCGGGTATAATCTGCTGGTCCCGACATCAGGCTGAATTCCCGGCAAATCAGGCATATTTACATTAATGTTAGAAAATGTTTTCCAGTCCAGGTTATTGGCAACACTGATGGGCAGGAAAGATCTCTGTTTCTTCGATGCTTTAACTATTCGATCATTATCACTTGCAGAGATGGGTATAAATTTTCCGAGCGACTTTAAGGTATCCTGCAATTCTTCTGTTTCTTCAGGAATGACATTTACCCGATAATCAGTCGTGCTTGTCGCCATGGGATGGCCATTTCGGTCTACTATATCGCCCCTTTTGGGTGCCAGCAGGCGCATACTGATACGGTTCTGTTCGGCCAGAAGTTCATACTGACTGCGGCTGATCACCTGAAGATAATACATACGTCCAACCAGAGCGGATGACAAAAGCATCATGCCGCCGGACAGAAGAGACGCCCGACGCGTATACATTTTCAATTTGTTTTTATCAGATGGCTGCATCTAACTAACCATTTTCTTTGTATTCCCGAGAAGCCAGGTAATCAGGGGATAAAAGGCAATTGTTAATAATATCTGGCCGATTATACCAATATAATCCAGAAAAACTCTGAAATAAAGGGAGACAATAATCCAGGTTAACGTTCCAAATCCAATGACAATCATTACAAACACAAACCAGTTGAAGAGAAAGTCCCTTTCCAGAAAACGACGGCCCTGAAAAAATATAAATTGCTGCACAACAACAAGTAATAATGAAGTCAGGCCCAATGGGCTACCCAGCAATATATCCTGCAATATTCCAATCGCAAATACGACACTGACCGGCATATATTCGGGTTTGAAAACGCTCCAGTAATATACGCCGATTAACGTCAAATAAGGCATAATATCACTGATAAGTGGCATATTATAGGGCAGGACCATTAAAATAATTAGGAAAACGACAGTGAAAAAAGGAATGACCGATTTCAATCCGAATGATTTTTCATTTGACTGAGAAATGCTCATCACTGATCTCCATTGTTTCCTGTTTCGCCATTTTCTTCGCCTTGTTCTTGATTTAAAACAGGAAAACTGGCAATTTCGTAAGCGATCACACTTACATAATTTAAGCGGTTTAAATCAACGGCCGGTTTAATTCTGATTTCACCTATTTCCGTTACTTCGCTTACTTTACCGACGGCCATATCAGGTGGAAACACGCCACCCATACCCGAAGTCAGAATAATATCACCCACCAGTGCTTTTTCTTCATTGGGCATAAAATTTATTTTGAGTGTCATAGAATTATCACCTGCCAATATAACATTAACACCTGACTTGGCAAATTTGACCGGAATTCTGCTGTTTATATCATTAAGAAGCAATACTCTGGCCGAATTGGGGGCAACATTAATTATTCTGCCGATAATACCATCCTCATTGACAACGGCATGACCTTTTTTTACCCCGTCATTGGTGCCGCTATTAATCAGCATGCTTTTAAAAAATGGGCTGTTGCTGTCGGATACAATTCTCGATGCCGTGATTGTGGTGACCGTGCCGTCTTTAATTTTCAGCAAATTTTTCAGCCGGAGATTGTCAACCTCAAGTTCAGTCGAAGCCGCAAGCTGGCTTTTAAGTTCCGCATTTTCGGCTCGTAGGAATTCATTGTCTGAATATACAACGGCAATATTTCTAAACCAATCCGAAAGACTTGATGTTGCCTCACGCGGAAAATCCACGACCTGAATGACAGGGATAAAAGTCGCAAAAATCTGTGCCCTGATTTCTTCAATAAGCCTGGTTTGACTTCGGCCGAATATAAGCAAGGCGATAGATGCAATAATAAAGAAGAAGGCAGTAAATCGCTGTCCAAACCCCTTCATAACTATCCTCTTTCTTTATACCGATACCGATCCCGTCTTAATTAATAAGAGTCGCTAAGAACATGTTTTAGAATTTCACTTTCCAGTGAACGGCCGGTTCCCAGTGCAACACAAGTCAGCGGTTCTTCAGCTATGATCACTGAAAGCCCGGTGGCCTTTCTAAGCACTTTATCGAAATCACGAAGTAAAGCACCACCACCAGTGAGAACGATACCTTTATCAACAATATCAGCTGCCAGCTCTGGAGGCGTTTGCTCAAGAGCAAATTTAACCCCTTCAATGATAGCGCTAATAGGTTCCGCAAGTGCTTCAGAAATCTGAAGCTGATCTATAACAATTTCTTTTGGTACACCATTCATCAGATCACGTCCTTTGATCTGCATGGTTTGACCGACACCGTCTTCAGGTGCCGCAGCAGTACCGATTTCTTTTTTAATCCGTTCTGAACTGGCTTCGCCGATAAGAAGGTTATGATTGCGGCGAATATAGGCAATAATTGCTTCATCCATTTTATCACCGCCAACACGAACGGACGCAGAATAAACAATACCACCAAGAGAAAGGACGGCAACCTCACTGGTCCCGCCGCCAATATCAACAATCATAGATCCGGTCGGCTCAGTGACCGGAAGTCCGGCACCAATCGCGGCAGCCATTGGCTCTTCAATCAGAAATACGCGTCTTGCACCGGCTTCAAGTGCACTGTCGCGGATCGCTTTTCTTTCCACAGGCGTAGAGCCAGACGGAACACATATTACGATTTGCGGACTGGCAAAAATGCTGCGATTATGTACTTTACGGATAAAGTCCTTAATCATGGCCTCCGCCACTTCAAAGTCAGCAATGACCCCGTCACGAAGTGGTCTGATGGCTTCAATATCACCTGGCGTTCTGCCCAGCATCATTTTAGCCGCTTCACCAACAGCCAGAACCTCTTTTACGCCGCCAGTTGTCTTGAGGGCCACCACTGAAGGTTCATTTAGTACAATGCCCCGTCCTTTAACATAAACAAGTGTATTTGCTGTTCCCAGATCAATTGCCATATCTGAGGAAAACATACCTAAAATTCGTTCAAACATTCAATTTTTGCCTTTGCCGCACGTTTGCGGGTTAATGATTATTATTAATTACGCAAACTTATAAACTGTTTGTATTAACATACTATTATTATTGCAAATTAATTATCAGAATTTAATAAATATTGATAAAATAAAGAGCTTTTGCATTTAATTCGCGGCAAATTTAGGGCAAAGAGCATTATATTGCCCTTTGCCTCATAAAAATTGACTATTTTAAGCTGATAATTCTTCCGGTTTGCTTTTTTCGCGTTTGACCAAAAGTTTATTCAGCGCATTCAGATAAGCTTTGGCAGAGGCAACCAGAGTATCCGTATGAGCAGCATGCCCATTTACCGTTTTACCATTTTCAGAAAGACGGACGGTCACTTCTGCCTGCGCATCTGTCCCTTTGGTGACAGCGTGGACCTGGTAAAGATCAAGATCAGGCTCTCCATCAACCAGTGAAGACAGGGCAAGGAAGGCAGCATCAACGGGTCCATTACCTTCACTATGCACTGTTTTGACGTCGCCGCCATCAACAATTTCAAATGTAGCGCTGTTTGGCACATCTTTGTCACAGACAAATTTCCAGGACGTGATCTGCATTCCTTCATTGTCACGCATACCGTCATCAACGATGGATATAATATCTTCATCATAAACCACTTTTTTGGCGTCGGCGAGGTCTTTGAACTGCTCAAACGCACTTAAAAACTCGTTGTTGCCTAAAACATATCCCAGTTCTTTCAACTTTTCACTAAACGCATGACGTCCGGAATGTTTACCCATAACTAGGGTTGATTTACCCAATCCTACTGATTCAGGTGTCATAATTTCATAGGTTTCAGCATTTTTAAGCATACCGTCCTGATGAATACCACTTTCATGGGCAAAGGCATTAGCACCAACAATCGCTTTATTATGCTGAACGTTAAGTCCGGTAACCGATGACACCAAATGGGATGTTTTGGTTATATTTTCCGTTACAACACCCGTTGTATATGGCAATACATCATGACGTGTTCTAAAGGCCATGACCACTTCTTCAAGGGCCGCATTACCAGCACGTTCCCCAATACCGTTGACCGTACATTCAATTTGGCGGGCCCCGCCCTGAACTGCCGCGATAGAATTTGCCACCGCAAGTCCCAAATCGTTATGGCAGTGGGTTGAGAAAATGGCTTTATCGGAATTAGGAACATTCTCGATAATTTTTCTCATCATTTTTTCATATTCCTGCGGAATTGTATATCCTACAGTGTCAGGCACATTGATTGTCGTCGCGCCAGCTTTAATGGCAATTTCAATTGAACGGTATAAAAAATCTTCATCCGTTCTTGTTCCATCTTCACAGGACCATTCAACATCATCACAAAGATTACGGGCATATGAAACGCTTTCCTGAATTTTATCCAGAACCGTTTCAGGGGACATCTGTAATTTATGTTCCATATGAAGGGCACTTGTCGAAATAAACGTATGAATTCGCGGGCGTTTTGCCCCTCTCAATGCTTCCCACGCACGGTCGATATCCTTAATCGAGGCACGCGCCAAAGAACAGACAATTGTTTTTTTCATCAGTGCCGAAATTTGTGACACGGCGTTAAAATCACCGTTTGAGGCAATGGCAAAACCAGCCTCAATGACGTCTACACCCAATTGCTCAAGTGCTTCCGCCACTCTTAATTTTTCATTTAATGTCATAGAACAGCCTGGCGACTGCTCACCGTCTCTTAATGTAGTATCAAATATAACTACTCTGTTTTTATCTCTAGTCATTGACCTAAGTCCTTTATATTCTTTTAAATAATTTATCATATTTCCCGAGAATATAAATATATTTTATATTGAAATCTCGGCGTCGAAGGATTTTCTCCCCTAAACGCTCGCTAACATTATAGCTTTAAATCTGTGAAGCGCTCAGGGGCGAGTAAGTCGACCAAGACCGAGTAGTGAGAGCGAGGCAAGCAGAATATTCGCACCGGAAATAGACTTCCGCGCGATTAAAATAACTTTGTTTATGGCATTATGATTGCTCATAATATTCTTTACCTCTGCGTTTATATATTTTTCCTTTTAACGGTAAAAAGTTAATTTGGAAATAAAAAAATTACAAAACTCTATTTTTTTACGATTTCCAGCAGACGGTCCAAAAACCGTTCACAGGCCGTTAGCTCGAAAATATCAATATATTCATCCGCTTTATGGGCTTGAAGTATGCTTCCCGGGCCACAGACAACCGCTGGGACACCACCTTTTTGATAAAATATTCCCGCTTCCGTACCATATGATACAACATGGGTTGAGTTTTGTTCAGCAAGATGCTTGACCAATGCTTCAACATCAGATCCCGTTTCCGGAAACAGGCACGGCACTTTTGCCAGAAACTCCGTTTTTACATCACCATATTTATCTGATTTAAGTCTCATTTTAGGAATGATTTTATTTTCAACAAAATCAACATAACGATTATAAATCTCGTCTTCATCAGTGCCCGGGATGGGACGGTAATCCCATTCAATTTCACAGTAATTCGGGGTGATATTGGCGGCTGTCCCCCCTTTTATCCGACCTGCATGAACAGTACAGTATGGCGGATCATACCCTTCTAAATCTGTGGGGCGCGCCCTCATTTCTTCCTGCATTTGATCCAGGAACATCACAATTTCAGCGGCATAATTTATCGCATTGACACCACGGTCCGTACTTGAATGATTTTCATGTCCATAAACTTTTGTCAGCAAATGCCGGATACCCTTATGACTATTCACAACCTTCATCGATGTGGGTTCCCCGACGATACAGGCACGCGGCTTAACGGGCATTTCATTTACTACATCGACCAGCCCATGAACACCTGTACATCCTGTTTCTTCATCATATGAAAATGCAAGATAAATTGGCTCTTTTAATTCCGCCGCTTTAAAGTCCGGAATTTTTGCCAAAACACAGGCGATAAAACCCTTCATGTCACAGCTTCCACGACCATAAAGCCGGCCGTCTTTTTCTGTCATATCGAACGGATCATTGGTCCAGTTCTGCCCCTCAACGGGCACAACGTCGGTATGGCCGGAAAGCATTATCCCCGGGACATCAGCCGGGCCAATTACAGCCAGTAAATTTGCTTTGTCTTCGTGCAGATCCCTGACAAGGCGCGATTCAATATTATACTCTCTTAAATAATCCTCAATATAATGGATAAGGTCCATATTTGATTTTGAACTGACCGTATCAAATCCGATAAGTTTATTCAGGAGTTCTTTTGTAGACATTCTATCCATTTCTCACCCATTAATCATGATTTATTCTGCATGCAGGATATGACCAATTTCGTATCAG
>JAGREE010000092.1 GCA_020446675.1 Alphaproteobacteria bacterium | reverse complement strand
TCCAGGCAGCAGAATATAAAAGGATCGGCAAGGCCGGAAAGGAAGTCTGGATTCAGGCAACTTATAATCCGATAATAGATGAAACCGGCCATGTCACTAAAATTGTTAAATATGCTACAGACATAACCAAACAAACACTTGAAAATGCGGATAGTCGGGGCAAAGTTGATACCATTAGCAAGGCGCAGGCTTTGATTGAATTCGAGCTGGATGGAACTATTATCACAGCCAATGAAAATTTCCTGAGCGTTATGGGATATCAGCTCAGCGAAATAAAGGGCAACCATCATAGCATGTTTATTGATCGGGACTATTTGCAAAGCGACGAGTATAAAAAATTCTGGGAAGCCCTCGGTCGGGGTGAGTTCCAGGCAGCAGAATATAAAAGGATTGGCAAAGCAGGGAAGGAAGTCTGGATTCAGGCATCCTATAACCCGATCTTTGACCCGAATGGTGTACCTTTTAAAGTGGTCAAATTTGCAACCGATATCACAGACAGGGTTCTAGCAAGGCAGGAAGCGGACCGCGTCAGCGCCCTTGTTGATGAAAGACTTGATAAAATTTTGCAAGCAGTCGTCAGTGCCGATGAGCAGACAACATCTGTTGCGGCGGCCTCAACACAAACGATGGAAACCGTTCAGGCAGTCAGCGCCGCAACCGAACAGTTTCAGATGTCAAGCAATGAAATTGCCCAAAGTATGGAAAATTCACGGATTGAAGTCGGCAAAACCATGCAAATCGCCAATAATGCTGACCAGTCAACACAACGTCTGAATTCAGCCGCTCAGTCCATGAATAATATTGTTGATGTGATTCAGGAAATAGCGAGCCAGATCAACCTGCTTGCCCTAAATGCCACAATCGAATCTGCCCGTGCCGGCGAAGCCGGAAAGGGGTTTGCCGTGGTCGCATCGGAGGTCAAATCACTCGCCGGTCAGGTGGCGACAGCCACCACACAGATTTTATCTGAAATTACGGCAATGCAGACGATTTCGACCGAGGTCATTGAACAGCTTTCAGAAATCAGACATTCGGTGGAAGTTGTTGAAAGCGGTTTCACAACGGTGGCCAGTGCTGTTGAAGAACAAACATTGACCAGTAAGGAAATAGCATCAAATATGGTTCTGGCATCTGACGCCGTGGCGTCAATCAACACCAATATTGACTCAATTTCCGGTGCCATCGGCAGTGCCAATGAATATGCAGAAGAAGGCACGAAATTATACAGAAGCTTACAAAATAAAGCTTCCTGATCTCTTATAGGTCGAACCAGATCTGACAGTTGCCTGTTTCTCAATTGGCAACTGTCAGTTTATATTTGAACCGCTTGCCCAGTAAAAATATTCTGAATAGTCATTATTCATTTCCCCCTATAATTTCTCTGACTGCCCCTATGGGCGCTTTAAAAACACATTGTGGTCTGACAAACTTAATATCCGATAACAACTGTCCATCTGGTTTTGACGGAATATAAAGATTGATGAATTGCTGGTCTGGCGGCAAGGTTCTGTCATCCGATCCTTCTGTGCCTGATATAAAACCATAATTCATTACCAGCTTCATTTGCCTGTATGCCATTACAATCAAATCCCGATACCGGACAATCGAACCCGGCCGGGTTTCCCGCGGGACATAGCTCTTGAAATCCTTTCCGCGTATGATTGGGAAAAGCTGGCTTAAACCACCCCCGCCACTATGGTCACTAGCTGCAACAAGCTCCTCTACATGACACCTCGGCGATGTCGGACTGGTAAAATGGGCAATACCACCTGGCTCACGTATCCACCCGTCTACGCCCTTCCCGAACAAGGTGACGGGGGGTTCTGTCTGCAGATATTTATCCAATGCATCAGAGCCGCCAGCAGAGCCAACCCCATCAAAGCATACAAAAAAATCCAGCCTTTCATCGCCCTCCTCCTGCCGCATGTCATAAAGCCTGAAACCTCTGCTGCAAAAGGCAATAAAATGATCAGTTCCCAGTCGGAAAGGGCCAACAGACTTTGCATAACTGGCATACGCCAGTTATCCGGGATAAATGTCATCTGATATTTATCGTAACGATCAAATTCTTTTTTCAGTGCCTCAATCTTGCGTTTCAGGACAGCTTCTTCAAAGGTAAGCTTCGGGGCAGTTGCCTCCTGTGCATTGCCTGAAAAAAAGTTGCTAACCACAACCATTACTATTGAAATCTGTTTTATTAGCTTTCTTATTTTGACTTTGGTATTCGCCATAAACCCCCCAATCTAATATTCAAGATATGTTGCTGATATAAACTATAATTGTTTTTTAGTGTTTGTCCAATGCGGCGTTGACATTAAATTTCAGGATATCTAAATTCGGTCAGGTAATTATACCGGACAAAAAAATGATCAAAAAAGACAGCACCGAACTTCGTCAGTCAATCATAGATGCCTGCCTGTGGATGAACAGTTCCGGCCTTAATCAGGGCACATCGGGCAATATCAGCATCCGTGTTGAAAATGGTGTACTAATTACGCCAAGCAGCATGGCTTATGAGGATATGGAACCGGAGGATATCATGCTGTTACCCGGTGACGGGCTATCCGGTGAGGCGGTTGGCAAACACAGGCCATCATCCGAATGGAAATTCCATGTTGATATTTATCATGACCGTAAAGATATAAATTCCGTTGTCCACACCCATTCAACCTACGCCACAGCGCTTTCCATGCTGCGCCGGGATATTCCAAGCGTACATTATATGATTGGGGTTTTTGGTGGCGACAGTATCCGCTGCGCTGATTACGCCCATTACGGCAGTGCCGAACTTTCAAAAAATGCGCTGGTCGCCCTTAAAGACCGGACAGGGTGCCTGCTGGGAACCCATGGTATGATTGCCTGTGGCGGCGATCTGAAACAGGCCTTATGGCGCGCCGGAGAGCTGGAGGCGCTATGTCAGCAATATCACCTGGCCAGTCAGCTTGGCGAGCCACATATATTATCAAAACAGCAAATGGTCGAAGTGCGTGAACGCATGAAAAGCGGTTATGGTATCTGGCCCAAAAAATAAAACCCGGAAACTAGCCGTTTAAAAAATATCTTAAAATCAGACTGACAACGCCAAGCGCCAATACACTAGCAAGCCATAGACCAACAAACCAGGCCAGCTTTTCAAGCAGGCATCTTTTTTGTTCCGGTTCATCCATTAATGATAGCCCTCACCGTCCTTAACCTTGCCACGGAATACCCAGTAGGCATAGGCCGTATAGCCCAAAATCATCGGCAGCAGGAAAAGGGTGCCAACCAATAAAAAGGAAAGGCTGTTATCCGGAGCCGCAGCCTGCCAGATGGTCAGTTCCATCGGCACAATATAGGGGTACATGTCAATGGCCAGACCGATGAAACAAAGAATGAAAAGTGTAATTGCTGAAAGGAAAGCTTTATAGTCTTTATCCTGCCCCAGACTTCTCCAGGCATAAAAACCCGCAGCCGCCACCGCAATCGGCACAGGGGAGGCATAAAGCATATAGGGCCATGACGTCCAGCGTGTCATAAACTGCGGGTCCAGTGAAAGGGTTGCCAGGCTGACCAGAAAAATAAACCCTATGGTCAGAAGCAGGGTAATCCGGCTGTAACGAATGGCTTTCTCCCGAAGGGCGCCTTCGGTACGCATCACCAGCCAGGTTGAACCCAGCAGGCTATAGCCCACCACTAGGGCAATACCGGTCAGCAAACTGAATGGTGAAAGCCAGTCCCACCAGCCACCGGCATAGGCGCGGCCAACAACGTCTATACCCTGCACGAAGGCACCAAGGGCAATGCCCTGGCAAAGAGCAGCGAGCATAGACCCAGCGGTAAAGGCAAAATCCCAATATTTTTCATGGGCCTTGTCCTGAAAGCGATATTCAAAGGATACCCCCCTGAAAATAAGGCCAATCATCATCAGAAGTACGGGCATATAAAGCGCCGGCATCAACACCGCATAGGCCAGCGGGAATGTTGCAAAAAGACCGCCACCGCCCAAAATAAGCCAGGTTTCATTACCGTCCCAGACCGGAGCAACCGTATTCATGGCCGTGCTTCTTTGTTCATCACTTTCCAGAAACGGAAATAAAATTCCCACCCCAAGATCAAAACCATCAAGGATCACATAAATAAGAATTGCCGTGGCGATCAGGATGCCCCAGATAAGCGGATAATCAATCATTTCGCTTCCCCCCTGTTCAAGTCGTCATTTTTATAAGCGGCAATGGGTGTGGTTCCCGCCGCTCGTAACGGCTGCCGCCGATCCATCCGCTGCATGTCATCAGGATTTTTTCGCATCAGCCGCAACAGGTATAATACGCCCGTGCCAAAGACAATAAAATATCCGGCGGCAAAAATCGCCAGCGACGTCGCAACGGCCGGTGCTGCAATCGGCGATAGGGATTCAGACGTTCTCAATAGTCCATAAACCGTATATGGCTGACGTCCCACTTCGGTGACAATCCAGCCAGCTAAAACTGCAATAAAACCGGACGGACCCATCAGCAGCGACGCATAATACATCGCCCTGCTTTCAAACAGGTTTTTTCTTGCCCGTGCAATCAGGCTCCAGATCCCAAGGCCCAGCATCAAAAAGCCAATACCCAGCATAATCCGAAAAGCAAAAAAGACGATCGCTACAGGGGGACGCTCATTTTCGCCAAAAGCATCAAGCCCTTTGACCTCCCCTTCCGCTTCATGGGTAAGAATAAGGCTGCCAAGCTTTGGTATCTTAACAGCATAATCCACGCGTTCTTCATCTTCGTTGGGAAGTCCGAACAATATCAGTGGCGCACCCTTTGTGGTTTCAAAATGTCCTTCCATAGCGGCAATTTTCTGTGGTTGATGTTCCAGTGTATTTAGACCATGAAAATCCCCGGCCAGTATCTGGATCGGAGCCACCAGAGCCGCCATCCACATGGCCATGGAAAACATCAGTCGTGCACTTTCCGATTTGCTGTTCTTTAAAAGGTGATAGGACGCAACACCGCCAACAACAAAGGCCGTCGTCAGATAGGCCGCCAGCACCATATGCACCAGACGGTATGGAAAAGACGGGTTAAAGATCGCCTGCCACCAGCTTGAAACAATGAATTGACCGGCATCATTAATGGCGTAGCCCGCCGGTGTCTGCATCCAGCTGTTCACACTTAATATCCAGAAAGCGGAAAAGAGTGTACCGAAAGCGACCATCAGTGTGGCAAAATAATGCAGTCTTTTACCAACCGTATTCATTCCGAACAGCATTATACCCAGAAAACCGGCCTCCAGGAAAAAGGCGGATAAAACCTCATAGCCCATTAGCGGGCCAAGAATGGGCCCCGTTTTATCGGAAAAAACAGACCAGTTGGTGCCGAACTGATAGCTCATGACGAGTCCGGAAACCACCCCCATGCCAAAGGCAACGGCAAATATCTTCCGCCAGTATTTAAAGCAGACCAGGTAAACATCTTTTCCTGTTTTAAGCCATAAACCTTCCAGAACAGCCAGATAGGATGCCAGACCAATAGAAAAAGCCGGAAAGACAATATGAAACGCAATAGTAAAGGCGAATTGCGACCTGGCTAAAATTTCCGCTGAAAAGATTTCCGACATTTTTCATTTCTCAACTTGTTTATTGTTCGGCGGTTAAGGATTTAAAGGCCTCATACTGACTTAGATAAATATTCCCGGTCAGGTTCCGAAGAAAATGACTATGCGCCAACCTGTCTGTGACCGGCCCTTTTACCTCGCTTAAATGAAGTTTAATATTCACCGCTTTCAGGCGGGAATTGATTGACTCCAGACTTTCAAGGG
The DNA here is from genome assembly GCA_020446675.1 of Alphaproteobacteria bacterium. Taxonomy (GTDB): domain Bacteria; phylum Pseudomonadota; class Alphaproteobacteria; order Sphingomonadales; family Emcibacteraceae; genus Pseudemcibacter. The sequence continues at coordinate 5,198 of JAGREE010000092.1, read as the reverse complement.
CACTGGTATCAATTGAATTGACCGCAGAACACATAAGAATAACATGTTTACATTGCGGGTTTGAGGCAACCAGCTCATTTATTGCATTTTCAAAATAGCGGATATTGGAAAAATATAGACTTTCATCAACGCGGACCGAAATGATGCGCGGATCGGTTATTACCTTATGCCGTTTCACATTGCGGAAATGTTCGGTGCCCGCCACCTGCCCGACCACGGCATAATGGGGAACCGTTGTCCGGTACATAAAAAGGACAAAAGAACTGACAACACCGGCAGTGATCCCAACTTCAACGCTCACCATCAGCGTCAGGACAATGGTCAGAAACATAGCAAAAAAATCACCCTTGCTATAACGCCATGTCTCCATAATTGGTTTGATTTTGACCAGACTGAGAACGGCAATTATGATGGTCGCCGCCAATGTTGCCTTGGGAAGAAAATAAAGCAGTGGTGTTAAGAATACTGTCGCCAGGGCGATTCCGATCGCTGTAAAACCGCCCGCCGCCGGTGTCATGGCACCGGCATCAAAATTAACGACCGAGCGCGCAAAACCGCCAGTAACCGGATAACCGCCTGAAACGGCTGAGCCGATATTGCTCATCCCCAAGGCAATAAGCTCCTGATTTGGGTCAATCTGTTGCCGTCTTTTTGCGGCAAGGGTTTGCGCCACGGAAATGGATTCAACAAATCCGACAAGGCTTATAAGAATGGCAGCCGAGCCAAGCTTTTCAATCAATTCCAGACTAAGTTCCGGTATATGCAATGTCGGCAAGCCCTGCGGCACCAGGCCGACGATATCCACGCCCCGCTGATCAAGTGAAAGTCCGGACGTTAAAATAATCGTGACAATAACAGCAAAAACAGGACCGGCTTTAACCAGAATATTCGCCATTTTTTCACCGATGCCGACTTTTAACAGAAGTCCCATCAGCCCGCTTCTGACATAGGACAGAAATAAAAGACAGCCAAGACCGATCAATAAAGTCGTGCTGTTGATTTCGCTCAGTTTACTGATCAGAGAGTTCACCTGCTCCATCAGGTTATGACCGCTCATCTGGACTCCGAAAATATGCTTAAGCTGACTGATCGCAATCAGAATTCCGGAAGCCGTGATGAACCCCGTCATCACCGGATGGCTTAAAAAATTGGCAATGAACCCAAGCCGGAACAGTCCCATAATAGCCAGAAATACGCCAGAAAGCATGGCAAGCGCAATTGCCGTTTCAATATAGCCGATTGTCCCCGGCTCTGCGATCATACTGGTCGCTGTCGCGGTCATTAAGGACACAACGGCAACCGGCCCCACAGCAAGGGTCCGGCTTGTACCGAATATGGCATAAAGCACCAGTGGCGCAATACTGGCGTAAAGTCCCACCTCAGCCGGTAGCCCGGCAAGCAGCGCATAAGCCAGCGACTGGGGAATAAGCATGATGGTGACAATCAACGCGGCAATGATATCCGCAATCAGGCTGTCACGGGAATAGTCCCCTGCCCAGTCAAAAATCGGCAAATATTGTTTAAGTAGCTTTGGCATTTTCGTTAGGCACTTTTTTTATCGTCCTGAAAATCACAGGCTTTGTCAAACTCATGCAAAATAGGAGAATGCGTTAAAATTTTCGGCTTTGCAAGCCACTCATGACCGTGAAACATCAAATCAAAATAGAGTGTCGGCATCAGTTTCTCTTTTAAGAACCATGCAAGCCCTGTTGCTTTGGTGCCGTCAATAAGCCATTTGGGCATCGTTGGTTGAAGGGTGCCGCCATATCCAAACTCGGCAAGCACCACTTTTCCTTTTTCCACAGTAAGCGGACAGGAGCCGTAGCCTTCATAAATGGCAACAGATTTTTCATTCTTAAAGAGGGAGACAATATTATGGGCAACAACAGGGGCCTGCTTTCTTACAGCCGCCGCTGTCTTTGCATTTGGAGCGGAAATACCATCACCGATACCGAAAATATTACCGTAAAGTACATGTTGCAAAGTTTCATTGTTCACCTCTACCCAGCCGTCAGCATTGGTAATTGATGACGCTTTCATAAAATCATGGGCTGTTTGAGGCGGGCAGACATGGATCATATCAAAGGAACGGACTTCTTCTTTAACATTCCCGTCCGCATCCTTGACACTGAATGTGGCTTTTTTCGCTTCACCATCAATGGCAATCAGATTTTCAAAAAAGTGGGTTTTGGCACCGTAATCTTCAATATATTCCTCAAGCGCCGGAACATAATCCGCAACACCAAACAGCACCCCACCGGCCGTGTGGAAATTCACATCAATTTCGGCCAGTCTGTTATGACGTTTCCAGTAATCGCAGGAAAGATACATAGCTTTTTGCGGGGCGCCGGCACATTTGATCGGCATCGGCGGCTGGGTAAAGAGGGCCTTTCCCCCTTTCAATGATTTAACCAATTCCCAGGTATAGGATGCCAGATCAAAGCGATAATTTGAGGTAACACCATTTTTTCCCAGCGTTTCCCGCAGGCCTTTAACCGCATCCCAGTCCAGTTTAAGTCCCGGTGAAACCACCAGTGCTTTATATCGGATGGACTCTCCACCTTCCGTTTTTACACAGTTATTTTCCGGCTGGAAACTTGCAACTGCTGACTTGATCCATTTAGCATATTTGGGCATCACCGAACCCATTTCCCTTTTGGTCTGATTGCGGGAAAAAACACCGCCACCCACCAATGTCCAGCCGGGCTGGTAATAATGTGTGTCACTTGGCTCAATGATAGCCATATCAAGACTGCTATCGCGTTTATGCAAACTACCCGCAACCGCAAGGCCGCCAGCACCCCCGCCGATAATCACAACATCATATACATGCGCCTTATCATATGTGTCTGCCTTTTTGACCTGGTTACTAACGTCATTTGCCGCTTCAAGACGGCTGGCGATGCTTTCAAGATTATATCCTACATCACCCGCTGTTTTTAAAATTGCCTCTGTCGATAAATGCCCGGCTTCGGAAAGTGCCCAGAGCGTAACAGCACGCGTCCCCGTACGACAAAAGGATAGAACCGGACCCGTCATTTTATTTAAGCTATCTTTAAATTCAGCGACATTTTCGTCCGTAACCTGACCCGGGATAACCGGAATATGAACATAATCAAGTCCCAGTTCTTTGGCCATTGCCATAAGCTGATCGGACGTTACCTGACCATCTTCTTCCTGATCCGGCCGGGTATTGATTATAGACTTATACCCCTCTGCCTTCAGAATATTGATATCGGTCAGTTTGATCTGTTCACTCACAGATAAATTTGGTGAAATTTTTCTAATTTCCATGGTTCTATCCTCTTCAAAAAAGTGCAGTATTAAAGGGCGTTAATTGGAATTTTCATGTATTTAATACCGTTATCTTCGGCAGGAGGCATATCACCAGCGCGCATATTGACCTGAACTGACGGCAAAATAAGAACAGGCATGTCAAGTGTCGCATCACGGGCATTTCGCATATCAACAAATTTTTCTTTGCTGACTGACTTATTGACATGGACATTATTATTTTTTTCATCGGCGACTGTTGTCTCGTAAGCATATGTATCCCGACCAGGCGCCTTATAATCATGGCACATGAATAGGCGTGTTTCTTCAGGAAGGGCGAAGATTTTCTGGATTGAATCGTATAACGTATTGGCGTCACCACCTGGGAAATCACAGCGGGCAGTACCATAATCAGGCATAAACAGGGTGTCCCCAACAAAACCGGCATCCCCAATTACATAAGTCATGCAGGCAGGTGTATGACCCGGTGTGTGAATTGCCTTGGCTTCAATATTTCCAATTTTGAAACCATCACCATCTTCAATCAGATGATCAAACTGCGATCCATCCTTGGCAAATTCAGGACCGGCATTAAAAACACCGCTGAAAATTTCCTGGACATTGGTAACATGACTGCCGATCGCTGTCTTACCACCAAGTTTTGCTTTTAAATAGGGTGCCGCTGATAAATGATCAGCATGAACATGGGTTTCCAAAATCCATTCAACATCCAATCCATTATCTGTCACATATTTGATAATTTCATCGGCACTTTTCGTTGATGTGCGACCTGAATTGGGCGCATAATCAAGAACTGAATCGACGATAGCGCATTTCTTTGTGTCTGGGTCAGTCACGACGTAACTATATGTGAAGGTATTTTCATCAAAAAAGGCTTTAACTTTCGGGTTCATTTTCATTTCCTTTCATATTGCTTCAAAAATTTTATTCTGACCGATAGGGGTCCGGCTGAATTTTAACGCGCTTGCCGCGTCGCTTTTGCGCGGAAAGAACATTATGTATAGATCCCTGATCGGACACCTCATTTTCCCTTATTGACTGATGCGGCATCGTGCCTTTGTTCCAGGCAATACACATTGCCTGCATCAGATAGGATACTTTTTCGTCCACAAGCCGGTAGATGACCGCCTTGGATTCTTTTCTGGTTTCAACCAGATTATTTTCGCGTAGCCGTCCCAGATCACGGGACAAAACAGGCTGACGTACACCAGTTGTTTCTTCAAGCTCACTGACAGACAGTTCACCATCCTTTAAGGCACAAAGAATAAGCAACCGATTAGGATGAGACATCACTTTCAAAAGGCTGCAGACCTCTGTCGCTTTTGGACGGAAATTTTCAAGAAAAACGCCCATTTTTACTGTTCCTCCGGCACTATTTTTGTGAAATACCAGTCTGAATTTTCATCAGAATTTTTCTGATTAGCTTTCATCCGTTCCCGCACACCGCGCATTGTTACTGGCGGAGCAAGCACCAGTTTATCACCTTCGCGCCAGCCCGCAGGCGCCACTTTATCCCCGGCTTCTGTTGCCACCAAGGCAGATAAAATCCTTAAAATTTCATCCACTGAACGGCCGACACTCATCGGATAGTGGATATGTGCTTTAATAATCCCTTCCGGGTTTATAAAATAAACAGACCTGACTGTCGCCGTTGAGGTAGACTGCTCATCAATCATTCCATACGCTTCAGCGATAACAAGGGAAAGGTCTTCAATAATCGGAAAGTTGACCTTAACACCAAAGCGTTCCTCAATATTAAGAAGCCAGGCGATATGTGAATATACACTGTCTGCTGACAACCCCAGCAATTCACAGTTTAGGGCTGCGAATTTATCCGATGCTTTTTCCAGCTCAATAAATTCGGACGTACAAACCGGCGTAAAATCGGCAGGATGAGAAAAAAG
>JAGREE010000091.1 GCA_020446675.1 Alphaproteobacteria bacterium | reverse complement strand
GACTAAATTCAAACAGCTTCTAAGTAGTTACTATTTTATTTCTTTTTTAATCAAGTTCAAAATAGTATCTAAATCCTGCATTAAGGGATTATAATGTGCTTTTTCTGTTGCATAACTGGTGAGGATAAACATCAGAATATTATTTTCAAATTCCGTGGAATTTAACAAACCTAAGTTACTAATATCATTTTCGGTTTTTGGCAAACCGATTTCGTCATACACTCCTGCTTGTTTAAAAATAGTCCTCAGGCTGTTTTCGTTTGTTCGAAACAGATCAAGCACCTTTTCTCTTTGAATCCCAAGTTCTTCTTCTTGTCTGGAAATATCTTCCATGGTTGAAATCCAGTTTGTCAGTTGCTTCCTCAATTCAGCGTTTGAGAGGTTTTTTAAATTGCCGGAATTAATCATTTCGTTCAGGAGGGAATTGTTTGGGTTAAAGGCGATATCTGCAGAAAATGTATTATATAATAATTCCGAAAACGTTGTTTCAGTGAGGGATTCATTTTTCGTGGCCGTATGTTCCAGTATCTTTTTAGCTCCAATGTAATTGCGTTGATTTACTGCTATCAATTCCGTTAACTTAAATTTGCTTGTCTCAAATTCTTCTTTTAAGCCAAGTAAATAGATCTGTTCATTTTTATCATCTATCCGGTTTTGATTCCCATTATTGATAGCGAGGGCAATTAATATTCCGATAACAACCAGAATGATTTCTCCCAAAGCATAAGCCAAGTACTTGGTAAACTTGTTTTCGGACAGTAGGTTTTGTCTGATCTTCCTGAAGAATTTTACCATTTGCTTGAAATTTCAGCCGAACTTTTACCCCCTCTCAAAAGCAGCCAAATTGCGAATGACATCTCACCAATAATACTGGGAATTGCAACAAGCGCCAAAAACAATGACCCATAAGTATCATAGTTCGGAAGTAAGAAATGTGCTGCCGTATCAATCATATACATCATTCCCGCAATGACGAGAAACCATGCAATGATTCCAGGCTTTCTGATTATTCTTCCCAGCAGGATTAAATGCATTCCAAAAAAGAACAGGCCAATTAGCCAGATGATCTCGAAAATATCAACTTGCTTGAGAATTTCTGTCTGCGTTGTTGATGTCAACGCTAATGGAAGCGCAAATATGGCAACCCCCATTATAGCCGCATGCATCATCCTAAAGTAAGTGCTTAGGCCTGACAAAGCATGTTTTTTGTATAATTCGTAAAGTGCCCATGCAACTACAACATCAAATACAACTGTAAGCAAAAATGCCAGTATCCCAAATCTGACCATTAAATGATTTTGTTGTATAGTTTCAATGGGAGATTCGAGGATGGATTCAAGCACAAAGAAATTGGCAAATATCGCAGCGAAAAAAATTACCATATAGCTTACACCAGCAATTATTGAAAGATTTCTAGGTTTCATTTTTATAGTACGTGTTTTTATGAAAGCTAACATGCCGCTGGCAAGGGCCAGCCACACACACAATATACTACCCCTCAATCCACCACCACAAAACAGCGCGTCTCCGGCCGTTGCGCCCCGATCTGCACCTGAGCAAAATAAGTGCCGGGCGGGAAGTGGGACACATTGAACTCGATAATGCCCACGATGGCATCGATCTCCCGCCTGGCCATCAGCTGCCCGGCTTTGGAGTGAATACTGATGATGGCCCGCTGGCCCATGCTGCTCTCCTCCATCTCCAGTTTGAGGATCTCGGCGGTGGGGTTCGGGTAGATGGCGAAGCAGTCAGGGCTCAAATCCTCCTTCGGTTCATCGGCCGAAATGTCGGGAATATCGGCGTCGGTTTCTTCCCGGGGAATCACCTCACCCGTCAGGTAGAGAAAAGTTTGAGGCGGGTTCGTGTTAGCCGTTAGGGTGACCCGCTGACTGCGCTTGCCTCGTTTGCCTTTGGAGTTGAACTGCACTGTGAGGGAAGCCGTTTCTCCCGGCTGGATGGCCTCGCGGGGCCATTGCGGGATAGTGCAGCCACAGCTCCCTTTGGCGTTTGAAAGGATCAGTGGCTCATCACTGGTGTTGGTGAAGGTAAAGACCTGCGTGACGGTGGTTCCTTCATCAATGGCGCCGAAATCGTAGGTAGTTTCCTCGAATTCCATATCGGCAATCGGGCCTCCCAGAAGCGTAAAATCCGGTTCGGTTGTAATTTCCTGAGCCGTTAAACTGAGCGCGAAAAAGGACAGGATGGCTGCCATCAGCCAGGTGGAGGGTGTTGATTTGGTTTGCATGATACTATAGGGTTGGTGAAACGATTAATAATGGTTGTAATGAGAACAGAAGGCGCTTTAGTTCCGGAAAAGCGGGGTTTAACGTTTTTGCTGTTTTGAGGACAGCCCGTGGCTAGCGCTTTTTCCGCCGCTGGGCAAAAGCCAGCAGGGGAAGGAGGGTGCATAAAAGAAAGACTACCAACTTTTTCTTTTTGTAATATGGCTGCTGCATGCTTGCTTGTTTTTGCCGGTAAGGAATGTGGTGCAGGGTTGATCGAGCGCGGGTTTGGAGGACTGTTCTCCGGCTGCAAATCCCATACTTAAGGGGGAAGATAGCGAAATTTTCTGGGAGGTTCGGGGCTGTTCAACATTTGACGTTCAAGGGGGCTGCTCAAAACTTTGTGCTTGGGCCCCTGCTTTTTTTGAGACGCAGCGGCGTAGAGACAGCTTAGCTTAGCGTACTTCGCGCAGCCTTAGTGTCCTTCGCGGGAAAACCCTCATGGGGAAGGTTCCCGCAAAGGACGCAGAGGAAGCGCAAAGTGACGTAAAGGCCTGATCAGCCCGCAAAACAAAATTAATCTCCAATGTAAATATAAAATCTATTACCACCTATATGCAGCAATGTATCGGACGCCAAAATCTCAAACTCATGCCTTACTTTCTTATTTATTACTTCATAATTCAAATAGATTTTTTTCTCGTCTGCAATTTCATAATCCCCGTAAGCCACGGATGTATCTTTTATTAGTTCTTCTTCACTTCTTTTACTTAAAAATTCATCAACGTCTAAATTCGGGTCACTTGTTCCAAAAAAAGCAAATTTGAAATCAGGCCTAAATTTGAGATAGTTGAAAATCAATCCACTTGTATGGCCAGCGTGAAAATCTTCCCATTCTATTGGCGTTGACCTATACCATTTATCAGTTTTCAGCCTGATGCTATCTTCCATAACCGTCTCATTTGAGCTATTACGCTCCAGTTTTCCCGTTCCGGATTTTTCAGGCTTCTTTAGGACACATGCTCCTAAAGTGCACTGTAAAAAAATGGCAATCAATGTGAGCTTGAATATCTGGCTATAACTGAAACCGTACATTTCCTGCTTTTCTATAAGATGAGTTCGAAAATGAACAAACACAAGAGGGCTCCCCCGGTTTTGTTAACGTTCAGCCACCCCCTGACTTTCCAACAACTTCCGGATCAGAGAAACCTGCCCCAGGTGATAGTAGCTGTGCTCGATCATCCCATCGATATTCCGCTGATAGGCGCCGTATTTTTCATCCACAAAAATCGCCTGCAGCCGTGCCTCGGGCATTTGCTCCACCAGATCGGCAAAGCGTTCGGCATCGCGCCAGAGGCTGTCCCGCAGCTTGTCCCAGTCTTGTTGTGACTGTATGGGGGGCATATCGAAGCTGTATTTGTCCCGGATGTCCAGGGCGCCGCCTTCAAAGACCTTCAATATGCCGGCGATGTAGTAATGGATGTGGAAGGTAAGCGCGGCGATGGTGTTCAACGAGCCCACCTTCCGGGTAGCCTGTTCCCAGCTTACGCCCGATAACTGGGCTTTGAAATTGGTGTTGGCCACCCAGCGGCCGTTCAGAATCACTTCCCGGAAGCGGTTGGCGAGTTGCGCGGATGGTGTCATTGGTTTAAATTAAAGAGCTTGATCAAATTTCGTTTTTGGAGATGAAAATAATTCATTCCAGCCAGCTCGCTGGCAGGCAGGTTTTGCTTAGACAAGGCGTCGAAATGGGAGCATACCCTTAGGTACGTGGCCATTTCGACAACGCAGTATATTGGGCGAAGTGGCTATTCTTCACTTATTTAACCCTATTGCCATTTTATAGGCCAATGCAGCGTCGGGAAGCGGTGTTAGAGCATCCAATAAAATATTGTAAGTTCCTTTTTTTGATAGTTCGTCAGCAACTTTCTTAATTAAAGCTAAAGTGGCTTTCATCAAACTTGAACCTAGGCTTAAACGGGCAACACCTAAATCCTGTAGTTCACGAACAGATGGAGGCAATCCTGCCCCTATTGCAGGGTTTGAAAGAATATTAATTGGGGCATTAATTTCCTTAACGAGTGTCGAAATCGTTTCTTTTTCCCACACCGGCTGAACAAATATGCAGTCTGCACCTGCTTCCCTGTATTTATTGCCACGCTTAATCGATTCAGATAATTTTTCTCGTGGTGAACCTGACGAAGTATAAAATGAATCAGTCCTTGCATTAATTACTAAATGAAAGCCCAGTGAATCTGATAATGCACGAATAGCTGATATTCTTTCACAAAATTCCATCTCGTCAATTAATACTGGATTTAAATCAATACTGTCTTCTATGTTTATCCCAACAATTCCTGTTGCAATAAACGCCAAGCTCCCAAACCAACCAGCGCAGACATTTCAACATTTGTGCACATGAAGCCATTCTCGCCCCCCTGTCACAAAGGCCCCCTAAAGCGCCTCCAAAATATCCAGGATCAGTTCCTCCACACTCCATCCCGGCCTATTCGTCACCCCAAAGCGGGCCACCATCAG
>JAGREE010000090.1 GCA_020446675.1 Alphaproteobacteria bacterium | reverse complement strand
GCGTAAAGCTTTTGAAATTCTGCCTTATCCGCCGCCTCGTCAGATTTTGATGGGCTGCTCAATAAAAGTGCGTTAATCGCCATCAAAGTAATAAGAAGATTACGTATAATTTTACTTAATTTCATGCTTCGATTATCCACAACTGATTATCATTATATTCTGCTAAAGGTAAAAGTATGCTGAAACCCCTTAATTCCCTGCGGTTTGCCATTCACTATCCTTGGCGCAAACCTGAATTTCCTGATTGTGTCCTCTGCAATTTTACGAACGGCGTCGTTCTGTGCATTATGAACAGAAATATTGGTTGTGAAACCATTTTCATCAACATCGAATTCAACCGTGACTGTTGTAGCAGCACCAACTTCCTTTCGTTTCATGAAATTCGGAAATTTCGCAAGTATTTCATATAATGGCTTGCTTTTCCTGGTAAATTCTTTTGGGGTTTTTCGGGCAAATGCAATGCAGTGTGGTGTTGCTTTGTCAACTTCGCCCTTTTCACTATAAATTTTTATAAGATTACGATGGGAAACCAGAACCATTGCTGATGCGTTTTCTTCATTTATCTTATCAAGAATTGTGATTGCATTCAAAAAGCCTTGCTCTGCTTCACGGTAATTTTTTTTGCCAAAATCAATGCGGGCTATGTAAAATAGCATTTCTCCCACTTTCTGGTGATCACTGCCATATGCTTTTTCGTAAATATGCCTCGCTTCCAAATAAAGGTTTTTGGCCTCTTTGGAATCCGCATTATTATAACGGTGAAAGGCTACGGTATAGATTACATTGGCTTTTTCAACATCACTGATATCAATTTTTTCGGCCAGTTCTAATAAATATTCTGAGTATTTTTTATTAGACTGGAATGTAGTTGAATTAAATTCGGCATTTACCATCGCCAAATATTGTGCAAGATAAGTTTTATCCTTTGGCGTATTTAACGTATCAAGAATTTGGAAATATTCTTGATATAGGTTGAATGCCTTTCCTTCGTCCGAATTTCTTTCATCGCCGCCTTTTTCGTCATAAAGGCTGGCAAGGTTATAGGTCACGACAGCCGTATTTTGTGAATTTTTGCCATAAATTTTTGGGGCAAGTTCATATAGATTTTCTGCGACCTCAATAATCGGGTCGAGGTCCTCGGAATTGGCATAAAGATCATTAAACTGAGCGTAAAGCTTTTGAAATTCTGCCTTATCCGCCGCTTCATCGGCGAGGGCAGGTGCAGTTATAAATGATACTGTCACCGTAAAAATTGTGATGAGTAGGATGCCCAGTTTTGTATAGGTTTCTTTAGGCATTATGAGAATAAACCACTGGAATTTGATCCGCTTATATAGGGATCAGAGTTATAGTCTATTCTGAATTCAATTCTGACCTGAACATCTTCAATTTCAGTGCTTACGCCATTGATTTTTGGTGGTGCATATGAATATTTTTTTGCTGCTTTTATAGCTTCTTTTACAAATATTTTATGTGAATAGTCCACCGCTTCAACATTTTTTGTGTGTCCCTTTTTATCAATGGTAAACTTCACCATCACCCAACCTTCCATATCCCTAATCATTGCCAATCTGGGATATTTGGGGGCAGCTCTTTTTATTGGAATTAAGGTATTGAAATTACTTGCAACAGAAGTAAGTTGACGTAATTTATCATTATATTTTTTGGCTTCTTTCTCTTTTTCTATATTTTTGTATGTGGTTGCAAGCTGACGATAGAGAATAATTTTAAGAGCCTCACTTTCCTTCCCTAACGGGTTTAAGATCTGCTCAGCTTTAAGCATTTTATCCAAAGCGTCATCGATTTTACTGTTGATTATATCCCCTTTGGCCAGGATGATATAAAGATCAGCAATTTTTATATGTTTTGGACCTAATTCCTTAAGGTATAAATCAAAAGCTTTTTCATAGTAGGGAAGGCCATATTTAAGCTGGAATTTATTTGTAAGCAACTCACCCGTATTAAATAAAATATTAGCGTGTTCAATTTGTTTTAACTCGACGTTGTTGGCAATTTTTAGTACTTCATCCGGTATTTCACTTTTGAATGATGGATTTGGCGAGTTGAAATATGCAAGCATATATTCGATATATAGTTGGAGAGAATTTTTATCCTGCTTCACATCGCGCATTTTTTGGATGTTAAAATACTGTTGGTAAAGTTTTAACGCATCAGGGTTGTAATGATCAGGATTAAGACGGTTTTTTTCTTTATACACACTAGCTAGATAATAGGCGGCAAAAGCATGCTGTTTCGAGTTTTCACCGTAAGCTTTTGGGGCCAGGTTATACATTTTTTCGGCGACCTCTATGGCTGCATCCAGGTTTTTCGGGTCTTTATTAAGTTCTGCATATTCTGCATAAAGCTTTTGAAATTCGGCCTTATCCGCCGCTTCATCGGAGAGGGCAGTGTTGCTGAAGAACAGGATGAGTATGATAAAAAAACGACGGATCATAATTTCCCCCTAAATTATTTTTTTCAACTGTAAGTCAAAAAGATATGTTTTTCAATAATATTGATTTGAAACGGGGGTATGGCTACAATCAAACGAGGGAGAGGAAAGGGGAAGATCATGAGAATTTTACTGATATCGTTATTAATGATAAATATTGCGCAGGCCCAGCATAAGCAGGCGGACGGGGACTTTACTATGGCGCTAACCGGGGACAGTATTATTACCCGACCGTTATCCCCTTATAAAGAACCTGAATTTCTTAAAATGATAGAGATGATCCGCGGCGCCGATATGGCCTTTACCAATCTGGAAATGCTGTTTCATGATTATGAAATGTACCCGATGGCCGAAAGTGGCGGTACCTATATGCGGGGGGACCCAAAGCTGGCAAAGGAACTGGTCTGGGCCGGGTTTGATATGGTCAGCCGCGCCAACAACCATACCGGTGATTACGGCGTTAAGGGAATGGAACTGACCACGCAGTATGTGTGGGAAGCGGGGCTTGTTCAGGCAGGGGTTGGTATGAGCCTGGCCGAGGCGAGGGAGGCAAAATTCCTTGAAACCGATAAAGCAAGGGTCGCACTAATTTCGATTTCGTCCACATTCGCGCGCCATATGGCGGCGGGGCGTTCACGCGATAATATTCCGCCGCGTCCCGGGCTTAACCCGCTTAGATATTCAAAAACCTATATATTACCGGAAGACCAGTTTGAAAATTTACGGGCGACCGGCGAAAGCCTGGGATTATTCATGGATCAGGACGGGTCGCCGCGCGGCACATCTGAAAGCCGACCCAATGCTTTTAACTTATTTGGTCAGTGGTACGAAAAAGGCGATATTGCCGGGGAGCGGACAGAAGCCAATGCCGGGGACGTTGAAGAAATAAATGCCGTGGTCAGAAACGCCAAAAAACTGGCCGATTATGTGATTGTTACCATCCACGCCCATGAAGAAAAAGGCCGCCGCGAAATTCCCGCCGATTTTATCGGTGACTTTGCCCGCAGTGCCATTGATGCCGGGGCTGATTTATTTGTCGGGCACGGACCCCATGCCTTACGCGGAATTGAAATGTATAAAGACAGGCCGATCATTTACAGCCTTGGGGACTTCATGTTTCAGAATGAAACCCTGCTCAGACTGCCGGCCGAGAATTATGCCCCATACGGTCTTGATGATAATGCCCATGTCGCCGATTTTAATGATAAACGGTATAAGGGCGGCACCAGCGGTTTTCCGGCATTACGGGAAATTTGGGAATCCGTGATTGCCATGCCGACATTTGATGGGCAAAATATCAAGGAACTGGCCCTTTATCCGATCACGCTGGGATATGGCCTGCCGGAGCAGGTGCGGGGCCGCCCGCTGCTGGCCAAAGGGGAACTGGCGCAGAAAATATTAAATGATCTGGTTGAACGCTCGAAACCCTATGGCACGGAAATTACCATTCGTGGTGATATTGGCTACGTGAAGGTCAGATAGCCCGCCTTTCAATTTCCGGATATCTGATGGCGAGGGTTAAGGCCCGCATGACAATGAATATGCTGTAGGAGGCCCAAAGGCCATGATTGCCCCAGAGCGGGATCAGGAAATAAACGCATAGTGCATAACAGATGGTTGAGATTACCATGCCGTTTCGCATGGAGCCACCGGCGGTGGCGCCGATGAAGATACCATCAAGCTGAAAGCTCCAGATCGAAAGAACGGGCAATATAATCACCCAGATCAGATAATCGGATGAAATATCACGAATGGTATCGAGGCTGGTCAGCAGGTGGATAACCATATCGCCGAAAATAAAATAAAAGCCGCTGAAAGCGGCGGCGGTAAAAATCGCCCATTTGCCGGAGATTATCACAGCGGCGCGCAGGCTATCCCGTGATTTTCGCCCGATTTCCTTACCCACCAGTACCTCTGCCGCCTGGGCAAAACCATCAAGGCCATAAGCGGTCAGGTTCTGTAAATTCATCAGCACCGCATTGGCGGCAAGGATTTCAGTGCCAAAGCGTGTCCCCAGCAATGCGAAGCTGGCCAGGGTCAGGGTCAGGCACATGGTGCGGATAAAAATATCGCGGTTTAGGCTGAACAGATTTTTAAAGGCCGGAAGCGAGAGGATATTTTCAAGCACAGACGCATCAAAAAGCGGCAGTTTAAAATATCGTCCACTGTGTTTCATAACAAAATAAAGGCAGAGCAGAAAAGCGGAGCTTTCGGAAAGTAGTGAGCCGAGAGCAACCCCGTCCACCGTCATAGAAAAGCCATATACAAACAGGAAATTAAGCAATATATTGCTGATATTCATATAAAGCTGGATATAGAGAACTTCCCGCGCGCGGCCAAGGCCAAGCAACCAGCCAGCAGCAACATAATTCATCAGCGCGAATGGCGCGCCCCAGATGCGAATGCTGAAATATTGCTGGGTGAGGGCGGTCACGGACGGTTCCGTTGCCATAAACATAAAAAACAGTTTGGCGAGAAGAACCTGACAGAGGATAAATAACAGGCCGATAGCCGTAGCGCTGATGAGGCCACGGATGAAAAGCTGATTAAGGCTCAGTTCGTCATCCCGGCCATGGGCCTGCGCCGCGAGACCGGTTGTGCCCATACGCAGGAAATTAACCCCGTTATAGAGCAGACTGAATAAAACGGACCCAAGGGCAACAGCGGCAAGGTAGCGTTCATGGGGCAGATGACCCATAATAAAACTATCAGAAAGGCCAAGCAGAGGCGTTGAAAGATTGGCAAGAATGCTCGGTATGGCGATTTGCCACATTTGACGGGATATTGCAGAGTTTTTTTGAACAGTGGTCATATGGGGCCGAACTTTGATTTATGCTTTAAAAAATATCTATATTTTTCGGGTTTGAGTTGTTGTAATGATATGATTTTTCCATTAAAGGGACTATATTTTAATTGTTAAAAAAATTACATAAAAAATAGTATCTATGAAAATAACGCTATATACTATGTGTAATTAAGAGTAAGGACCAAACAATGAATGTGCAAAACCCCGCACAGGATTTTGACGAACTTGATTCAGTCTGTGTTCGTTTTGCCGGAGATTCCGGTGACGGAATGCAGCTGACAGGAACTCAATTTTCCGTCGTAACCGCCCTTGAAGGCAGTGATTTATCAACATTTCCCGACTTCCCGGCTGAGATCAGAGCACCGGTCGGAACAACGTTTGGTGTATCCGCGTTTCAGATAAATTTTGGCTCTGTGGAAGTATCCACGGCCGGGGACGAGCCGGATGTGCTTGTGGCGATGAACCCTGCGGCGTTAAAAGTGAGCCTTCCGGGACTTCGTAAAGGAGGGCTTATCATTGTTGATGAAGGGGCCTTTAACAAACGTAATCTCGACAAGGCAGGGTATTTTGATAACCCGCTCGAAAATGACAGTTTAAGTGATTATCAGATCCAGAAACTTGATATCACGAAACTGACCCTTGAATCGGTTAAGGACTTCGGGCTTGGCAATAAAGATGCCGTACGGTCCAAAAATATGTGGACACTGGGCCTTGTGCTTTGGATGTTTGATCGACCACGTAAACCGATTACCGATTGGCTTGAAGAAAAGTTTAAAAAAATTCCTGATGTGGCAAAGGCGAATATTGCGGCCCTTAATGCCGGCCATGCTTATGGGGAAACGGTTGAGGCATCCTCAAATCTGCAACGCTATCATGTTGGAAAACATAAGGAAGAACCGGGTGAATACAGAACCGTAAATGGGAATCAGGCCCTGGCCTGGGGGCTGCTTGCCGGATCAAAGCTTGGTGAGATTCCGCTTATGCTGGGCTCTTACCCGATCACGCCAGCTTCCAGCCTGCTTCATGCATTATCAAGTTTCAAGGAATTTGGCGTCATCACATTTCAGGCGGAAGATGAAATTGCTGCGATCTGTTCGGCAATCGGCGCGTCATTCGCCGGAAGTCTGGGGATAACATCGAGTTCCGGACCGGGGATCGCCTTAAAAACGGAAGCCATTGGCCTTGCCATCAGCACCGAACTTCCGGTAGTGATTATTGATATTCAGCGCGCCGGCCCATCAACAGGGATGCCGACAAAAACAGAACAATCGGATTTATATCAGGCAGTGTGCGGGCGAAACGGGGATGCGCCTGTTGTGGTGCTGGCAACTTCAAACCCGCAGGACTGTTTTGATGTGGGGATTGAAGCAGTGCGACTGGCAACCAAATATATGACACCGGTCATGGTGCTTTCTGACGGCTATATTGCCAATGCGTCAGAGCCATGGAAACTTCCGGATATTAATAAACTTGAAAAATTCCAGGTCAATTTCTGTACCAACCCGGAAGGGTTCCACCCGTTTAAGCGGGATCCGCTGACGCTGGCACGCGCATGGGCCAAGCCGGGAACGCCGGGAATGCTTCACCGTATTGGTGGCATTGAGAAATCATATGATACTGGTCATATTTCCTATGATCCGGCCAACCACCAGAAAATGACAGACATACGCGCTGAAAAAATTGCCAATATCGCCAATGATATTGCCGAGCAGTCCGTTTCTCTTGGTAATGAAGGATCAAAACTGGCCGTTGTTGGCTGGGGATCAACCCGGGGAGCAATCCACCAGGCGGTAAAACGGGCGCGCGGTGAAGGAATTGATGTGTCCCATGTTCATATTGGTAATATCTGGCCGCTTCCGAGAAATCTTGAAACTCTCTTAAAAAGTTTTGACAAGGTAATTATTGCTGAAATGAATAATGGGCAGATGAACCACCTGCTTAGGGCGGAATATTTGCTGGATGCCTATTCACTAACCAAGGTAACGGGGCAGCCCTTTAAAATTTCAGAAATACTTGAATGTATCCGTGTGCAGGCGGGAGAGAGATCATGAACGAACAGACAGATGTAAAAAAACTGACTTTCAAGGATTTTGAAACCGATCAGGAAGTTCGCTGGTGTCCGGGGTGCGGCGATTATGCGATCCTGAAAGCGGTGCAGATGACTTTGGCAAATATCGGGGCAACACCTGAAAATACGGTCTTTGTATCCGGTATCGGCTGTTCATCACGGTTTCCCTATTATGTTGAAACATATGGTTTCCATACCATCCATGGCAGGGCTCCTGCCGTGGCCACCGGGGTAAAACTGGCCAATCCTGATCTGGATGTGTGGCTGGTTACCGGTGACGGTGATGGATTAAGTATTGGGGGTAATCATATGCTTCATGTGCTTCGCCGCAATGTGAATATGCAGATTATGCTTTTTAACAATGAAATTTACGGTCTGACCAAAGGGCAGTATTCTCCAACGTCCAAACTGGGGACCAGATCACCTTCAACACCGTTTGGTTCGGTTGACCTGCCGTTGTCACCCTGTGCATTCGCGCTTGGTGCCGGGGCCCGCTTTGTTGCCCGTGGCATTGATACGGGACTTAAGGAGCTGCCATTGATCCTGGCGCGGGCAAAAGATCATGTCGGGGCGTCGTTTGTCGAAATATTCCAAAACTGTATTGTCTTTAATGATAAAACATTTGAAGGCTTTACCTTAAAAAAGGAAGCGGCCAATACACAGATTTATGCTGAGCATGGAAAACCGCTCATTTACGGCAAAGACAGGAATAAAGGGCTTATTTTCAATCGCGATAAATTTGCCCTGGAAACCGCTGTCATCGGGGAAAATGGTGTCACAGAGAAAGATATTCTCGTCCA
Organism: Alphaproteobacteria bacterium; assembly: GCA_020446675.1. GTDB lineage: Bacteria > Pseudomonadota > Alphaproteobacteria > Sphingomonadales > Emcibacteraceae > Pseudemcibacter. The sequence goes on along the minus strand of JAGREE010000090.1, from coordinate 9,968 downwards.
TGATGAAACCAACAAGATTTTGGCTCAGATGCTGGTTGAATTGAAATCCCCTGAATTTCCTGTTGTTTGTGGTGTGATTTATTGTGTGCAGGAAGAAAGCTATGATCAGGCCGTCCACAAGCAGATCGAACACGCGAAAAAGAACGGGAATGATGATTTTAATGCGCTTATCCGTAAAGGACGTACCTGGACGGTTGAATAAGCGTATATGGGTTTATTGAGCGGGGAAGGGTAACGTTCCCCGTTTTTAATGCTCATATCCCATTATAGATTGCCGAAAGTAAGTTGGGCACATCCCGTCCGTTATCGGCCAGGGGTAATTCAAGCCAGAGAACAGAGGACAGACGGCCGTCATTTTTTGGAATGGCACCGATGCTAAAGCCATAGTTATGATTATAAATATATTGCAGATAGTTGTTAGTTGTAATATTTTTTTCAAAGTATCATGACACGAAGTTTACTATACCAGCCTCTGAAAACCTCAAATTTAAAATCTTTCCAGAAAGGAAATTTTTTGTCATTAAATTATGAGCGTCAGAACGTATAAAAACCCTCCAGTGCCTTTTATTTAGCTGGTAAGGGCATTCCCATTGATCAAGCCCTGCTTTGAGAATTCTTTAAGAGCCGGCCAATTTATGAAATTATGTGCTTTTTGGTGACTATGGAGCTATAGTCAATCATCGACAGTTAATTATTATCACTGCGCTGGTTTTTTTTTATTACAGCGTATAATGGCTAAACAGTAATGAAATTATGGTGCGTATATGGGGACAGATGCGATAACCGACGAAGATTTAATGCTGCGTATCGGTGATGGTGACCAAACGGCCTATGGCATGCTGGTTGACCGACATCTATCCCAAAATCTGGGGTACGCTACCAAAATTTTAGGAAATGTGTCAGAAGCGGAAGAAGTGATGCAGGAGGCATTTATAAGGGTATGGAAACATGCCAGCCGTTGGGATCCGGCCAGAAAAACCCGTTTTACAACATGGTTTTATCGGGTGGTGACCAATTTATGTTATGATGTCGGGCGCAAAAGAAAACCACAGGATAATGTGGATATGCTGGAAACAGTGGCGTCGGACGATATGAGTGCGGAAAATGTAATTGTAGTAAACCAGCGTTCCGAACAGGTTCAGGAAGCTCTTGATGCATTGCCGCAGCGCCAGAAGATGGCGATTATACTTTGTTATTTTGAAGGGCTTTCAAACAGGGAAGCATCGGATGTTATGGAAGTAAGTTTAAATGCGCTTGAATCATATTTGGTAAGGGCCCGGAGAAATCTGGCCGATATACTCAAAGATGATAAAGCAAGTCTCTTGAAGGAGATCGGATGATGAATGACGCGAAATTAAATGAATTGCTTAATGAATATAAAAAGACACACAGTCCGGAACCGAGCAGGGCATTGATTGATAAAATCATGAGAGTTCCTCACGAAATTGAGCAAACCTCAGGATTTTCCTGGAAGCTTAGTGACTGGATTGTTTTTCTTGTTCCGCGACTTTCCGGTTTGACGGCCGCGCTAGTGATGGGAATTTATATGGGTGGTGCCGGTAGTTCGGCCCTGGCAGAAGATGAAATTGCTGAAATTGATCAGGGCAGCATGATTGTGGCGGATGCGGGTAGCAATCTGAATGATAGTGAAGATGCACTTCTTAATGTTGAAGAATTAATCTTTATTGAGGAATAATGAGTATGCAGAATTTTTCTTTGAAAATGAATTGGGTCAGCATAGTGATGCTGCTGTCTTTGGGGGTTAACTTTTTTGTGATCGGCTTTCTTTATGCCCAGCATAAAGCCAGAGAGATCAGAATGACACGGCTTTCATTTGACCATTCAATTTCAAAACTGATGGAACCGCTTCCGCGCAGTGGTAAACATGAAATTTATCTTGCCATGCGCAGTAAACGTGATGAGCTTATTCCGATTTATAAAAATATTATGGCCAAGCGGGCGGAAATTATGACAATCATCGCCGAAGATCCGTTTGATGGTGAGAAGCTTCAAAAAGCCATGCAGGATTATAATGGCATTTATCAGAAAATGGTCAGCCCCACGCATGATGTCATCATAAAGGTGATTGGTAATCTGGATGCTGCTGAAAGAAAGGCCATATTGGAGCGCTATAATAACCCTCCAAGACGCGACTTTAGAAGCAGAAGCAGTAATGACAATCGTATGCCATCACCGCCAGATCAGAATGACCAGCGCCGTGACTGGTAATGACGTGAAGAATTCTTTATAGTCTGGTTAACATATGATTAAGAAAGCTGATTTATCATAAAAGCATGATATCGATATTATCGACACCTTTACCATCTTTTCAATTGGCGAATGCGGGTAATGAGAAGCCCCCTGCAGGCGCTGAAAAGAACACTTCACAATTTTCGATCGGTAAAGGTCCCGAGCTTTTAGAAGACAGGCAGGCGGAGGTTAATCGCCTTAAAAAAGTTGATCAGGAAGTGCGTGCCCATGAATCCGCCCATAAAAATGCAGGGGGACAATATGCAGGCAGTGCTTCGTTCTCTTATTCAGTTGGCCCGGACGGAAAGCGATATGCGGTCGGTGGTGAAGTTTCCATTGATGTGGCCCCGGTAGAGGGAGACCCCGAAGCGACCATTGCAAAATTGGACGTGGTCATCGCAGCGGCATTGGCCCCCGCAAAACCATCGGCGCAGGACCGGAAAGTTGCCGCCGCCGCAGTTGCTGCCAGAAATAAGGCGAGAGCGGAACTTCTTAATAAAAAAAGAGAAGAGACAGGCAACGGCGATCAAATCAGCCCTTCATTTGATATCAATAATTTTGGCAAAACGTCCGCTATAACGGTTCGAAAAGCATATGAAAATAGTAACGGACTGGCTGAGAATTCGCAAAAATCAGGAAATAAATTTAGCCTAAAAGGTTAATAAAATAAATAAGTTATCAAATTTATTTAATGTAAATTATTAAGATTGATCAGAAATTTCATCAAATATGTGTCAGTTATTTGATTATTGGTCCAGATATGCTATTCACTCATAATGACCCATTCTTCATATGATATTCCAAAGAACACAGTTTTTTATCAGGAAGTGATTAAAAAAAGCCGTTTTATCGTTCATATTGAACATACACCGGATGTAGACGCGGCGCGGATATTTATTGCCGACATAAAAGAAAAATATGCTGATGCAGTGCATAACTGCTGGGCTTATGTTGCGGGGCGGCCGGATGATAGTCAGGTGCTTGGCTTTTCCGATGATGGTGAACCGAACGGCACGGCTGGTAAACCAATCCTCAATGTTTTACTGGGCAGTGGTATTGGCGAAATCACCGCCGTTGTGACGCGCTATTTCGGTGGGATAAAGCTGGGGACCGGTGGACTTGTCCGTGCTTATGGCGGGTGCGTTAATCATGCACTTGAGGAGCTGGAACGCGGTGAAAAAATTCCGGAAGTTATTATCAGCGGCACATCCGATTACAGTTTTCAGGGGGTGATAGAGCAGATTTTAAAACCCTACACTGTCCTTGATTTAAAGAAAGAATTTAATCAGCAGGTGAATTGGCAAATCAGGATGGATGGGCGGCATGCGCCGCTTGCCATATCGGAAATTACCGATAAAACAAGCGGACGCGTCATATTTAAAATGCCGGATGACTTATAGCGCTTTGATAATATCCTCAACCATTTTTTTGGCATCAGCAAAGAGCATCATTGTATTATCACGGAAGAAAAGCTCATTCTGGACACCGGCATAGCCGGATGCCATTCCGCGTTTAACGAAAAGCACTGTTTTGGCCAACTCGACATCAAGTACGGGCATACCGTAAATCGGGCTTGATTTATCCGTTTTGGCGGCCGGGTTGGTCACATCATTGGCACCAATGACAAAGGCAACGTCAGTTGCCGAAAATTCGCTGTTGATATCCTCCAGCTCAAATACTTCGTCGTAGGGCACATTGGCTTCCGCCAATAACACATTCATATGGCCGGGCATCCTTCCGGCCACCGGGTGAATGGCATATTTTACCGATACGCCTTCCTCTTTTAAAATATCCACCATTTCACGAAGGGCATGCTGTGCCTGGGCAACGGCCATGCCATACCCGGGAACGATGATTACGGAACTGGCGTTTTTCATAATGAATGCGGCATCGTCAGCACCGCCCTGTTTAACGGGGCGGGTTTCAATTTCACCGCTGCCGGCTACGGCATCTTCACCACCGAACCCGCCAAGGATAACACTGATAAAGGATCGGTTCATAGCCGCACACATGATATAGCTGAGGATTGCCCCTGACGACCCGACAAGAGACCCGGTGATAATCAGGGCATTATTCTGCAATGTAAAACCAATGCCGGCCGCAGCCCACCCGGAATAGCTGTTCAACATGCTGACGACAACAGGCATATCGGCGCCGCCAATCGGGATAATGATCAGAAACCCGATCAAGAAGCTTAAGGCAATAATCAGCCACATAATATTTCCCTGGCTTGAGGCAGAAGCCTCATCAACCGCGAAGAAACCGATCAGCGCGAATATGGCAATGCCGATAGCTGCGTTAATCAGATGACGGGCAGGGAGCATGATCGGGGCACCGGACATATTGCCGTTCAGCTTAGCAAAGGCAATAACCGAACCGGAGAAAGTTATGGCGCCGATTGCCGCCCCAAGCGACATTTCAATCCGGCTGGACATAAGAATATGGCCCATTCCGTCAACCACCCCGAAATGGGAAGGAACCAGAAAAGCGGCCGCTGCCACAAGAACAGCGGCAAGACCAACCAGCGAGTGGAAGGCGGCTACCAGCTGTGGCATTGCCGTCATGGCAATGCGTGAGGCGATCAGAAGCCCAATTCCCCCACCAATAGCAAGCGCAACGATAATCCAGGTGTAAGAAACAATTTCAGGATTGGCGAGCGTCGTCGCAATGGCAAGGGTCATGCCAACCATGCCGTAATAATTACCTTTTCGTGAGCTTTCAGGGGACGACAGGCCGCGAAGGGCCAGGATAAATAAAACACCGGCAATCAGATAGGCGATGGCGGTGATATCAACAATATTCTGTTCAGACATCATTTATCCCCTTTCTTTTTTTCAACCGGGGCTTTTTTCTTATACATGGAAAGCATGCGTTTGGTGACAGCAAAGCCGCCAAAAATATTCACTGCCGCCAGCGCGATGGCTACGATGCCCAGAATTTTGGCAATATTCATTTCCGCCGGACCGGCAGCGATTAACGCGCCGACAATGATAACTGACGAAATAGCGTTGGTTACGGCCATGAGCGGCGTATGAAGAGCGGGGGTCACGCTCCAGACAACGAAATACCCGACAAAAACAGACAGTATAAAAAGTGAGAATTGTGAAACAAAGGGTGACATTCCAAGCCCGTGCAGGGTATCTGTCACATGCGTAATCTGATCCATACTAGTTTCCTCCCTTCAAGCGTTCATTGACGATTTGCTTATCTTTGGTAAGCAGGGTGCCGACGATAATTTCATCTTCCCAGTCAATATTCAGTGTTCCTGCTTCCTCGCCCGCCAGCGGGGTGATGAAATTAAGCAGGTTTTTTGAATAAAGTGCACTGGAATCTGCCGCCAGCTGACTTGGTACATTCAGATGGCCGACAATGATGACGCCGTTATCAGACGTGACCACCTCACCGGGTTTTGACAGGGTGCAGTTGCCGCCGGCCTCTACGGCAAGATCCACGATGATAGAGCCGGCCTTCATGCTGGCAACCATTTCATCAGTGATCAGAATTGGTGCCGGGCGACCGGGTATAAGCGCTGTTGTGATGGCAATATCCTGTTTTTTAAGGGTTTCTGCAATCAGTTCTGCCTGACGCTTTTTATAGTCATCGCTCATTTCCTTGGCATATCCGGCGGCGGTTTCCCCTTCCTCATCGGTTTCAACCATGACGAACTTGGCACCTAGGCTTTCAACCTGTTCTTTCGCGGCGGAGCGGACATCGGTGGCCGAGACCACGGCGCCAAGTCTCTTTGCGGTGGCGATTGCCTGTAATCCGGCGACACCAACGCCCATAACCATGACTTTGGCCGGGGCAATTGTTCCGGCAGCGGTCATCATCATTGGAAAGGCGCGGCTGAATTCGGCAGCGGCGTTAATAACGGCGGCATAACCGGAAAGGTTGGATTGGCTGGACAGCACATCCATGCTTTGGGCCCTGGTGATACGGGGCATAAATTCCATCGCATATGCGGATATATTTTTATCTGCGTAAGCTTTTACATGATCAGGGTTTCTTATAGGATCAAGAATGGCTATGAGCATTGACCCATCCTTTATCATGGACAGTTCATCAACATCACCTTCACCAGCTATAAGAGGTCTTTGTACTTTAAAAATGATCTCTGCAGCCGAATAGAGGGTTTTTGCGTCAGGGGCAATTTTTGCACCGGCTTCCTCATACTGACTGTCTGAAATCATGCTTTTTGCACCCGCATTTTTTTCAACATGAACGCCAAAGCCTAATGCAACCAGTTTTTTGACAGTATCAGGGGTAGCCGCAACACGCTTTTCGTGTTCCCGACGTTCTTTTGGTATTGCTATAATCATTGGTAACCTCTTGATATGATCAATTCTTGTTAAATGATTGATAAGTATCATTTACGGTAGTGGAAAGCTTAGCAGAAATTAACCAAAAGAATAGGGCAAAAATAAAATATCGGTATTGCACGTTTGGAATATTATGGGGGAGTTGTCTGTGTCATATTGATACATAAATTCAGCAAAATTGTATATTTCTTAACTTTTGTCCCGTATTGATACAAATCATAAAAGTTCAAATTAAAAATAGTGAACATGCAAAATGGTCAATGAGAGTAATAAAGATAAATCCAAATCTGCGACGCCGGATGCTTTTTCCAAAATAATCGGCACGAGCGAAGTGATGCGAAAAGCCATTATGCTCGCCCACAAAGGGGCCGAGACTGATGTTCCGATGTTGCTTGAAGGGGAAAGTGGTGTCGGTAAGGAAATATTTGCCAAAGCTATTCATTTATCCAGTAATCGTGCAGATAAGCCCTTTATCGTTGTGAACTGTGGTGCGCTTCCGGCCAATTTGGTGGAAAGTATTCTGTTCGGCCATGCAAAAGGGGCATTCACCGATGCCAAGGATGATCATGCCGGTAAATTTGTTGATGCTGATGGCGGGACCATTTTTCTTGATGAAATTGGCGAACTTCCGCTTGAACTTCAGGTGAAATTGCTTCGCGTGCTTCAGGAAGGGGAAGTGGACCCGGTCGGCGGCGAAAAGACAGTGCCCGTTGATGTGCGGGTTATTTCAGCGACCAATAAAAACCTTGAAACCCTTACAGCGTCGGGCCAGTTTCGGGAAGACTTATATTATCGCCTGAATGTATTTCCGGTTTTTCTGCCTCCGCTCAATAAACGAAATGGAGATATTCAAACCCTAGCAGCCCATTTCATCCAGAAAATCTGCAAGAAGGAAGACCGTACCCTAAAATCGCTGACCACCAATGCCATCATGCTTCTGAACAGTTATCATTGGCCGGGAAATGTCCGCCAGCTTGAAAATGTGGTCCTGAGGGCGGTCATCTTGTCGGAAGGGGAAATGATCACTGATAAAGATTTTCCGCAAATTCTTGCTGATATAGAGCGGATGGCCAATGAAAATAAAAAACACAACCGCCGGGTTGATGATCTGAAACGCACACTGGAAATCCCCAAAGAATTTCATAATACATCCATCTATGATGAAAATGCAGACGTATATCCGATTGATTATATTGAAGGACTGATGATCCGTTATGCCTATATCCGTTATGAGGGCCGGATGACGGAAATTGCCAAACGCCTTAATATCGGTCGGTCAACCCTTTACCGTAAAGCGACGGAAATGGGCCTGCTTGACGAAGAAAAATAAAAGTATATTGAGACAAAAGAACATTTCCCTGCGACAAGCAGCACTATAAGTGCTTGAATTTTGCGCTATTCATATTAAATTTGGAAGATCACCAATTATCAGGGATCAATCATGATTTATCTTGTTGCAATTATCTGTCCCCCGCTGGCGCTTTTATTTAAGGGTAAAATTTTTCAGGCGCTGTTAAACGGATTTTTATGGCTGCTTAGTGTTGTAATGTTTGTTTTTTCACTTGGAATATTGGGTGGACTGACCTTTCCGGTCTGGATTGTCACCATCGCCTGGGCCATTTTAAGTGTTAAAAGTGCCAATGATGATGAACGCACTCAACAGATTGTTGATGCGATCAAGTCTAAAAATTAGGCCGGCATAAAAATACCGGCCGCAACTTTTTGGATTTTAACGGGTGTTATCCTCTGATCATACCCAATGCATGTGTATAAAGATCAAGAAGTGCTTCCTGTTCCTGCCGATCACCTTCATCCATTTTGCGAAGGCGGATAATCTGGCGCATAATTTTTACATCAAATCCTGTTGATTTGGCTTCTCCGTAGATATCTTTGATATCATCGGCGAGTGCTTTTTTTTCTTCTTCCAATCGTTCAATGCGTTCGATGAATGAGCGCAAGGCATCGGCTGCAATGCCACCTGTTTCTACCATATTTATTTCTTTCCTTTATTTTTCATTTCTTCGTTTTTCTTCAGACTTTCGTCCATGAGTTTCATCTGTTCGTCCGTTGCCGGGGTTTGATATTTATCTGTCCATTCATTATAGGGCATACCGTAAACCATTTCACGGGCAGCCATTTTGTCGATTTCTATACCGCGTTTTGCCGCTTCGGCCGCATACCATTTTGAAAAACAGTTGCGGCAAAAACCGGCCAGCCCCATCAGGTCAATATTCTGGACGTCATTTCGCAATTGCAGATGACCTATAAGGCGGCGAAACGTAGCGGCTTCAATTTCAAGTTTTGTTTGCTCGTCCATTTTTTTGCTCCTTAAAATTTTTTAATTTGCGACATTTCAGGGAGTTCCCGGATTGTCTCAATCTCTTTTGCTAGTATCCGGCTCCATTTTTCAATGCCTGTCTCAGTTTCAAGCTCATCCTGCCTGATTTCAATGCCGAGATGGGGATAACCGTGGCGGTCACCATGAGTATTCATGGTATGGAACAGGTCCTGACCGGAATAGGGCAGATTATCACCGACAGTACATCCATAGGATTCAAGCCTTTTCTGGACTTCAGCGGCCAGCCGGTTATCACGGTTCCAAAGCATGCCGGCGTGCCATGGGCGGTCAAAGCCGTTCATAGTCGGTGTAAAACTGTGTAAATTAAAGATCAGTGGTGCCTGATCATTTTTTGCCTTTGTCGCGATAAGTTTTTCAGCGGCATCATGAAAAGGCATATAAAAGCGGTTTATACGGGACGTTATTTCGTCTTCTGACAGGTTTTGATTGCCGCTTATATTATGGCCGTCACTGGATCGAGGGATCAGCCCATCCTGTTCAATTGCCCGGTTTGCGTCAATTAAAAGTCTTGAGAAGCGGGCGAGAATAGCGGGGGCATCAATTATTCGGGCAACATTTTTTGTGACCGCGCCGATGCCAATGTCCCAGGCAATATGAAGCTTAAGCTGCTCATCGCTTAGACCTAGATTTTCAAACTCATCTGGAATATGATTGCTCGCATGTTCACAGATAAGAACAATATTGGCCTTGCCTTGTGGATTAATTATTTCAAATGCCATCGTATCCTGCTTTTTGGTGAATCGGGCTGGTATTTTTATATCGAATTACCATAAGATGTGTAGGAAAAAATAAAGTTTCGAAACAATTTTATCCTGTACATGGTATGATCGCTATGATTAATATTTCAGTGAAATAAATAATAATGAAGGGCGGCAAAATGTCATTAAATTTAAAAACTAATTATTTAAAAACTTTTCTGGTTTCAGGGTTGTTGGCTACAGGAAGTCTGGGCGCAGCGTTGTCAACGGCCAATGCCGCCGCCTGTAATGAAAATATGGATTGCCAGTCATCCTGGATTGGTATGAGCCAGGCAGAGAAGG
>JAGREE010000089.1:426-1295 GCA_020446675.1 Alphaproteobacteria bacterium | reverse complement strand
CACCAACAGGTTGGTCGGCGCTGTCTTTGTTGTGGCCGAAATAGTCCACCAAATGAATTACTAAGTGGGTAGCGCCACATTGTTTTGCAAACCTGTAATGCTGGCCATTCAGCATGTGCCGGTATAAACCAAATCCTAATTTCATATAACAAGCTTTAGCATTTAAGCACATTCCCTCCTTTTGAGCCCTACTTCACAATTACCTTTTCACCATAAAACTTCGTTGCAATCAATCGCTCCCCTTCATAGGCCGCAAAAGATTTAGGGTCCAGTTGAATGCCGAACGTACGGTTGTTCCATCGCATAGTATTCGGGGTCGGCTGGCGTGTAGCTTTGCTGCCCATACAGCGGGCAACCTAGTGCAATGAAAACTATTGCTGCCAAGCTCAGCCAAATTTTGTCAGGGTTGATTCTCATGGTTGCATTAAATTTAGAACGTTCTTCCGTTGTATGAGCACTCCGTTTTAAACCAACTTAACCGGTTTAGTAAAAAAGTCAGGAAAAGTAAGAACAAGCGAGCGACAATCTGCTTATTCTTTTCTCGGTGGACGTGGGTCGTATTGTATCGTATGGTTCATATAGGCCCCGTCAATATAGATATCAGTCCCGTTGATGTAGTCTGCCAGATCGCTTGCCAAAAAAACCACGGTATTGGCCACATCGGAGACCTCACCGATCCTTCCCTGAGGAATCCATTTTTCGAACTTATCCTTCCCGAACCTGGCAATTTCCTCGCGGTTCATATTCGTTTCTATAGCGCCGGGCGCAATGGATACCACTCTGATTTTCTTGTCCGCCAACTCTAATGAGAGGCATTTAGAGAACATTTTCAACCCCGCCTTGGCGGAACAATAATGGATCAGCCCTTT
>JAGREE010000089.1:0-305 GCA_020446675.1 Alphaproteobacteria bacterium | reverse complement strand
CTGTCCCACTCCTCCTCTTCCATATCCAACACATGGTTCACGGTCTCGAAACCTGCATTGTTCACCAGAATGTCAATGTTTCCGATTTCCTTATCCATCTGAAGGAACATCGCTTTGACTTCAGTAGCATTGGCCACATTGGCTTTGCCACAAGTGGCATTGGTTTTATACGCTTTCCTGATCTCTTCAACCAAAACCTCGGCTTTTTCTTTACTCCGGTTATAATTGACAAAAACATCGGCTCCACAAGCGGCCAGATGTCTGCAGATCTCCGCGCCGATGCCCTGGCTGCCACCGGTGACCAG
>JAGREE010000088.1:5930-8687 GCA_020446675.1 Alphaproteobacteria bacterium | reverse complement strand
TTTTTTTGAAATAGGTATTATATTGACTGCGTCCGACATGCTCGAACATGCCAACAGAGACCACACGGTCAAATTTTTCTTTCACATTACGATAATCACAAAGCTCAAAATGAACGCCGTCAATTTTTTCTGCATTGCTATTCGCGACTTTTAACTGTTCTTCACTTAACGTTACGCCGGTTACGCTTGCGCCTGTCCGCTTGTTGATATGAAGACTTAACCCACCCCAGCCACAGCCAATATCAAGCACTTTATGGTCCGGTTTTAAAAGCAGCTTATTGGTGATCAGATCCATTTTATTAATCTGTGCCTGTTCAAGACTGTCATCCGGATATTTGAAGACTGCTGAAGAATATTGCCTGTTGGCATCAAGAAATAAATCATAAAGATCATCGGACAGATCATAATGATGAGCGACGTTATCTTTGGCTTTGGCAGCTTTATTCATTTGCCCGAGCCATCCTTTGAAACGGCTATATGGATCACCACCCATAAGGTGGAACGGATTATCCGGCCGCCATTCCATATTCTTTGTTATGAAAGCAAGAAAATCATATACAGTATGAGGCGGTTCTATCGTCAGACTGCCATCCATATAGGATTCGCCCGCTTTAAGATCTGGCCAGAAGAATAATTTCCATTTCACGGATTTATTATGAAGTCTAATAGTAATTTCCGGGTCAGGGCTTCCGGAAAATTTATGTGTTTTTCCTTCTGCATCGATAACATTTAAAGTACCCTGTTTGATGAGCTTATTTAAGAATATTGATAATGGAAACATGGATCACAGTTCTATGGTTTATAATCTAATAAATTTTGATTATTTTATAATTACGGGTAAAAGACAATAATGTAAACAGTTCTATGGGAGTGATTTTTATGAATATGATTTTAGCAGTTGCAGCAGGAGGGGCCATCGGTGCGACAGGGCGGTTTCTTGTTGGTCGACTGATGTTTAATATTATGGGGCCCGGCTTTCCATGGGGCACGTTTACGGTAAATATTGTTGGATCGTTCCTGATTGGTTTATTGGTTGAATTAATGGCTCTTCGTATGAATCTGGCTCACGAATGGCAGGGATTTATTGTGGTTGGGATCCTTGGCGGGTTTACGACTTTTTCTTCCTTTTCAATGGAGGTCGGACTGATGCTGGAGCGTGATCAGTTCTCCACAGCGGCAATTTATATCTTTGGCACCATGTTTGCCGGAATAGTCGCATTATTTGCCGGTATTTTTGCCGGCCGTACGGTTCTATAAGGATAGTTTATGTCTGGCGTAACACGTGAATATGTCAAGGACAGTGAAAGTGACTGGCGGCTTGATAAATGGTTTAAAGTTCATTTTCCAGGGCTTAGTTATGGACGATTGTCAAAAATCCTGCGTAAGGGTGAAGTGCGGGTTGACGGGAAACGGGTAAAGGCAAACTTTCGACTAGAAGGTGGTATGGAAATCAGACTTCCACCGCTGGGAAAGGAAGAAAGAACACAATTGGACAAACCCAAAGCGGTTAATAAAATCTCGGACGATGATGCAGCACTGATGCGCAATATGGTCATCTATCAGGATGACAGTGTTATTGTCCTGAATAAGTTACCGGGTCTGGCGGTACAGGGTGGGACAAATACTCCGCGTCATGTTGATGGTATGCTGGGCGCATTGCAGGGAAAATCAAAAGAAAAACCGAAACTGGTTCATCGGATAGATAAAGACACCAGCGGGATACTTGTCATCGCTCGCACGGCTGCAAGCGCAAAAAAACTTACCGAAAGTTTCAAAAAAAGAAAAACCAATAAAATATATTGGGCGTTGGTGAAGGGGCGACCCAGCCAGATGGAGGGGGTCATTCAGGCGCCACTTGATAAGGAACCGGGGTCACGGGGGGAGCGAATGGCGGTTTCAGATGACGGGAAACGCGCGGGGACAGATTTTAAAATGATGGATAGTGCCGCAGATACGGCAACCTGGATGGCTTTTAGGCCAGTTACCGGCAGAACCCATCAGATCAGGGTCCATGCAACGTTGCTCGGAACGCCAATTGTCGGTGATGGTAAATATGGCGGCAAGGATGCTTTTATTGACGGTCCTGTCAGCAGGAAACTCCACTTGCATGCAAGATCGCTTGACATTGACCATCCTGATGGGGGCACTCTATCGGTTAAGGCGGCACTTCCCACCCACATGAAGGAAAGCTGGGCATTATTTGGTTTTGATGACGATGATATCAGTGACCCGTTTGAGGAAATGGATGATGTCTAGTGATCTGAAGCTGGCGATATTTGATTGTGATGGAACGCTGGTCGATGGTCAGCATATGATTATAAGTTCCATGAAAATGGCCAGTGAGAGATGCAATATTCCTTATCCCGGTGATGAGCCGGTCAGACGAATTGTCGGGCTTTCACTATATGAAGCGATTACACGGGTTTATCCTGACCTAAAGGAAATTGATCATGGTCGGCTGCAAAAAGAATTTATTGAACATTTCCAGTTTTTAAGAACACTGGATGATCAGCATGAGCCTTTATATGATGGCGTAAGAGAAGTGATCCTCGAACTTGATAAGATGGGAATATTGCTTGGGATCGCGACGGGTAAGTCTTCAAGAGGGTTAAAAAAGACACTTCATAATCACGGGCTTGACGGACATTTTGTTACCTTGAATACGGCCGATGATGGTCCGGGGAAACCCGACCCGTCTATGATTAATGTCGCCCTTGCAGAAACCGGTGTCAAAAAAGAAAATGCAGTGATGATCGG
>JAGREE010000088.1:0-5868 GCA_020446675.1 Alphaproteobacteria bacterium | reverse complement strand
TGGGGCTATCATGAAACACATGAGCTCGTATCGTCAGGGGCAAATCATATTATCAGTCATATTTCAGAACTTGTCGAATTGATGAAAGAGTAAATGAAAAGATTTTATAAGCAAGTAACAGTAGACCATGAAAATGGCGGGTATTTCGTTTTACTGGATGGCAAAAAAGTAAAAACACCCGAAAAAAGCCCTTGTCTCATCCCAACCCGGAAAATGGCTGAAGCCGTTGCCAGGGAATGGGATGATCAGGATAAGGAAATAATACCGGCAACAATGCCCATTTTTAAACTTGTAAATACGGCAATTGACCGCGTAAAAAAAAGACGGGACGAGGTTATCTATGAAATGGTCAGTTTTGCTGGAAGTGATCAACTTTGTTATCGCGCGGAAGCGCCTGATACACTTGTTAGATTGCAGAATAGTACATGGAACCCGTTACTTGACTGGCTAAAGGTAAATTTTGACATAAAATTAAAATTATCGACAGGCATCATTTTTGTCGAACAGGATAGTGAGCAACTGGATAAATTCCGGACAATTTTTGAAAATCTGGAAAGTTTTGAGCTTACGGCTCTTTATACCATGATTACCGTTACCGGTTCTGTGACAGTCGGGTTAAGTCTTTTTAAGGAGCACTTAAGCCTTGAGCAGGCGTGGGAAGCCGGTCATCTGGATGAGAATTTTCAGGCATCGGAATGGGGAATTGATGAAGAAGCAGAACAAAGAAGGTCTGCACTAAAAACCGAACTGGCAAATGCCGAATATTTTCTAAAATTGATCCGTGAAACATGATTGAAAAAATAAGTTGTCGGGCAGGGTGTTTTTATGTTACTGATTGGTAACATTATTTTTGGGAGAGAATAAATGCAGGATATCCTTGATAAACTTGAGGAAAGACGGCAGTCCGCCCGTTTGGGTGGTGGTGAAGCGCGAATTAATGCCCAGCATGCCAAGGGGAAGCTTACTGCGCGAGAAAGGATTGAACTGCTGGTGGATGCCGGAAGTTTCGAAGAATATGACATGTTTAAGGAACATCGGTCCATTGATTTCGGGATGGAAAATAACAAGGTGGCCGGAGATGGTGTTGTTATTGGGTCCGGTACCGTAAACGGGCGGTTGATATTCATTTATAGTCAGGATTTTACTGTTTTTGGCGGGTCGCTATCTGAAACACATGCTGAAAAAATTTGTAAAATTATGGAAATGGCGATGAAAAACGGTGCGCCGATTATCGGCATTAATGATTCCGGTGGTGCACGCATTCAGGAAGGGGTATCTGCTCTTGCCGGATATGCGGAAGTTTTTCAGCAGAATGTACTGGCGTCTGGTGTTGTGCCGCAAATATCCCTTATTATGGGCCCCTGTGCCGGTGGGGCGGTTTATTCACCAGCGATGACTGATTTTATTTTTATGGTCAAGGATAGCTCCTACATGTTTGTGACCGGCCCCGACGTGGTTAAGACAGTGACCAATGAAACCGTAAGCCAGGAAGAACTTGGTGGTGCAACCACCCACACGGTCCGCTCCGGTGTGGCTGATCATGCCTATGAAAATGATGTGGAAGCGATTAAACAGACAAGGCGTCTGATCGATTTTCTGCCCCTCAATAACAGGGAAAAACCACCGACAAGGCAGACATTTGATAAGCATGACCGTGAAGAAAACTCGCTAGATACCCTAATTCCGGCTAATCCAAATCATCCATATGATATGCATGAGCTGATCCGGAAAACGGTTGATGAAGGCGATTTTTTTGAAATTCAGCCTAAATATGCCAAAAATATCATTACTGGATTTGCCCGGATAGAAGGCTCAACAGTCGGCATTGTCGCCAATCAGCCGATGGTGCTGGCAGGATGTCTTGATAATGATGCGTCCAGAAAAGCGGCACGTTTTGTGCGGTTCTGTGACTGTTTCAGTATTCCAATCATTACGTATGTTGATGTCCCCGGATTTCTGCCGGGTACGGCACAGGAATATGGTGGCGTGATCAAGCATGGAGCCAAGTTGCTTTTTGCCTACGGTGAAGCGACAGTGCCAAAAATAACGATTATTACACGTAAAGCTTATGGCGGTGCCTATGATGTCATGGCCTCTAAGCATTTGAGGGGAGACCTTAATTTCGCGTGGCCAACAGCGGAAATCGCCGTGATGGGTGCGGAAGGGGCGGTGAAAATTATTTTCAGGGAAGAAGCCAAAGACCCGGAAAAACTTGCGGCAAAAACAAATGAATATTCAGAGAAATTTGCTAATCCATTTGTCGCTGCCCGTCGCGGGTATATTGATGATGTGATCATGCCCCATGCGACCAGACGGCGGATTAGCCGCGGCCTCAGGATGCTGAAAAATAAAGATCTCCAGAATCCCTGGAAAAAACACGACAATATACCGCTTTAGGAGTGAGAGATGTTTAACAAAATTCTTATTGCAAACCGCGGCGAAATTGCCTGTCGTGTTATTAAAACGGCCCGAAAAATGGGTATTTCTACAGTGGCGATTTATTCCGATGCCGATGCCGACGCGCTGCATGTCAGGATGGCGGATGAAAAAATTCATATTGGTGCTGCCCCAGCCACTGATAGTTATCTGGATGCAGAAAAAATAATTGCCGCTGCAAAAACAACAGGCGCGGATGCCATTCATCCGGGATACGGATTTTTGTCAGAAAATGCCGATTTCTGTCAGAAACTGGAAGCAGAAGGTATAACATTTATAGGTCCCAACAGAAACGCAATTGGTGTTATGGGTGATAAAATATCCTCAAAGAAGCTGGCAGAAAAAGCAGGGGTTAACACCATTCCCGGATATCTTGGTGTCATTAAAGACGCTGAAGAAGCGGTAAAAGTCGCAAATGAAATCGGCTATCCTGTTATGTTAAAAGCATCCGCCGGAGGTGGTGGCAAAGGCATGCGTGTTGTATATAATGACAACGAGGCACGGGAAGGATTTAAGTCCGCCGTCAATGAGGCAAAATCAAGTTTTGGCGATGATCGTGTTTTTGCGGAAAAATTCATCGAAAACCCAAGGCATATTGAAATTCAGGTGCTTGGAGACAATCATGGAAATGTGATTTATCTTGCAGAGCGGGAATGTTCGATCCAGCGCAGACATCAAAAAGTTATTGAGGAAGCACCCAGCTCGTTTCTGCATATGGAAACGCGCGTGAAAATGGGTAATCAGTCCGTCGCGCTTGCAAAAGCGGTAAACTATAATTCCGCCGGAACCGTGGAGTTTATTGTCGATAAGGACCAGAATTTTTATTTCCTTGAAATGAATACCAGGCTTCAGGTGGAGCATCCGGTGACCGAGTTGATCACTGGAATTGATCTGGTCGAACAGATGATCCGAGGGGCTGCCGGTGAAAGACTGTCCATTACACAGGATAAAGTCATGATCAATGGCTGGGCAATTGAAGCCCGTGTCTATGCCGAAGACCCGCTTCGTGGATTTCTGCCATCAACCGGGAGGGTTACAAACTATATTGAACCCGAACAGAATGAAAATATTCGCATAGATAGTGGTATATTTGAGGGAAGCGAAATCAGTATTTATTATGACCCGATGATATCAAAGGTTATTGCTTATGGCTCTGACCGTGATGAGGCAATTGCAAAATTGCGTCTTGCTCTTGATGAATATTATATACGCGGGGTTGGTCATAATATTGCATTTCTATCTGACGTACTTAAATCACCGCGGTTTCAAAGTGGTGACATTTCAACCAAATTTATTGAGGAAGAATATGAAGACGGCTTTAACGGTGGCCGTGTAAGCCTTGAAGCATGGAATATTATGATTGCTGTGGCAACCACAGTTCATTCCTGCGAGGTAGGGCGGCAATCAACGATCAGTGGCCGCATGAATGAGGAGAGCAGCTCTTTTTCAGAAACCTGGCAGGTGCAGATTGATGGGGAAGTCCAGCCGGCGAATTTTCTGATGACACAGGATGGCTGTAATGTCATTACCGGGGGCCTTGTTTATAGTGTTGAAACACTTTGGGCACCGGGGATGCCGGTATTTTCGGCGGTCATCAATGATGAAAAAGTCAATATCGAAGTTGAATATCTATCTGACGGTTACCGTCTTACTTATGATGGGGCCAGTGAGGTTATTTATGTCAGAAGTCAGCGAGAGCAGGAACTGGCATCGTATATGATTGAAAAAGCTCCTGTTGATATGTCAAAATATCTACAATGTCCGATGCCGGGCCTTGTCGTTTCAATTGATGTAGCCGAAGGTGAAGAAATTAAAGAAGGCCAGAAGCTTTGTGTTATTGAGGCAATGAAAATGGAAAACATTCTCTGTGCCGAACAGGATGGTAAAGTTTCGAAAATTTCAGCGGTGGCAGGGGGAAGTCTTGCCGTAGACGAAATTATAATGGAATTTGAGTAAATCATGCTTGAGCCAGGCCACATAGCGCGTCGGCTATTAATCAGGGGTCGTGTGCAGGGCGTATTTTTTCGTGACTGGACAGTTAGGCATGCCAAAGAACTGCATCTGGATGGATGGGTCAGGAACAGAACTGATGGCACGGTAGAAGCTCTTTTGGTCGGATCGGAAGACGCCTTGAATAAAATGATTGGGATGTGTCGAACCGGGCCACCAAGATCAAAGGTTGAGGGTATTGAAATTTCAGAAGCGATTGGAATTACCAAAAAGGGATTTTACCAGAAACCAACTGTGAATGTTCAGGAGCGTCGTGGGCACTAATCCCGGGTTTCAAAAATATCCGTCCAGGTATTTTTCAGCGCAGCATCCAGATCATTCATATTGACGGGCAATCCAAGATCAACCAGTGACGTGACCCCATGATCTGATATACCGCAGGGGACGATGCCGCCATAATGGCTGAGATCCGGTTCAACATTAATGCAAATGCCATGAAAAGTGACCCATTTTCTTACCCTGACACCGATGGCAGCAATTTTGTCTTCACGCATGCCGTCACGTTCGACCCAGACACCAACACGTCCTTCACGTGTTTCACCCTTAACATTAAATTGGGCCAATGTGTTGATTACCCATTTTTCAAGATTGGCAACAAATAGTCTTACATCGCGGCCACGCTTGTTTAAATCAAGCATAACATAAGCAACCCTCTGACCGGGCCCGTGATAAGTATATTGCCCGCCACGTCCTGCATCATATACCGGAAAAAGGTTAGGGGACAGCAGATCTGAAATTTTGGAAGACGTTCCCGCCGTATATAGCGGTGGATGTTCCACAAGCCAGACAAGCTCGCCTTCATTACCAGCATGGATATCGGCAACTCGCTTTTCCATAAAGTCGACAGCCTGCTGATAATCGGTCAGGCCATTACTTATTTTCCATGCAATTTTATCTGAAGCCATGTAATTAATATCTTTGCAAATTTAACCAAAAAATAACTATAATGTTTCACTGTTGGTGGTATATATTTATATCACGCCCATGTGAAGGATAAAGGCTTATTATATGTCACAAGCAATTGAAGATGTTGAAATTGAACTTACCGTCGTGCTCGGTCAGAGCCTGATGCCGGTAAAGCAGCTTCTCAAATTAGGACGTGGAGCCGTCATTGAGCTTCAGGAACATTGTGATAGCCCGGTGAAAATTTATGCCAATGGTGAACTGATTGCCAAGGGTGAAATTATGGTTTCCGGCGAAAATATTGGTATTACTTTGCTAGAAGGTGTTAAGAGTTTTCGTGAGCTTGGTTTTATAAAAAAATAAGCCTTATTGCATATTTCTATTGCACTTGCCTGTTTCATTTGATACTTCACCACAATTGATTTACCAAACTACGAATATGCGGTCGTGGCGGAATTGGTAGACGCGCAGCGTTGAGGTCGCTGTGGGAGTTAAATCCCGTGGAGGTTCAAGTCCTCT
>JAGREE010000087.1 GCA_020446675.1 Alphaproteobacteria bacterium | reverse complement strand
AAACATAATGAGTTTTAAAATGGCCCTAGCCAAAACCAGTCCCGTTAGACGTGCTGCCAAAAATGTTCGACGTCGTCAGCTAATCGATGCCGCCATTCAATCAATTGCCAAACGGGGACTAAGTGACACGACGTTATCCCATGTTTCAAAGGCTGCTGGCCTCAGCCAGGGAATTGTTAATCTGCACTTCACAAGCAAAGAAAACCTGCTCAATGAAACTTTGAAATTCTTACGACTTGAATATGAACAGAATTGGCGGGCTGCGCTGGAAAAAGCTGATGATACTCCGGCAAATAAGCTTGCGGCCCTGCTCCGGTCTGATTATCAGGCCACTGTGGCTGATGATAAGAAATTAGCTGTGTGGTTCGCGTTCTGGGGCGAGGCAAAATCAAGACCCGTCTATAAGAAAATAAGTCAGGAAAGGGTGACCGATTATACTGAAACACTTGAAAACTTACTAAATGATCTGATGAATGAAGGATACTATCAGGATATTGATATATCTCTCTTAACAAAAAGTATAGTTGCAATGGCTGATGGGCTGTGGCTTAACATTCTTATTTCTAATCAGGAGTTTAACCGTCAGGATGCGGAAAAAGTGATGATGCAGTATTTAAAACAAATCTTTCCACACCATAAAAATGCTTTTTTATAAAAGGGCATTAAATCCTTTTTTAATTGAGTAAAATAAATTGCAAAAATTACCCTTGCCATTTATTGTACAAATGTACAAAAGATACAGGTGGAGCAATCAATTCATATGGGTGCCGATAAATCAATTTGCGATCTGATTAAAAACTATAAACCAGGCTACTCGCTGGAACAGAATTTCTATAAGAATCCTGAACTTTATGAAAGAGAACTGGAAAAAATATTTTTTCAGAACTGGTTCCTGGCCGGTCACACCTCACAAATCCAAAATGCGGGCGATTATTTTCTACTCGATTTTGCGAATGAATCAATCATCATCACCCGCAATAAAGAAGGAAAAGTCAAAGCACATTTAAATGTCTGCAGACATCGTGGTTCCCGTATTTGTCTTGAGAAAAATGGAAATGCCAAAAGCTTCACCTGCCCTTATCATGCCTGGAGCTATGATCTGGATGGAAATCTGATCGCTGCACGCATTATGGCGGATGATTTTGAAAAAAGTGAGAACGGCCTTCATAAGGTTCATGTCGAACTAGTGGGTGGGCTTATTTTTATCAGTCTGGCAGAAAAACCCCTTTCTTTAAACGCCATGAAAGATGACTTAAAAGACGTTTTCAAACAGTTCGGCTTTGATAACATGAAATTAGCCATGCAAAAATCCTACCCTGTAAAATCAAACTGGAAACTGGCTGTTGAAAATTATCAGGAATGTTATCACTGCGCGCCTTCCCATAAGGATTTTGCCAAAATTCATGCAATGGCTCAAAGCCCTGAAAAGTTTAACAGGCAGAAAGAGGCGTTAAGAGAAAACCCTCCAAGTATAGTGAGAACCAAAGCCTCCTCTTTCTATTTTGATCTGGCCATACCCGGAGAGGAAGGGTATCAGTATGACCGGAATCCCCTTCTTCCGGGAAAATTGAGCGGCAGCAAAGATGGAAAACCTGTTGCACCACTATTGGGTGACCTTAAAAAATATGATGGGGCTGCTTCTGAATTTCTCGTGGGTCCCGTTACTTTTTTTCTTATTTATGACGACCATATGATTGGCTATCGTTTTTTACCTACCACGATTGATGATTGTATATGTGATTTATTCTGGTTTGTAAGAGCCGATGCCGTTGAAGGTAAAGATTATAACCAGGGAGATCTATCCTGGCTTTGGCATGTGACAATACTTGATGATGAAGAAATTATTGTAAACAATCAAAAAGGAGTTAATTCAAAATATTATAAGCCTGGGAGACTATCTGAAATGGAACATTTTCCGCAACATTTTTTGAATTGGTATTTGCAGGCAATTTCTTAGGTATTTGTCAGATTTCCGAGATCACTCTTTTAAGAGATGGATAAATTTTTTCAAATAGCGCGGCATCCCGCTGTTCGTTTCTTTCTTCCGGATTGCTGACCATCACTTTGAGAGCATTTAAAGCATCAAGAACTTCTTCCGCTTCTGGCGCCAAATCAAATTCACCAGAAAAAATTTTCCGAAGCCATTTACAGATGCGTGTAACGCGTGGCCAGCCAAATGTTGAGGCCTCTGATTCAAGATTATAAGCCATTAAGACAGCTTCCTGACGATTATTCTGATGTATTGCTATTTCCAGTTCCCTAATTCTTTTTTTCAGTTCACCGGAAAATTCAAGCCCTGCTTTCTCTACAGCATTATTGGCACGGGCTAGCATCTGTTCTTTGTTTAAGTGCTCATTCATTTAATGATCCATGGCTTTCTTTTGTGTTTCCCGATTGGTCCCTCGCCGATCGTTATCTCCGGCCCATTCTGAATTATTTTCTTTATGACGGCGTCGATTGGGTCCGATAAAATCATCTGTCTGAATAAATTCACGCCTACGGTTTATTGCACTATCCAATTTCTGAAGCACCTGTGCGGGCGAAAACGGTTTGCTTATTATTTCAGTAACGCCAGCATCTCTTGCTAAAATAACTGAATCTATATCTGTGACACCTGTTTCAAGGATGATTGGCAATTCAGGATCATTTTTTGTACTGGGCTTCGTTCTTATTTTTCTAATAAAATCGAGACCTGCCCGTTTATCCATCATAAAGTCGACAAAAATGCAGTCAATTTCTACATTGTGAAACTTTTTTTCTGCATCATCGAGATCATCACAGAGTATAATTCTTTTTGCACCAAAGGCTTCTAAAATAGAAAATAATGTTTTTGCTATAAAAGAATTCTTATCGGCAATAAGGATCGTCAAATCTGAGATTTCAGTTTTCCCCATATTTATATCTGTCCATCCAAAAATTTCGGCATCATCTTTAATCACGGGTTATTTTACTTACAAAGTATAAATAGAAGGTTACATTTTAAGAAATTTCTTTATATTTGGGAAAAACCGCCATAATTATTCTGATTTTCATTCAGACTAAACGATCATAAATTTTTGAAAGCTGGCTTCCTCCTTCAAAGAAAAGCTCTCTTAATTTATTTAATGGTACAGAATTAACCGTACTCAGTGGCAATGGCAAATCCCGTGAGACGACACGACCCAAAAGATAATCTGCCATAATCCGCCCTAGTGCTGTACCCGGTGCTATACCCCGACCACTAAAACCGGAAATACTATAAAGTCCTCTTCCCAGATCATGAATATTAGGCACATATTTTTCCGAGCATGCAATACGGCCTGACCATTTATAGGTCCAGTTTACAGGGCCAACTTCCGGAAATGTCTCTTTGATAATTTTGTCTGCCCATGATGTTAGAAGTGGAGCATTTTCATGATATATATTGCCAATCGTTCCAATAATTAACCGTCCTGCGGCATCGGTGCGAAATGATCGCATCACCAGACGCGTATCCCAAGTACCGTTTTTTCCTGGCAGAAAATGAGCAAGCCGTTCATCACTAAGCGGATCTGTTGCCATTTGTGAATAATACATTGGCGTAAAAGACGATCTGATAATCGGATAAATATGTTCAAGATAAGCATTGGTCGCCAGCAAAACCCGCTGTGCCCGGATAAACCCTTTCGGCGTTTTTAAATGCCATTGTCCCCGCTTAAAGCGAAGACTTAAAACAGGGGAAGATGTAAACACTTTTGCTCCGGCTTTTTTTGCAGCCTTCATTAGACCATGACAATATTCAAGAGGCTGGATCGTACCGGCGCGCATATCATGAATGGCGCCAAGATAATTTTCTGCGGCAGTCAGCTTAAAGGTAGCAGCCTTATCCAGCAGCATTACACTTCCGCCGCGGGCATTAATCTGCCATGCTTTTTCTTCCAATGCCTTTAACCCTTTTTCATCATGGGCCAGATGTAATGTTCCATTCCGAAGGGCATCGCATTCAATTTCATGTTCATCAATTAAATCATGTACAAGATCAGGCGCACGGCTCAAGAACTGATTAAGTGCCGCACCGTGACGTTTGCCAATAGCTTTTTCAACATCTTCCGGATTGATCCATAATCCTGCATTGGTCAGTCCGACATTACGGCCGGACCCGCCAAAACCACAATATTCTGCTTCAACCACAGCCACATCCGTGCCTGCTTCCGCCAGTCTGAGTGCTGCTGAAGAACCTGTAAAACCACCACCAATAATTGCCACATCAACTTTTTGATCATCACTGAGTATATTTGTCTCAAATTGTGATGACCTTGAAAGTGACCAAAGAGAATTATTTACTTGTTGTGTCATATGGTTTTACGGCATTGTTATTGAAAATAATTTTGTAATATAAATCAAAATCAAAAGGATAATAAGTGAAATATTTTGATGCTGAAGAACTCTCTAGCCTTCTTCCCTATGACGAACTCATTTGGGCATTAAAGGACGGTTTTCAAGAAGGAGGGGAAATCCCCTTAAGACACAGTCATCAAATCACAACGAATACTGGCACAGAAAATAGCCTGCTTCTTATGCCTTGTTGGCAGCAGGGCGGTTTGATGGGCCTAAAAATGGTCATGGTTTGCCCGGATAACCACCTTGTTGGGATTGAAAGCGTTCAGTCAACCTACATTCTTTCTGACGCCACAACCGGCCAGGTGAAGGCCATAATGAATGGTGACGAGCTGACCGCAAGACGCACGGCATGTGCTTCTGCGCTGGCCTCCAGTCTTTTATCCAACCCAGAGTCTGAAAGCCTGCTCATGATGGGCACCGGGAAAATAGCCTCTCATCTGATCCGCGCCCATCAAAAGGTGCGTAATTTAAAAAACATCTATATCTGGGGGCGCAGATTTGAGACGGCCGAAAAACTGGCAAGAAATCTTTCCTCAGATTCCGCCATCAATATTTCAGCCGTTGAAAATCCGGAGAAATACGCTGACATATCTGACATTATATCATGCGCCACTCTGGCCAAGGAACCCATTTTAAAAGGAAAATGGCTTAAACAAAATAAACATCGACATATCGATCTGGTCGGGGGATATACTTATGATATGCGCGAAGCTGATAATGACGTTATTGCCTCATCAAATATTTATGTTGATACATTTGATGGTGCATTATATGAAGCTGGTGACATTTTACAACCGATCGACCAAGGTATTATTACAAAGAATGATGTAAAAGATGACCTGTTCAGCATGGTCATTGGCACATTTACACCTGACCGTACAAAATCCAACACACTTTTTAAATCAGTCGGTACGGCCCTTGAGGATTTAATAGCGGCCAAGCTGGCTTACAAGAAAACAAACCTTAAATAATATTGATCTTCATTTTAATTAAGAGTATCACTTAAACCAGATGGTGCCCTTCGGGGGTAAAAGGGAACACGGAATGCCGTGACTGTACCCGCAACTGTGATTGGAGTGCTCGGTTTCATTAGCCACTGAAAATTTCGGGAAGGCGAGATTGAGAGATAATCCATAAGTCAGGAAACCTGCCATCTGATCGCCATACCTATTTACCGGGTTAGTGAATGGAGCGGAAATTCCGTACGGGTGATATCACTCGCTTTGTACGGGAGGCATCACATTAATCCTCAAGTATAGAGCAAAATTTATACTTTATGAGGATATCATTATGAAAAAATCAGTTATTTTAAGCGGGGTTAGTCTTTCGGCCCTCATTCATTCTTTTTCGCTATACGCGGCCCCGGCAGAGGACGTTATTGTCACAACTGCTACTCGCTACGACAAGCCGGTTTCCAATATTGGAAGCAGTATTTCCGTTGTTTCAGCGGAAGATATTGAAATTGCACAAACCGTATTTTTAAAAGACATTCTGATAAAAATTCCGGGTGTTACCGCGACACAAAACGGCTCTTTTGGTGGCGTTTCATCGCTCCGCATCCGCGGAACGACGGAGGTCGTCGTTCTGATGGACGGTGTTCATATTAATGATGGCGCCTCGCCGGATGGACGCGCCAATTTCGCCAATTACGACGTAAATGCAATTGAACGGATTGAAGTTTTACGTGGTCCCCAATCCCTTCTATATGGCTCAGATGCAATGGGAGGTGTGGTGAATATCATCACAAATTCAGGAGGCGATGGACTTGGCGGCGGTGCCTTTGTAGAAGGTGGCGCCTATACCACATTTAACGGTGGTGCCAATATTCATGGTGGAAACGAAAAACTGCATTTTAATTTTGCCGCACATGGAATTACAACGGACGGTATTTCAAAAGCCGATGAAAATAACGGCAATACGGAAGCGGACGGCTACCATAATATATCCCTTAATTCAAAAGTCGGGAGCCAGTTAACCGACAATTTCTCAACTGAATTTATCGGGCATTATTCCAAAAGCCGTAATGAATTTGATGATTATTTGCCCCCCCTCTACACCCTTCAGGATGCGGATAAGGTTGATCGCACCACTGAATATCTTTTGGCTTCCCGCAGTCATCTAGACCTGGCAGGGGGACGTTTTAAAAACACACTTTCCTTTCAGTATTCAAACACACTGCGTGAGGACGAAAAAAACGACAGTCTTTCCCCCCAATCAAAAAGCAACCGGATAAATATTGATTATTTCGGACATTATAAAATTGATGACATCTTCGGGATTTCATTCGGCCTTCAGCATGAAGAGGTTGAGGCAGAAGCCAATAACACAGGCGCACAGAAATTTAATATGGATAGCACCTTTTCGGAAATTGACTGGCAGGGGATATCGGGTCTTACCCTGACCGCAGGCCTACGTTATGATGATCATAGCCAGGCGGGGGATACCTATACCCCGCGCATTACCGCCGCTTATTATATTGAAGAAAGCGGCACCAAATTTTTCTCAAACTGGGCCGAAGGGTTCAAAGCACCGACCATCACCCAGCTCACGCACCCGTTTAATGGAAACATTGATTTAAAGCCTGAGCAATCAAAAGGATGGGAAATCGGCATTGAACAATCCGTAATGGAAGGACGGGTTTTAATAGGCGCAACCTATTTTCATCAAAACTTTAAGGATAAAATCAATTACGTGCTGATTGATCCCAATTTCTTTATCTACCAGTATCAGAATATTGATAAGGTTACTTCAAAGGGCATTGAACTTTCCCTGAATGCCGACCTGAATGAAACAATATCAGTATACGCCAACTATACTTTTACAGACAGCAAAGATATTGGACTTGGCACACAATTGCTACTGGTACCAAAAAATACAGCTTTTGGTGAGATTATCTGGTCACCACTTGCACCAATGAAGCTTGGTCTTAGTTCTACATATACATCAAGCACGGAAGATTTCGCCGCTTCACTGGATAGCTGGGTAAGGTTTGACTTCCGCATCTCTTACCAGCTTAATGAGATGCTGGAAATATATGGCAGGATTGATAACCTGTTTAACAAGGAATATCAGCAGGTATTTGAGTATGGCACACCAGACAGATCCGGGTATATTGGTGCACGGGTAAAATTCTAGGGGATAAAATGAACGCAGTCGCAAAATTTAAATGCCTTATGATTGGAGCAATTTTTGCGACTGCTGCTTCCTGTTTTTCTTTTTTTACATATGCCGACGAACTGCCAAAGGCCGTTTCATTGGATTTTTGCGCGGATCAATATCTGCTTGCTTTAGCTGATCCTGCTCAGATCTTGGCCGTTTCAAAATATGCAAAAGATAAAAATTCATTTTATCGAGATCGCGCAGCCGGGTTAAAACAGTATGGCGGTACCATTGAAGAAATACTCATGATGAACCCTGATGTGGTGCTAGGGACGGACTGGTCTTTTATGATCCAGCCTGCACTTAAAAATTACGGCATAGATACGGATACACCTCAATATGGCTATAAGACTGATATATTACTGAAAAATTTAATCTATTTCGGAAAAATCCTGCACCGTAATCAGCAAGCTGAAAAGATAAGATCCGACTATATCGCCCGCCTTTCAAGGCTTGAAAAGCTACCAAAATCAGATATCAAAGCGGCCTATATCACCCCAAGTGGTTTTACCGGTGGGACAGGCACCTATATTGATAACATTATAAAACTGGCCGGATTTAAATCTCTCGCCGAAGAAAATGGTACGACCAGTTGGCAGCCTTTGTCGCTTGAAAAACTGATTATGAACCCGCCTGATCTTATCGTCACAAGTTTCTTTGACCAAAGCGATGTTGAAGTATCCCACTGGAGCCTTACCCGTCATCCTGAAATTCAAAAAATCATGGCTCAAATACCAACCGTTTCAATCCCCAGTGACATGATTTCCTGTGGCAGCCTTTTCAGCGTTGAAATTGCCGACTATATCCATGATGAAGGAAATAAGGCATTACTTTCCAAGGATGGGCCCCCGTAATGGCATTAAAAGGACTTCCTTACAGAAATTTCAATATTGCCCTGATCATTTGTCTGGTGCTGATATCTTTCCTGTCTCTCTTCATTGGCAGTGTATCATTATCCCCGTCAGAGGTTATCGCAGGATTGATCGGGAATGGCACACCGGCCATATCAATCATCGTTGTTGACCTCAGGCTGCCAAGGGTTCTCATGGGCATCCTTGCCGGTGCCACTCTTGGTCTTTCCGGCGCATCATTACAGGGCATGCTCAGAAATCCGCTGGCTGATCCGGGAATAATAGGGGTAACGTCAAGCGCTGCGCTTGGCGCTGTCATCGCCATTTATTTTGGGCTTTCATCCTTTTTTCCTACCGCAATTCAGCTTATGGCCATCTTTGGCGCTTTGATATCTACAGCAATTCTGGTGCTTATTTCCATGCGGGACAGCAGCGTTCTGACACTGATCCTCGCCGGTATAGGTATCAGTTCCCTTTCCACCGCCGCTATATCCCTGACCATGAACTTTGCCCCAAATCCAATGACGTTGCAGGATATGATCATGTGGATGCTGGGATCTCTTGAAAACAGAACCATATCAGACATTTCAATTTCCCTGCCGTTTATTTTGGTGGGATGGGCTTTACATATGGGAATTTCAAATGGTCTTGATGCTTCTAGCCTTGGTGATGATACGGCAAGATCACTTGGTATTGATACCAGGCGCATGCAACTGCAAATCATTCTGGGCGGTGCCATATCCGTTGGGGCCGTGGTCGCCGCTTGCGGCGCCATCGGTTTTGTCGGCCTGGTTGTTCCGCATATTGTCCGCAGGCTCATCGGCTATGCCCCAGGAAGACTGTTATTACCCTCTGCCTTACTTGGGGCCATACTTCTTATCTCCGCTGATTTGCTGACACGCATGCCTTTTGGCTATGGTCAGCTTCGGCTAGGCGTGGTTACCGCCATTATCGGGGCTCCAATGTTCCTTTACATCGTTTATAAAACGAGAAAGGAAATGAGATGAGCCTTTTAAGCATCAGAAATCTTCATATATCCCTTGAAGGACAGAAAATATTATCGGATGTAAGCCTAGACGTCAGAAGCGGTAAACTGGTTGGGCTTATTGGCCCGAATGGTGCCGGAAAAAGTATCCTTCTAAAATCTATTTTAGGGGTGATTGATAAAAAAGACGGTGAAATCACCCTGGATGGCAAGGATATTTCCGATTGGCCACTAATGGAAAAAGCGCGTAAAATATCCTATGCCGCACAGGGCGCGCCCGTTCACTGGCCACTTACCGTGGGCCATCTGGTTTCTCTTGGACGTATTCCCCATCTTTCCCCATGGCAGTCTACAACCCGTGAAGATCAGATATTGACGCTGGAAGCCATGAAAAAAACAAATGTTGATCACCTGTCAATGCGTATTACCACAACCCTGTCCGGCGGTGAACGGGCCAGGGTTATGCTTGCCCGCGCCATTGTGACAGGGGCCGAATTCCTTCTCGCCGACGAACCGATTGAATCCCTTGACCCTTACCACCAGATTCAAATTCTCAATATTTTAAAAGAACTGACCCAGAATGGTCATGGAGTCTTACTGATCATTCATGATCTGAATTTTGCACAGAAATATTGTGACGAGCTCATATTGCTTGATAAAGGTAAGGTCGTGGCCTCAGGTCAGCCAAGTGACGTGCTGAACGATAGAAACCTGCAAAATACTTATAGGATCAAGGCAAGCCGGTTTTTAAAGGATGGCAACAGTTTTATCATTGCCGATGAACTTCTTAATTCGGATTAAGCGGCATAAATTCCAGCGTCCATTTGGTCTCCTGAGGCAGAAACGGTGTCGGATTACCTTTAACCCAGTCCTCATGCCCCGCCCCGTAATAAGGGGATAACGGATGACCCGACTGTCCCGCCGGCAGGTTCATGATGGCTCTTTCCTCAAATCCCGGACTGACAACAATTCGCTCTGATTGACCTTTAAACTGACCCGAAATATGAGGCATATTTTCTGTATCACCCGATTGTTGATCCATTGGCATATCCGTCATCAAACCCAGAAGCGGTACTGCGGCACTAAGCGGATGTTTTATATTCGCCCTGTTTTGCTCGCCCCATGTGTAATGTTCCAGCTTTTCATCACCCACTATTACCGGTTTCCAGGCATCAAAGGCCTGCTTTTCAAAGAAAAACTGCCAGTTATCAAATCCGGCAGGTAACCATCCATCCGGCATTTCTGTAACCAGTTGCCAAAGCGGCCTTTCCCAATATCTGGTGGCATTGTCGTAATTGCATTTTTCATTAAAATCGACACAGGGTGCCGTAATGCTTCCCATCAGTGTTTCATAGACCTGTCGCCGATAATCACGAACCAATCTGAAGCCAACAGAATTTTTATCAGCTTTGCCACCCCAGTTTTCAATTTCCCTGATATATTGCTCAAACGCGCTATCACCTGAATTTTTAAGAACTGTCAGAAGCTGCTGCTGCCAGCGGGAAAGAAGCACTGCCCTGTTATCAAGCATAATATTATAAAGGTCTTCTTCCACAACATCTTTATCCAGCGCAAACAGATCATCCCTTATTTGCTGCGCGCGAGCCCCAAGATCATATCTGTTGCTGCCCAGTTTCTCCAGATCAGTACCACTGGCAACCCGGCCATTTGCCGTCCATAATCGGTGATTATCCGGATCAAATACTTTCGGAAATTCTTCTGAAGAATACCATCCAGACCAGTCCTTATCACCAGTTGACCAGTCCATAATATCGCTATAATCACCATCACCGCGTCGGGGCAGCATACCGAAAATGGTCCAGCCAATATTTCCGTCTTTATCCGCAAGTATTGCATTCTGCGCCGGAATGCCCATAGCCCCGGCATAAGACTGGGCTTCCTGAACGGATTTGACATTTTCCATATTTAAAAGCCCCATATTAACCGCGCCTGTTACGTGAGCAACCCAGCGAAATACATATGTCTCTCCCTCCTGCAAATCCATGACCGGGCCCCAGATGGTTTCTTTAACGGAAAATTTAATTGGGGCTCCCCCTTTTTCATTGATGGTTTCGTTATATATTTCAAAATCTTTATAACCATCTGCCGTCAGATACTGATTTTCATTTTGCGGATTAAGTTTAAGTTTAATAATGTCGGACGTATCAATATTACTGTTGGTAAACCCCCAGGCCACGGACCCGTTACTGCCAACAACAATTGCCGGTGTTCCGGGAAGGGAAACACCCGTCACATCAAGCGAGCCATTATTAAGCTTAAGTCGCAGTTTGTACCAGATAGAAGGAGCACGAATGCTTAAGTGCATATCATTGGACAGCATTGCGGCCCCGCTTCTGGTGATATCACCTGATACGGCCCAGTTATTGCTGCCGGGCATAGGGTCATCATCTGAGACCAGCTTGACCAATTGGATGTCCGGCAGCACAGAAGATGGTGGAATAGAGGTATTTATGAGCGGTTTTTCGTCCTGCTGTATTGGCGCATCCCATTTGGTTCGATCCGGCAATAAAAATGCCGAAAGTGCAGGATCAAGGGATTGTTTTATCAGATGATTTTGCCATTCAAATCCCCCGCCGGAATCCTGCAAGGTAAAAAACATGGAATAAATAACCAGAAAGCTGTCCTCAACCGACCAAGGCTTTGGCGATACCCCAAGAAGCCAATATTCAAATGGTTTGCTGCCAAGATCGTTTAGGCCGGCATTTACACCAGCCACATATTTCTCAAGCAGCTCTTTATGGTCTTTTGGCAAAGCATTAATTGCTTCTACGGCACGATTTCGGAACCGATGTAAGCGGTTGGCCATATCCGTCTTTATCGCAATACCCCCAAAAAGTTCTGAAAGCTCACCGGCCGCCAACCTTCTAGATAAATCCATCTGGAAGAACCGTTCCTGCCCATGAAGATAGCCAGTGGAGTATGAAAGATCATTTCTGTAATCAGCAGTTAAAGTCGCATATCCCCGATAATCCCGTTCAAGTTTAACGGACGACCGGAGTTCTGAGGATTGTACCCGTCCGTCTAGCTGTGGCAGACTAGCCCGAAACCCCATATAAAGAAATGCCATACCGGCCAGTCCTAGAAACCCGATGGTCAGACAAACACGAACCAGCCATTTTTTAAAATTCATCGAACGCACTTTCACCCATAATCTTATGACAATAAAATATACCTTAAGATGGTTTTAAAATAAATATGGGCCGGACATTAATATGTCCGGCCCATAATTTAATATACAATAAATGTCAGCGGTTATTCACCCGGATGATATTGACGTTCAGCATGGGCATCAACATCTTCACGGTAATAGTAAACATCACGAAACTCGCCTTTACCATACATTTCACCCTGATCGAAGAAATGCGGTGAGTTCGGGTCACTGCTTAGGCCACCAGCCATAAGAGCTTTGGCTTTAACTTTATCACCGAATTCAATTGATGCAATAAAGCTGTTACCGCTTGTTACGTACCAGTTCTTTGTTCCCGGATACTGACGGGTCCCCACTGAGGCCAGTGCTCCCCAGCGACCGGAAGCTAGTTTAACAGGATAGCTTGGTTTATTATCATCAAACGTCTGTTCAATACTGCCGTCATTACGCTGGAAGCGGTTCATATCGCCCCATTTGACTTTCCAAGTGCCAAAATCGGCAACCATTCTGTCCATTGCCGCTTTTAAAGCCGCGAGATACTCATCACCGTTGACTTGTTTTTCGGCATATTCATAAACATCAAACGGGTCCAGATCACGGCCACGCGGAACATATTCAAAAAGCTCATTGCCAAAATGATGGGCAAGAGAAGTTTCAACTGAATCCATGCTTGATCGTTTGTCCCAAGCCACCAGCATATCAACGGCTTCTTTAAGGCTCGGGTCCGGTGCCGCATCATATGCTGCCTTTAACACAGGAACAAAACGCTGGAAGGAAGGAAGAAGTCCATCGTATCCGGCTTCTATTAGACTGTCGATCGTAAAATCGTTGATTTTTGGATAAAGTCCAACAGCATGCTCCCCACGTGGATTTTCAAAATTCACAGACATATAGCTTGGATAATCTTCTTTTTTCGGGCTTGAACCCGGTCCGGCTGCAGTGAACGGCCAGTTGTTTGAATTATAAAGCCAACCTGATTCAGGATTAAGCAAGTGAATTGATTCTTCAACCGTATGCAGACCTTTCCAGTCAGTGTCTGGATTACTTCCGTCCACAGGATGATTAAAATCATATTTTGTATTACGGATTGGCAGGAAGTTACCATGGAAATAGGCAATGTTACCGTCTTTATCAGCATAAACAGTATTGTTTGAAGAGTTGGACTTCAGTCTCATCATTTCAAAAAATTCCTGATAATTATGCGTTTTAGTCCTCGTATATGACTGGTTCAATGCTGTCAGCGGAATATTCATCAACTGTACGCTGATCCATTTATCACCTTCAGAACGGATAATGGGGCCATGATGTGTGTGATACACAGTAAAATCACGGGATTCCATTCCACTATCGGTTTTATAGTCGATAGTCTCAGTGGATACAGTGACCGGGCGTTCCTCTTCACCAAATTTATAAAAAAGTTTGCCGTCCTTTTCGATGATTGTTTCAGCATACTCATCAATCACATCAGCACGGCTTGATGTATGCATCCAGCCATTATATTCGCTGAATCCCTGATAAATAAAGAACTGACCCCATGTAAGGGCACCATAAGCATCCAAACCTTCATCACTAACCATATGAGCTTCTTCGCGGAAATAATGTGTTGTGTGAGGATTGATATAAAGCATGGCATGACCATCCTTTGTTTTCTTTGGGGCAATGGCCATGCCGTTCGAGCCACGTGGTTCCATATCTAGGTCCCGGGGAGCTTCCGCCATTTTCATAGTGCCACCATAAAAATTCTGCAGATCATTTATGGAAATGCTTTCTATATCACCACCAATACTGCCTTCCGAGAATGAAAGTGCCATCCAGGGTTCAAAATGCTTGATGACTTTTGGCTTGGTTTCAGGATGAGTATGAAGATAATAATTAAGTCCATCTGCATAAGCATCCATCAGTTTCTTAAGCCAATCCGGTGCTTTCGCATACATTTTTTTCAGATCATCCTGCTGGATGAAAAGGCGCATTCTCAAATCGCGGAAAATCTGATCCTCACCTTCAGCCTGAGCAAGAAGGCCCATGGCATTCATATAATTTACTTCTACACGGTTAAAATCATCTTCCGCCTGCGCATACATGACGCCAAATACAGCATCGGCGTCCGTTTTACCGTAAATATGCGGCACACCCCAGTCGTCGCGAATGATTGTAATATTTTTTGCTTGGGCTTCCCAACGGGCGACATCACCCGACATCTGATCTGATTGGGCACCCGTATTATTAGCCTGTTCATTCTGACTGCTGTCCTGAGAAGAGCAGGCAGCTACAGTCAGTAGCATTAAAATGAGTATTTTCTTCATTGAATTTCCGTCCCTAAAATAATTATGCAATTATGGCAAAAACAATAGCTATACATTGATCTTCTGTAAAGCCTTGATCCAATTAAAAAGGCCCGAATTGATGAATGCAGGCCTTTTAATTTAATTCTTTGATATTAGAAGCGAACCCTCGCACCACCATAAAAGGCGCGTGGTAATCCGACAAAATATCTTGGTGTACCAAATGAAACATCAGCCCGCTCAGCATATCTGACATTGGTCAGGTTCATCACACGAAGAAAGACATCTACGTTCTCCATAGCTTCTGCTTCGACACGCAGGTTGAAATAATTATGACCCGGATAAACAAATGAGGCTTCAGGGTCCATAGAATATTTACCCATCCATATCCATTCCAGACCGGCCTTAACCTTGTTTGCCGGCACCCAGTTTAGCTGAACACTACCAAAGTTACGCGGTGCCGTATCAATATCAAGTCCGTTCCAGTTCACGGTTCCCGGCATATAATCAAAATCATACTGATGTTTGGCAAGGCTACCGCTGGCTCTTAAAGTAACGTCAATTGGAAACTTATATTCCACCATACCTTCAACACCAATATGCTTGGATTTACCATTATCAACATTTATACGGTTATCCTGAAAAATGACATTGTCTTTTTTCATGGCAAAAAATGATACGTCATAGGTTAAGGCATCAATTTTACCTCTGATGCCTGCCTCAATACTGTCAAGTTTTACACTATCAATATCTGCGACCAGCTGATTTAGTTGAAGTCTGTATAGTTCTGATGTCTGCGGCGCACGGAAACCGCGACTTAATCTGGCATAAAAATTATTACTTTCATCCAGTTTATAAAGAAACCCTGCTTCAAATGAAGTGTTTGTAAAACTGTCAGTTCGATCCGCAGGACGTGTGTATCGACACCCTTCAGGATGCGGGCAAGGATTGCCGTTTTCATCCACTTGTCCTGAAACCATGCGGTTATCATAATCATATTTGACATATTCTGTCCTGATACCAGCAATCAATGAAAGCTGCTCGGTGACATCAAAATCACCGCGGACAAAACCTGCTATCAGTTTTGTATTAACTTCATAATCATAGTTTTTACCGACTGGAAGCCTAGTAACCAGGAATGGTTCAACCGGTGGGTTTTCCTGAACCTGCAAAAGTTCACCTTTGGCAATTTCACCATCAAATCCTGCTATGATTTCAAAGTCTGACCCTTCATTAATATAAAAGGCGTTTTGGAAGCCGGCACTTTTCTGCTTGTTATTCTCAACCGGCTGACCAGGTAGGAAATGCATCAGAAATTCCATATCCATTGCCCTTAAATAAGGGGAAATCTGCCAACGTACATTATTTGCTATGTCTTTGGAAATTGTTGACCAGTATCGAAATGATTTTGCTTTTCTATAAGCTTCCGGATTGGCATTGGTTTTTGCCAGAACCGGATCTTTATAACTATCCAATCCATCCAGATATCCAGAAGTATCCTGATCCAGATTAGTTGCCAGGAAATTGGATGAAATTTTCCAGTCTCCATCATCATATTCGTGTCTGATCTGGCCCTTTTGCATGTTATATCCGCTATCTTCAATATAACCGCCGTCATGCATAACGCTCGCCGAAACCCTAAGACCTGAATCGCCATCCTTGAACGCCCCTGACGCATTAAATTTCAGATAACCCCAGGAGCCAGCTTCCATACTGGCGGTTGAACTGGCATCCCCTACCGGTTTGGAAATGACATTTATAATCCCATGCATGGCATTTGAACCATAGAGTACTGATCCCGGGCCACGCACCACTTCGACACTCCCGGCCTGCTCAACAAAACTTTCGAACAATTCATTTACGTTACAGAATCCGGCAGCTCTTAATGGTATGCCGTCCTGTGCGGTTAAGAAAGCACCACAGGCCCCTGCACCCGTAAAAATTGGTGACCGCAGTGAAATAAGCGATTCCTGACCACTGTTACGGGAAACATTAACCCCTGCCACGCCCTGAAAAACTTCATTAATATGAGTTGGACTGAGAAATTCAATTTCAGAGCCTGATACGGCAGTATCATTTCCAATTACGTCAGTTGCAAGTCTTTCGCTTCTTGTCGTGGTAACCGTTAAAGTTTCTGTTCCGCTATTATCCTGCGCAAAGCCTATTGTTGGTAAAATTGCCGGGATTAAAGAAGATATTCCTAATCCCAATATAGACAGTTTTTTATATTTCATTTTGCTATTACTTTCTATTTGTCATTAATTGACATATTTTAT
Organism: Alphaproteobacteria bacterium; assembly: GCA_020446675.1. Classification (GTDB taxonomy): domain Bacteria; phylum Pseudomonadota; class Alphaproteobacteria; order Sphingomonadales; family Emcibacteraceae; genus Pseudemcibacter. The sequence continues at coordinate 1,061 of JAGREE010000087.1, read as the reverse complement.
TCTTTAAGTTTTAGAAAATACCCCCTCTGTATTTTCAGTTCATACCTGATATATTTTTATGATTTTTCCATATCGTTATTTTTGCGAACGATATTATTTCTTAAATGTTATAATGTATCTATCACCACTTTTCTTTATATGCCACAAAAATTGTCGTTTTCAGATATAATTTTAACCTTGCATTTCTTTCGCATGATTGAATTTAATACTCAAAAAATCAAAATTTAAAAAATGGTATATATAATTAACAGATGAAACCAAGATGAAAAATTCTCACATTGTTGGTTTCATCCAAGTATTCAGATACTTTAGATATAACTATTCTCATTCAATCCTTCATGGTGCATTTTGAGTGTACAAACCAACTAATCTTTCTTATAAATGTAATGCTATGTTGAATTAAGAAATGTCCAAATGCAAAATATAATTATAGGGACACAGCATATTATTAAAAAGGGAGAGAATAATGAAATTTAATTTTAAAAATTCTGTATTGGCAATGGGAATGATGGCCTTTGGTCTGATCAGTTCCGGTGCCCTTGCAGAAGCACCGGATACGTCAAACGGTGAGTGGCCATTTTACACCGGGGACATTAAAGGGTCACGCTATTCACCACTGGATCAGATCAATGCCGATAACTTTGAAGATCTGGAGCTGGCCTGGTCATTTTCCACAAAAAATCTGGGTACCAGAAGCGAATATAAGCTTGAAGTGACCCCGATTATGATCGATGGCGTGCTTTATGCCACAGCCGGTACCCGCCGTACGGCGATTGCCCTTGACGGGAAAACCGGGGAACTGATGTGGCTTCACAGCATGCGTGAGGGCTTACGTGGTGGTATGGCCCCCCGTCAGTTGTCCGGCCGTGGTCTGTCCTACTGGTCAGACGGTAAAGGCGATGATAGAATTTTCTATGTAACAACCGGATATAAACTGGTCGCGCTAAATGCCCATACCGGCGTTCCGATCAATTCATTCGGCACTGACGGCAATGGTATCCTTGATTTGAAAGTCGGTGCCGTACAGGGCAACGAGGTTCAGATCGACCTGGTGACCGGGG
>JAGREE010000086.1 GCA_020446675.1 Alphaproteobacteria bacterium | reverse complement strand
CCCCGGTCACCAGGTCGATCTGAACTTCATTGCCCTGTACGGCACCGATCTTAAGATCAAGGATACCATTGCCGTCAGTCCCGAATGAATTGATCGGAACGCCGGTATGGGCATTTAGCGCGACCAGTTTATATCCGGTTGTTACATAGAAAATTCTATCATCGCCTTTACCGTCTGACCAGTAAGACAGACCACGGCCGGACAACTGACGGGGGGCAAGGCCTGCGCGTAAGCCCTCACGCATGCTGTGAAGCCACATCAGTTCCCCGGTTTTCCCGTCAAGGGCAATCGCTGTACGGCGGGTACCGGCTGTGGCATAAAGCACGCCATCGATCATAATCGGGGTCACTTCAAGCTTATATTCGCTTCTGGTACCCAGATTTTTTGTGGAAAATGACCAGGCAAGCTCCAGATCTTCAAAGTTATCGGCATTGATCTGATCCAGTGGTGAATAGCGTGACCCTTTAATGTCCCCGGTGTAATAAGGCCACTCACCGTTTGACGTATCCGGTGCTTCTGCACGGGCACCGGAACTAACCAAACTGGCAGCAAGCAGTATAAGTGCCAGTGTAGTTTTTGTAATGTTAACCATTATATAATTCTCCAGATTTATTTATTCATTATTATATAAAAAAGACTCAAAGATCATATGATCTTTGAGCCTTCTCTGCAAGATTGTATTTCGTATAAATTTTATTCTTCAGGCTTTAATGCGTGCCATGTAATTCGTTTTAATTGAGAGTTCTGATAAGGAAGCTCTTTTGTTCCTGCGGGGAAATTATTTTGCGACATAATATAGGCAAGAATGTCTGCTTTCATTTTACGGGAAACACCTTTTGGATCATCAAGAGGCATTGTATCACGTATTCTTTGAAACAGAATATCAACACCCAAACTATCCCAGTTATAAACAAAAGCACCCTGTTTTAAGGTTGGTGCTTCTTCAATACCTTGCATTTGTGTACCATGACATGCTGAGCAGTGGTCCTGATAGAGTTTCTGTCCTCTTTCCGCCTGAGCTTTGGTGTATACACCGTCCCAAACAGTAACGCCTTGCGCTTTGGATATGGTTCCAAACGAAAGCCCCATTACTGTTGCAGCGGCAATTATTGATACTTTGTGTTTTAATTTCATGTTAATCTCGTTTACCTTTTTAATTTCTCATCTAAAATCAACATTATGTCATTTTCAGATGTATTAAATGAACTTCGCATGTCTAACGTTCGATTATAAATACCGAATATTAATCCAAGCTGAATTAATAAAGCCAAATGGGGTCATATAGATGGCCCCATTTGGCAATGTTTTTTAATCATCAGGCAGCGTATATACTCTGAATTCACCAGGATAGGCACCCC
>JAGREE010000085.1:2640-2870 GCA_020446675.1 Alphaproteobacteria bacterium | reverse complement strand
TCGCTGGCCAGGAAGCAACTGGCCGGTACAAGGGCTGTTCCGTTGGGTTGCAGGTTGACGCCGATGCCATTCAACACCACGGGGGTGCTGTTGGCAAGGACGAAGGAAGCTGGCTGAAAAAAAGTAAATGTTAGTACGAGAAGGGAGAAGTGTAGGTGTTTTTTCATAAAAAAGGGTTTGAAATATAGAGGAGCAGATTGTCATATTTAGACCCTTAGCGAGCCGCGGAA
>JAGREE010000085.1:345-2580 GCA_020446675.1 Alphaproteobacteria bacterium | reverse complement strand
TCGGCAAAGATGGCGCCGCCGAGTTTTCTGATCTCAGGAGGTGTTTTCAACCAGCTCGATGTTTTCGTATCAAAATCCCCAAGTTGCTGCAGCGCCCGATATTGTTCTTCCGTCAAAAGTTCAATACCCATGGCCGCCGCCATATCCATCGCGTTATTTTCCGGTTTATGTTCTTTCCTTGCTTCCCAGGCGTCCCGGTCGTAACAAAGGCTTCTGCGGCCTTTAGGGCTTTCCGCGGAACAATCATAAAAAATGTATTCGCCAGTTTTTATATCGTGGCCGACAACATCCGGTTCACCGCCAGTTCGTTCCATTTCATGGAGCGCCCAGAGTTTTTCGGGATTCGCTTCCAGCTTTGCTTGTACTTTAGCCCATTCAAGGCCTTCATGGCGGTTCCTGTTTTTCTCAAAACGGGCTTTCAATGCGCTGATTAGTGTTTCCCCTTGTTCTGGGGACAATGCCTTTTTATGAGTCATGGCCATCGTGTGTTATGCTGTATTTCTGTCTCGTGTTCTTTTCTATCTCGGATTTACCCAAAATTGATTTGGATTATTTGTTTTATATGTTTTGAACGTCACCCCTGATTTTTCGTAAGTTAATTCAGATATTTTAGGTGTTTGATTATAACCGTCAAGAGGGATTAATTCTACATATTCCCGTGTTTTACCCTGTTGATTGGTTTCATAATCATACTCACTTCGAAGTGGGCAACTAAATCTGTATAAATTTTTTGCCATGTATTCAAAAAGGTAATATTCTTTAACTGTTGAAGCTTGATTATTCCAATTGGCGTCTGGATTGAGTATAATCGTTTCTCCTTTAATTAGCCTTTCTCTCACTTCTGATAACCCCAATAATTCTCCTTTTTCGTCCATAACATAGGCATCATTTGTTGGGTCTATCCATATCCATTTGCCTAATTGCTCCGAAAAAACCATATTAATTACATGACAATCATTGAAAATAGAGTCTTTGGGCATACAGGTAACAAATCTTGATTTTATTCCTAATGACAAATAACATTCATTCAAAACAGTTGCTAAACCCCGGCAATTCAGTCCTCTGGCTCCTTGTTTGCACTCCGCTATCATGCTCATTGCATTCTTGACAATTGGATTTTCGTGATTCCCGTCATGTGGAATCAAATCATGTATCCAATGCATTAAGTTAAGGATTTTTGAAACTTCATTTCCTCCACCTGCAATTGAATCAAGATTAAACTGCTTTCGAAGTGTTCTTAAAGTCAATTCTGATGAATCCTGATAGTAAAAATCTGGAATTTCAACAATTTCACTATAATTAAAATCTTCTGCTCTTTTCAAAATATCTAAATACGTCGGAGCATATTTGATTTGAGTATAGGCAGAATCCCTACCATTCAGCAGGATAATAAAATTATAAATTGAATCAGGATGAATTTTATAGCTTATGGAGTCCAAATCCGTATAAAAGGTAACAAACTCGCCAATTTTATTCGAGGTGTAAATATCAGGTTTAGCTTCGGGAGCTAATGACCAATTTCCTTTAATGAATTCATTCCCGTCTCTTATATCAATTACGTCTATTCTGGAATGAATAACAGGTAATTCAGATTGCGATTTTGCCTGTAAGGCCAATAAAATCATTACAGTTAAGCTTAACAGAATTTTTATTTTCATCTTTTTTATTTTTTATTCATGAAACAGACGGCAGGCTGTGGAAAAACGCCGACATCCACAAATTTCAAGCAGGGCTGATCGGCTTTCAAAAAGAAAATTTTGGCGCCCCAACCCACCTGCGTAATATTCGCCCTAACACTACGCTTCCCAATTTAAAACATTTTTCCTTCAGAACAATGCAGGGATGTGATTTTGCCCCCCTGTTCTCCTGATCCACCGGAGCTTGGCGGGATGAAAGATGAGTCGTGCAAATTAGGAGGGGCTAAAACCAGGGGCGAGACACTATTGGAGCGCCCGGAACACCAAAGGCTTGAGGCTGTCTCAAAAGTAAGGAACTGAAAAATAGCGCCAAATGACGTTCGTGAGGGACTGCGTCTCGAAACAGCTAAACCTGCCAGTCTCTGACTTGCGAATTGCTGGCCTGCCTATCCCCGCCAGTCGGTAGTGCCGCGGGTAATCTTTTTATAAGTCATCGGGGCAAAGTGAAGAGGCCACTGGAAGTGTCCGCTTCACGCCTGGTGTCAGATGGACACTTACAAGTGGCCTTCTGACTTAAGAACTTGTTTAAATTTCATAC
>JAGREE010000085.1:0-166 GCA_020446675.1 Alphaproteobacteria bacterium | reverse complement strand
TAAGCGTAGGAATATTAATTCTTAACCCGCGCCACTAGAGACTGGCTCATTATTCCGCATCGAGACAGAAAGCTGGACACAGCCACCAAAAGCGCCAGATGCGATGGGCAGCGCGCCATATCTACGAACCCAGTTACAAACCCTCTCTTTAGCCCGCCCGGGCGAC
>JAGREE010000084.1 GCA_020446675.1 Alphaproteobacteria bacterium | reverse complement strand
AAGATGAAATAAGAAATGATGATGCCGTAAGCCAGGGATTTTGTTCGCTGTAAATACTATAGACAATACCCAATAGGAAAACAGCCGCAGTAAGGCTATTGGGAAGCTTCAGTGTTTTGAAATCATAATAGCAAAGGGCTGATAATAAAGCCCAAAGCGGAATTGCAAAATAAATTGGCCTCTCCGACAAAAACATCATCAAAAAAGATGCTGTGGTCAAAAAGGCCAATAGAACTTTATATTTCACTGACAGTCCCTGATAGATAATAAAGTAAACGTCAGTAGTGTGTCTTATTTTTTTCTTTCTTACAAGTTATCAAGTCTTTTGATGCCGTCTTTTGCAATATATTTCACTTTTCTGGGCTTTCCGGAAAGTGTCATGGCAAAACTGTTATCGCGACCATCCAGAATTTCCTGATATAGCGCCTGTGCTTTTTCAACACGGCCAGTTGCACTATAAAGAAATGCCAGATTAACCTTTGCGAAAATCCTATCTTCCGGTGCAAAATCGGTTGAGACCAATTCCGCCTCTGCTGCTGACCAGTCACGGGCTTCAATTTTTTCCGATGCCATTGAATTATCTTGCAGAAGGATCAACGAAGAAGAAAGCTCATCCGCGTTTGCCACACTCGTGCCAAAGCCAATTGCTGCTATGAGACCAAATGCTAATTTCTTCATTTAAATACTCCTTATTCTGTATTTTTTTATAAATTTTATTTTTGTCATATTAGTGTAATATTTGTCGGATAATATCGTATCGTCGAATAGTACGTTGTAAATTCAGGCTAACACCGGAATCGCAAAATTGTCAAAGAATTTTGCGCTAACTTCTTGTTATTTAACAAAAGTTTCACAAAAACTTCACAAAACCGTAACTTTCCATTAATACCAGTGTCACAAATAGCTGCTTTTATAGCCCTGCATTTAAGAATTTTATTTTTACAAGTCAGGCTTCAAAGCAAATGTTCAAAAATTTTGTTTTTTCATTATTCGTCACCCTATCCGTCGTTACATATAGCTCTGTTGGCTATGCTGCTGGCGGTACGATAACCGGCCTTAAAATGCCGGGACAGGCCAACAGTTTTGATCTGATTTTACCAGAACGCACTGTTAAGTCTCTGGACGGCTCCTACGCGGTGGCTGAACAGTTTATCCGTTCAACCGGACTTCATAAAAGCCTTTCCCTATTGCTTCTTGATTCAGTGAAAAATGATGAACTGGTGGAAAATGCCATTTCCCAATTTGGTTTTCCGCTTGTGAAAAATACGGTCGTGTCCAATATAAAAGATACAACGAACCATTATCGTCAGGATTGGGTTTCCCTGCTTGCGTCCATATATAGTGAACAGTTCAATAGCAACACCCTCCGTTCAATCCTTGAGGACGGTGAAAACTCACCCTATTACAGTGAGTTTGTCGCTTTGCAGGGCAAAATGGACACAGCTAAAATACTTTCAGACAGTAACATTTTTAAAGAAGCACGCTCAGACCTGATTAAAACTTTAAAGAAAAACTTCCGGTCATAATTTAAATTTCCCCGGCATCGGAAGCTGTTTCCTCGTCTCCTTTGATATCTTCATTAATGTCCTGATCTTTTGGCTCAGCGGCTTCCCCGTTTCGAAGCCTGTGAATTCTGCTATCCGCTTTGAGAAGCTGCTGAATGAGCCGTCTGGAATGGCTTAAACTATCCAATAATTCATCAATCTCATCGACACTCAGATGTCGCTTAATGGTGATTTGTAAAAGTCCTTCTTTTGTGTCCTGATAGGCCTTCTGATAGTCCGTCAATGCCTGAAGCTTGACATCTTTTTGTGCCTGTTCACTATTGTCGCTGAAAAAAATATTTACGGTATTTTCAGTCACCTTCAGATATTGTTCAAGCAGGGCTGTACACTCTTCGTTATTTATTTCATCCGCACTTTGAAATAATGAATAAAATTCATGTGCCATCCTTGTAACATCTTCCAGATAGCGGGACGTACGTATGGTTGACGTCAGTTCCTCAGCCTGTTCACGGGTCATATTTTCCATACTTAAACCCGTGGCAAACTCATTGATTGATTTTCCAAGCGAAATAATTGCCTCCGCATGTCTTTTGACGATGCCAGCAGATTTGCTTCGCCCCGCAATGGCCATTAATACCAGTTCGCAGGTTAAATTATATAACCGATCCAGCTCGTTCCATAGTGCGGCGATTGCCAAAATCGGGGCTTGTCTGACCGTTTTATCAAGAAACTGTGGATGGCTCAGGCTTTCTTCCTGTGTCACAAACATTTTTTCGGCAATTTCACCGATCCTGCGGCTGAACGGTACAAGCAGAATGACGCCGACAAGATTAAATGATGTGTGAAATAAGGCCAGTAATGGTGCCGGTTGATCCTTTACACCGATCAAATGACCCAGTTCTGATACGGCAAGAACAAATAGTGGCAACATGGCAAGGGCAATAATGCCCGTTATCACATTAAACGCCACATGACAGACCGCAACTCGTCTGGCGTTGGCTGTTGCATGGAGTGTTGCAAATACGGTCGTTGTTGTCGTACCAATATTCGCGCCAATCACGGCTGCGGCCGCAAGGTTTATCCCAATAATCCCTTCACTAACCCCTGTCAGAATGATTGCAATTGCTGCACTTGACGACTGGGTAAAGGCTGTCAGAATGAAGCCGAAAAATACAAATAGCCACGTATTTGTAATATCATTGGCCCGGAAAAGTTCATTTCCAAAATTATCCGAAATTCCCGAAAATGAAGATTTCAGGATCGAAAGCGCTAAAAAGAAAAGACCAAGGCCAAGCAAAAAATGGCCAAGTCCCTGATACCGTTTGGCCATTGCCGCATAATTTAATATCACGCCAATCGCTAGAAGCGGCATAGCCAAAGCTTCAATATTAAAGCCAAACCCCATAATGCTGACGAGCCACCCGGTGACGGTTGTCCCAAGATTAGCTCCAAAAACCACACCTATCGCCTGATGTAATGTAAGAATACCGGCATTGACAAACCCGATTGTTGCCACTGTTACAGCACTTGATGATTGCACAAATCCTGTGATTAATGCTCCGGAAAGAACACCCCTGTAAACATTTGATGTCCAGTGTTGTAAGATTGATTTCAGGGCATTACCGGCAAATAATTTAAGTCCATCCGTCATCATGGTCATGGCCATCATGAACAGAGCCAAACCACCAGCGGCGTTAATTATTATTTCCCAAATCATGCCTTATTTAACACTCCTGCATCCGGATATTCAGACTTCGGCGTCTTTTTTCTCATCTTCAATCTTTTTCTTGGTCATTATATAATCCACTATCCCTACTGCCAGAATGACAAATGATACAGGCACCAGCAAAAGCCCAAGCATGGCATAGATTGATTGTTCATCCGTAAATTTTAAAAGTCCGATTGCTGTAATTCCTATCCCAAGAGAGGTTTTAATATAAGCAAGCAATGTTCTCCTGTTGGCAAGTTCCGTCCGCAGCAACGCCAGCAGCAGAGCATCAATATTCCTTTTTTCACCGATCCTGGTCATAGAATTTTCCATAATTAGATATAGTCAAATAATCCTATAAGGATTTTTGAATTCTGTTAAGCTGAAATAATAACTAAAAGCTTCTTTTATGAATATAAAAAAGGCAGCTGCCGAAACAGCTGCCTTATACTGACAGGTTAAGTATGGTTTTTACTTAACTTCTGTCAATCGAAGGTAAGGGCGAATCTCGTCCCAACCCTGGGGGAAGATTTTTTCTGCTTCTTCATTGCTGATTGATGGCGGGATGATAACTTTGTCACCGCGTTTCCAGTCAGCAGGGGTTGCAATTCTGTTTTTATCCGAAAGCTGGAGTGCTTCAATCACACGGAGAATTTCATCAAAATTACGGCCAATGCTCATAGGATAAGTCATTGTAAGCCTCAGTTTTTTATTGGGATCAATAATGAAAACCGAACGAACAGCGGCTGTGCTGCTCTCGCCCGGATGGATCATATCATAAAGCATCGCAATTTTGAGATCCGGATCAGCAACGATCGGAAATTGTAGATCCGTATTTTGCGTATCATTAACATCAGCAACCCATTTAAGATGCTCTTCCACCGTATCCGTCGAAAGGCCCAGTGACTTTGTATTAAGAGCAGCAAATTTATCAGCCAATTGTGATGTTCGGCCCATTTCTGTTGTACATACCGGCGTAAAATCTGCCGGGTGGCTAAAGAAAAACACCCAGGAGTTCCCTGCCCATTCGTGAAAATCAATTTCACCTTTCGTTGTATCTATTTTGAAATTGGGTGCAGTATCACCAATATGCAATGCCATAATATTATCTCCTTTGTTTATAATTATTCTAAACTGCTAATTAATATATAGGAGAGAGAATATATATTACAATCCAACGAACAGACATTTTTTGGAGCGCGTATAAGAAATCCCCCTCTTCATTATCATACGCCCGAAATTAATCAGCTATGGCTTTTGGCCCAACGTACGATATCTGACATGCCCATGGCACCCGCCTGGCGTGCTTTTTCCTTGCCGGATTTAAAGACTACCATGGTCGGAATGCTGCGAATTCCAAATTGAGCACCGATCGCCTGCTCGCTTTCGGTATCAAGTTTAGCAAGCCGGACACGCGGCTCAAGTGACTTTGCCGCCTTTTCAAATTCCGGGGCCATTAATTTGCATGGCGCACACCAAGGCGCCCAGAAATCAACAATAACCGGAATATCACTTCGTGATATGTGTTTGTTAAAGTTTTTGGCCGTCAGCGTGACCGGATGTCCACTAAACAATGGTTTGCCGCATTTACCACATTTGGGTTTATCGTCCATTCTGGCGGCATTAATGCGGTTAATCGCATCACAGGCTGGGCAAACTATATGAAGGTGTTCAGCTTTTTCTTTATTTGAATTTGTCATAACGAGTCTCCCGCTGCCAACTAAATTATACCAGTTTTTTATAGGTATTATTAGTTTATCAGCAAAAATATATTTTTGAAGGCATATTTCATCATGGCTATTTTGATTTTTTTAAAAACATTAACTATTTTTTGACATAATAGTTAATATATTTAATATTAACAATTAAGATAAAACAAATTTTAAAATGATGAGGATATT
>JAGREE010000083.1:1102-1620 GCA_020446675.1 Alphaproteobacteria bacterium | reverse complement strand
TAGCTCGTATCCGGCACATGCGGGCCCTTGCACAGGTCGATGAACTCGCCTTGCTGATAGAGGGTAATGTCCTCATCGCCGCGCTTTTCGATTAGCTCGAGCTTGTATTCGTCCCCCTTTTCCTGGAAAAATTCGACGGCATCCTTTTGAGAGATGGGCTTGCGCACATAAGCGTTTTTCTGTCGCGCCAGCTCTATCATCTTTGCCTCGATCTTCGCGAAATCATCTGAAGAGATGGTATGGCCGCCGGGGTCGACATCGTAATAAAACCCACTTTCCGTAGCCGGCCCCGTACCGAATTTGATGCCGGGATAGAGTGCTTCGAGGGCTTCGGCCATCAGGTGGGCCGAGGAGTGCCAGAAGGTTGCTTTCCCATCCTTATCATCCCAGGTGAGTAGTTGGAGGCGGGCGTCTTGTTCGATGGGGCGCGTGGCGTCCCAGACTTCGCCATTTACCTTTGCGGAAAGGACTTTCTTCGCCAGCCCGTGGCTGATGGACTGGGCGATCTCCAGCGCCGT
>JAGREE010000083.1:0-1012 GCA_020446675.1 Alphaproteobacteria bacterium | reverse complement strand
TCGTAGAGAAAGTTCTTAAAAGGCTGCAAAATTACGCGATTTTAGGGTGGGATGGTAGGATTCAAATTTTTTTTTCTGAACTCCGGTTCATGCTCTTAGGCTATTTGGCAGATTCCACCTATTTTGAAGGATGCAACCATAACATTCGATCAGAGGTTACTGGCGTAATATACCAGACAAATACCTTCATTTGGATGGATCATCAAAAGGGGATGGTGAAAAAATCAATTTGTCCACCCGATCATAACTGCACCGATTTAGTAATCAACACATGCAATGCCCTAGGTGCCGGATACAAACGGAACTTGGCCTTGTAGTGGTAATGGAAATAAGGAGATCTTGGAGAGGATCTAAAGCTAATGCCTTTAAATGTTCAAATGAGCCGAAATATAAACGGAGGAATGTCGCCTCCTTCAATAAATTGCAATTAGCGCCTGAAAGTGATAGCCCGATACCAGAGAAAAACTTCTTGACCAGTAAAATGAGTTGAATATGAAAAACTTATCAGTTCTTATTGTTTTTGTCGTCTTTATTATGCTTTGTTTTGGGTGTGCTCAGAAAAATCAGGCGGAGGATATTATCAATATTGATACAGAAATTGCCGTGGTAGGATTAAAAAGGGGCGCCCTTCTTATCAATGAATCGCGAAAAGAAGACGTTCAAAATTTGGATGAATTGAGTTCAGCGGGAGTACAATTGTCTTTCGACACAGAGGGAATACTGAGGCAAGCCGTAATCGAAAGCTCAAAATACCAGACAAGGAAGGGCGTTCAGGTCGGAGATGACGCCGATGCCGTTAGGCAGCAGTATGGGAAGCCTCAGAACCGCCGGTTATCCCTGAATAAATCAAGGCGCTCCATAGGAGAAATGAAGGGGCTCTTTTATAAAGATATTTTTTTCGTAATGGACGGTGAAAATAAAGTAATAGCCATTATCCTCGGAAATACAAAAGCCTGAGTATGAAGAAATATACCACACTTCTATTCTTCTTATTCCTCGCCTTCACCGGCCA
>JAGREE010000082.1 GCA_020446675.1 Alphaproteobacteria bacterium | reverse complement strand
TCACTTAAATATCTCGTCATCATTTATTCTTATTAATTATCATTATTAATATCATTAAGTCATAGCGGATTTTATAGATCATTGAAACAAAATAATAGTGGATAAATGATAAAGCCCGCTCTGAAAATATTTCAGGACGGGCTTTATCGATAATAACGGGTATTTAAGGTTTAATCAGCATCAAATTTAATGCCTTGTGCCAAAGGCAGTTTGGTAGAATAGTTGGTTGTGCTGGTCATGCGACGCATATAGCCGCGCCAGGCGTCAGATCCGCTTTCACGGCCGCCACCGGTTTCTTTTTCACCGCCAAATGCACCGCCGATTTCGGCGCCACTCGTACCAATATTAACGTTGGCAATTCCACAATCACTACCGAACTCAGAGGTAAACAATTCAGCTTCCAGCATATTGGTCGTGAAAATGGCCGAAGAAAGCCCTTGCGGAACATCATTTTGCCGCGCGATTGCATTTTCCAGGTCGGTATATTTAAAAGCATATAATATTGGGGCAAAAGTTTCGGTTTTAATATTGGCATCATCACCGTCCATTTCGACGAGAGCCGGATTAACATAATATCCGCCGGGATATTCATTGCCAAGAGCACGAGAACCACCGGTTATTTTTCCGCCATTTTCTTTAGCAACTTTAAGGGCGTTTTGCATATTATTAAACGCATCTTCATCAATCAGAGGGCCCATAAGTGTTTTTTCATCAAGCGGATTGCCGATGGAAACATTGGCAAAGGCTTTTTTGATACGGGGGACTATCTGATCATACACATCTTCATGGATGAACAGACGACGTGTTGTGGTGCAGCGCTGACCACAGGTGCCGACTGAACCAAAAACAATGCCCTGGTAAGCAAGATCAAGATCAGCATGTTTAGAAACAATAATGGCATTATTGCCACCAAGTTCCAGAATTGATCTGCCAAAGCGGGAGGCAACCTTTGCACCAACGATTTTACCCATTGCGCAACTGCCTGTCGCGCTGATCAGAGGCACGCGCTCATCAGATGTCAGCACTTCACCAATATCGCGCTCGCCAATAAGAATTTGTGAAAGGTCTTTGGGGGCATCCGCGCCAAACTCAGCACAGGCCTTTTCAAACAGTTTTTGACAGGCAAGAGCAGTAACAGGCGTTTTTTCAGAAGGTTTCCAGAGAAGTGAATTCCCACAAACAAGGGCCAGAGCCGCATTCCATGACCAAACCGCAACCGGGAAGTTAAAAGCACTGATGATGCCAGTCGGGCCAAGCGGTTGCCAGATTTCACGCATTTTATGCAGTGGGCGTTCGGAAACTATTGTCAGTCCATGAAGCATACGGCTTTGCCCAACAGCAAAATCGCAAATATCAATCATTTCCTGAACTTCTCCGAGGCCTTCCTGATAGATTTTGCCGCATTCAAGAGTTACGAGCGCACCAAGTGCTTCTTTTTTATCACGAAGGATATTTCCCAGTATTCGGACAAGCTCACCACGACGCGGCGCGGGCACATTGCGCCAGGCTTTGAAGGCCTCAACGGATTTTGCTATTTTTGCTTCAGCTTCTGAAACTGTGTCCATTTTAACATTCGCAATCTCAGAACCGTCAATCGGGCTATGAACCTTAAGGTTGCCGCCTTCCACGTCTGCGGGCTTAAGCCCCAAGGCACTATAAATTTCCTGCTTATTCATCATGTCTTTAATTCCTTCGTAAATTACAATTTAATCTGACGATTGTTTGAACATATAATTATTTCATCAAATTTTACGTTTAAAATTCCATAGTTTTATATTTTATAAAAAAATATTTAAATATATGAACGATATTCTATAAAAAATGAACAATTGTCAATATAATATGAACATTAAGTCTCAATATATGATCATATGGTAAATTAATATGGCATTCTATTGAACTTTGATGACAAAATTATATGGCTTTCAGTATTAATAACGCCATCAAGCATGGCAATATTGGTCAGAACAGAATCCATCTGCTGATTATTTTCAGTACGAACAAGGATCATCAAATCAATTGAACCCGCGACGGTTGCCAGGCAATCCACTTCAGGCATATTATATAATGCCTCCTCAATTTGCGCAGATTTCTTAGGATCCCGGGTAATTGTGACGTAGCAGCGGGCCTCATTCTTGATGGCGTCCGGTTTTAATTTGATGGTATAGCAATCAATCACTTTTTCTTCCAGCCGACCCAGCATCATATGAATGGTGGACCGTGCCAGATCTAGCTTGCGACCAAGCTCTGCGGCACTCATTCGGCTGTCGATTTTCAGCAAATCAAGCAATTTTTTTTCACTATCCTGAAGTTCCATTAAAATCACCTTTTTTAAGTTTATATGAACATTGTACATAAGAAAAATACATAATGCTATATATAAATAAACAATATATATGAAATTATGTCAAAAAGGGCGAATTAATAATGTTATTTTATTCGTTTTTATATCATAATAGTTTGCATTATAGTTTCTGCAAAAATCAGGAGTTTTCACCGAATGTATTATAAAATTTTATTGAGCATAGTCCTTTTCGCATTATTTAGTTTTCAGGCATCCGCAGAACAGGTTCGGGCCCGTGATATCGGAATTAAGCCGGGTATATTAAAAACCGGCAAATATAATGCAATCACCGATGTAAAAGGCGTTCTGGTTGGACAGATCACCCTTGATAAAGGAAAAACAATCCGGACTGGTGCAACAGCGATCCTGCCCCATGGTGGCAATATTTATCAAAATAAAGTTCCCGCCGCTGCTGTGATTGGGAACGGATTTGGCAAAATGATGGGATATACCCAGATCCATGAATTAGGTGAAATTGAAACACCCATTGTTCTGACCAATACCTTAAATGTACCAAGAGCGGCCGATGCCATCCTCGACTGGACATTGCCACAAAAAGGCAATGAAGCGGTACGCTCAGTGAATGCCATCGTTGGGGAAACCAACGATTCCGGCCTAAATGATATAAGAGGCCGTCACCTGACAGCTGATATAATTATCAAGGCAATTGAAAATGCCAAAAGCGGACCGGTAGAAGAAGGGGATGTCGGCGCCGGGAAAGGTACAATAGCTTTTGGCTGGAAAGGGGGTATAGGAACATCGTCAAGAGTATTGCCCGAGAAGCTCGGCGGTTATACGGTTGGTGTTCTGGTCCAAAGTAATTTTGGTGGTATACTGAGTTTGGATGGAATTCCTGTTGGCGAGGAGCTTAATCAATATTACCTGCAGGACTATGTAGACAGTGACGTCGCAGATGGATCAATCATGATGATTGTTGCTACGGATGCCCCATTATCCGATCGGAACTTGAAACGTTTAGGAGAACGTGCACTGACGGGTCTTGCCCGGACTGGCTCATCGATGACGAACGGAAGCGGCGATTATGTCATAAGCTTTTCAACGGCAGAAAGTGTAAGAAGAACTGAAGAGCGTAGAAATAATAATGCCTTGGTTGAAACAATTCCCAATGACAATGTCTCACCTCTTTTCCAGGCTGTGGCAGAAGCGACAGAAGAGGCGATTTATAATTCATTGCTGATGGCAAGAACGGTAAGCAGTGAAGATGCCAAAACGGGCGAGATGAGGACTGCGCACGAACTGCCGGTAGATAAGGTAAGAGAAATTCTGAAAAAATACGGTCGATAATCCTTACAATTGATATTAATCTTGGGTTTTAAGGTTGATTATGATAAGCCGCGCCCATGAAACAATTATCCAACAGAGCGGTCGAGAGCAAAAGTCACATTAAAGCGGTTCTTGGCCCAACCAATACCGGCAAAACACATCTTGCCGTGGAACGGATGCTGGGTCATGCCTCTGGTATGATCGGACTGCCGCTCAGGCTTCTTGCGCGCGAAATATATGACCGTATTGTGGAAAAAAAAGGCACTACGCATGTTGCCCTTATCACGGGGGAAGAAAAAATTGTCCCAAAACATCCCCAGTATTACGTTTGCACAGTTGAAAGTATGCCTATAGAAAAAACGGTGGAGTTTCTGGCCGTTGATGAAGTGCAACTTGCAGCTGATTATGACCGGGGATATGTTTTTACTGACCGTTTGCTGCGAGCACGCGGGCGTCAGGAAACCATGTTTTTAGGTTCGGAAACGGCACGTCCGCTTATTCAGCGGCTCATCCCTGATGTTGATTTTATCAGCCGCCCACGTTTCTCAGAATTAATCTATGTTGAACCAAAAAAGCTATCGCGCCTTCCCCGCAGAAGTGCCCTGATCACCTTCAGCGCCAATAATGTCTATGGTTATGCTGAAATGCTGCGCCGGGCCAAGGGGGGCGTTGCAGTGGTTCTCGGTGCCCTAAGTCCGCGAACCAGAAATGCTCAGGTTGCACTATATCAGAATGGTGATGTTGATCATCTGATAGCGACGGATGCCATAGGTATGGGCCTGAACATGGATATTGACCATGTATCCTTTGCGGCCACCTCCAAATTTGATGGTCACCAGATGCGCGATCTTACTCCTGCTGAACTTGGACAAATTGCTGGTCGTGCCGGCCGCTATATGAATAACGGTACTTTCGGCTGCCTGACCGAAGGTGCGGATTATCAGACCGGGCTCGACCCGGAGGTGGTTTTTGCCATAGAAAACCATAAGTTCGCACCACAGACAGTATTTCAATGGCGAAATTCATTTATTGATTTCACCAGGCCGGATACAGTGATTCGCTCCCTTGAACGTGCGCCAGATCAATCAGGCCTAACACGCACCATGGAAAAGCTTGATATGGATACTTTCAGGCGATTAAGTGAAAATCCGAAAATAAAGTCAATGTTAGGCGGTACAGCGGCCGTTAAAATGCTGTGGGAAGTGTGCCAGATTCCGGATTTCAGACAGGTGTCGGATGATGAACATGCCAAACTGTGTATGGGGATTTATCGGCAGATTTCTGCGGATCACGGCAGAATTAAAGAAGACTGGATCGCCGATATGGTGGCCCCCTATAAAAAAACTGAAGGTAATATAGATACTCTGTCGTCAAGAATTGCCCATATCCGCACATTAACCTATATTGCCAACCGTTCCGGATGGTGCGAAAATCAAAAATATTGGCAATCGGAAACAAGAGTTATTGAAGACAAGCTATCAGATGCGCTACATGAACGATTAACAAATCGTTTTGTAAGCAGACGTACATCAGTACTGATGCGGGAATTGCGCCAAAAAGGAAAATTAATGGCAAATGTTGAAACAGATGGCAGTGTTTATGTAGAAGACCATTTTATTGGCACTATAGAAGGATTCCAGTTTAAGGAAGACGCAGGTGCATTTGGTGAAGATAGTAACACTCTTAGAAATGCGGCAAACAAAGTTCTTGCAGAGGAAATAAAAAAACGGGCAGAAGAATTCAGTCTTGCGGAAGACGCTGAAATCAGTCTGATATATGGCGATCCATTAACACAGAGCACAGTGAACTGGCGCGGAATTGCTGTTGGCAAAGTTGTGAAAGGATCATCGCTTTTAACGCCAAAGGCAATAGCACAACCAACCCCTGTTTTGCAGGGAGATGCCCTGAATATTGTTCAGGCCAAACTTGATCGTTGGCTTGAAGCGTATATTGAAAACATTCTGGCACCACTTTTTGCACTTCGTGAAGCGGTGGACGGAGCCAAAGATGATGAAGGAAATGAACGGATCAGCGGGATGGCAAGAGGGATTGCCTTTCAAATGGTTGAAAAACTTGGAACAATTCCAAGAAGGCTTATTGCCAAAGATTTTAAAGACGTGGATGGAAGCGGACGTTTTCAGCTGAAAAAACTGGGTGTCTGGCTTGGGGCCACAAGCCTTTATATTCCTTCACTGTTAAAGCCAGCCCCGGCTCAGCTGAGGCTTCTCCTTTGGGCGCTATATAACGATCAGGATAAATTACCGGATATTCCGCCAGCTGGACTTTGCACTATCAAGGTTGATAAAAATGCATCTCGGGTATTTTATGAGGTGTCCGGATATCGGGTCGTTGGCAATAATGCTGTCCGTCTGGATATGCTTGAACGTCTGGCCAATGCGGCACGTGAAATATCTATGAAAGGTCCATTTCCAATGGATCCTGACTTAATGAGCCTTGTTGGTACAAGTGGGGATGATTTTATAGAAATTATGAGTTATCTGGGTTATTCGGCAAAAGAATATGATGCCAAAGAGGCCGCTGAAATTCTGGCCAAACGCGTTGATACTCCTATAGCGGATAAGTCTGCAGAGACCCCAGAATTAGCAACAGACAAAACACAGGCTGAAGAAGATCATAGTAGCACAGAAGCAGAGCAAAATGAGTTGCCGGAATCTGAAAAAGAATTAGCTGAGAAAGAAAAACCGGAAGCAGAAGATAAGGTTATTATATTTGTGCATAAACCTGAAGGTAATCAGCATAAACAAAAGCCGCCAAGAAAACCGTTTCCGGCAAAGGGCAAAAAACCGTTTCCTAAAAATAAGCAACCACACAAAGGCCCTCAGCATCATGCTTCGAAAAATAATCAAGCCAAACAGGCTAAGCTGGACCCGGATTCGCCGTTTGCAGCACTGGCAGGCCTTAAAGCCCAGTTAAAGGCAAAAAAATAATATGACCGATGCGCCTGACACACAGCGTGTTGATGTGTGGCTTTGGCATGCCCGATTTTATAAAACAAGATCTTTGGCCAGCAAAATGGTCAGAGGCGGTAAGGTGCGAATAAATGGCACTATTTGTAAAAAATCCAGTGCACTTGTGGGCCCTGATGATGTTCTGACCTTCACTCGGGCCGAGGAAATTCTGATTGCAAAAATTGTTTCATTAGGGGTTCGGCGTGGTCCCGCCCCTGAAGCACAGTTGCTATATGAGGATTTAACCCCACCTCGTCCGGCAAAGAAAGATAAAATTGGCAGCGTTATTAATAGAGAAAAAGGGTCCGGACGCCCCACCAAAAGTGACAGGCGGGCAATTGATAAGCTCATGAATAAAGATTGGTGATTCGTATCCATTATTATTGGATTACGCGTAAATTTATTTTGATCAGAAAAAGGTTCACAATAAATTAACCATTACTCTTGTTAAGTTCCAATGGTTTAGAAGTACAAAATCAGCCAAGCCAGAATGTATACATAATATCAGTACTTTATTAACTGCTCATTGTTACCTTTATTGAAATTTTAAGAATAAAGGTGTGTGATGAATTTTTTAGTAAAAAACTCCATTAAATCAATTTTTCTGTTTTCATTTGTGTTGCTTATGTCAGTTCTTAAAGTTGATGCCGCAACACTTGATTTTACGCAAAATCCCTATGTTGGCAACACGGGCGTCATTGGAAACACCACCTATTCAATCAGTGCTATTGGCGGGACATTGACCTGGGGACAAAATCAGGACGGTAACAGCTGTATTGGGTTGGCATGCCAGAAAGATGGCCTTGGTATTGGTGACGATGAAATCACAATAGGCAATGAACAGCTTATCATTGATTTTGGATCGGTGGTTCGTATAACAGGGTTCACTTTTCTGGATTTATTTTCAAGCGCTGGTGGTGTTAACAAAGAGCGTGCCGTTGTCACATACAACGGGGGAGCTATGTTTTTTGATGCGTTAATTTCGGAAACTCCGGGCAGTGACAGTGGTATTTTAACTGTAAACGGTCTCCAGATAATGACCAATAAGCTAGTTTTTACAGCAGGCGGTACGAATGACAATGTTGGAATGGATGATTTTGCGCTTGCAGCTATTGAGGTTTCACCTGTGCCATTGCCACCCGCTTTGATCATGTTTGGTGCCGCTCTTGGTGGAATAGGGTTTCTTGGCCGTAAGAAAAGAAAAGCCAACTAAGCCTGACTATTTCAGCCAATAAAAATCTTTCTGATTTTAAAATGACTTAAGGGTTTTTGTTTAAGAAAAATTGTAAGCGCGGAGGTTGGTCTATGAGCCTTATATTAAAATGGGTATTTTTCTGTGGCCTGGCGGGCATTATGGTTATCAATTATGGTGATCAGATTACGATGCTTATTGACCATAATATAAAAGCCAAAGAAGGGCGTAATGCAAGCAATGTAACCAGCACTTCAAATGTGGTCAATTCAATGGAAGTCCAAAGAAGCGGTGATGGTCATTATTGGTTGGACATGAATGTCAACAGTCAGAATATTCATTTTATTGTCGATACCGGTGCCAGTTATATCACATTAAGCCAGCAGGATGCGCAGAATTTAAATCTCAATCTTCATGAAAGCGATTATACTATTCCGGTAAATACAGCAGCCGGTCAGACAACCATGGCACCAGTAACGCTTGACGTCGTCAGCGTGGGTGTTATTGAGCTTTATGATGTAAAAGCCTTTGTTGCCAGAGATGGGATGCTTTCCGTTT
The DNA here is from genome assembly GCA_020446675.1 of Alphaproteobacteria bacterium. GTDB lineage: Bacteria > Pseudomonadota > Alphaproteobacteria > Sphingomonadales > Emcibacteraceae > Pseudemcibacter. Next base: position 15,886 of record JAGREE010000082.1, on the reverse strand, counting down.
CGCTTCTGGGAATGAATTATCTTAATAGGCTGGACAGATTTTCTTTTAAAGATCAAAGACTTATACTCGAGCAATAGAGTATGTTATAATATTTATATTGACACTGTAAACATTATTCCTAGAATGATTACAGGGAACAATATAATTAAGTGAATATGAATATAAAAAAATCCACATACCATCACGGGAATTTGCGTGAAGTGCTGATTTCATCTGCACTTGATATCCTGAAAGAAGGAACGTTGCAGGATCTGAGCCTAAGGGCTCTGGCAAGAAAAGCGGGTGTTTCCCAAACAGCACCCTATCGCCATTTTGAAGATAAAGAGGCGCTTATAGTGGTTCTCATTCAGGAAGGCTCTAATATTTTGCAGGAAAAAATGAAAGCTGCCTGTGAACAGTCGAGTGAACCTGTTGAGCGTCTGATTAATATGGGGATGGCTTATTATGATTTTGCCGATGCTCATCCGGCACATTTCCGGCTAATGTTTGGGGGCAATCTTGAGCGGAAAGAAAAGCACATAACGCTTGTTGAAATTGAACAAAAAGGCTATGCAATTGTGGAATTTGTTGTTGGGGAATGTATGAAATTGCCAAATGCGCCCCAGAAACCGGCGGAGCTTGTTAGGTTGACCTGCTGGTCTTTGGTTCACGGCCTTTCAAACCTGCTTCTTAATGATGTCAGCAATGATGATATTCCAGCAGATGCAAATAAACGAACCTTGGCAAGAGAAGTCATTTCATTGATGACAAAATCATTGTTTGAAAAATAAAAGGTAATTTCAGGTGTCAATTTTAACAAAAATCAGCAGTATATTTGGTGAAAACACCACATCGGAAAGACATGACAGAACAAAGCATGTCGATGCCGAAAAGCTGGCTGCTGCAGCATTGATGGTTGAAGTTGCTGTTCAGGACGGTGATTTTGAGGATGTGGAAAGAAATGCCATTGAGCGGATACTTACGAAAAAAATGGACTTAAGCAAAGAAGAAGCACATGAACTTCTTTCCCTTGCAGAGGACAGGCAAAGTCAGTCTATTCAGATTCTTTCTTTCACAAAAGAAATTAAAAATCACTTCGATGATAAAGGACGAGCCTATATCATGCAAATGCTCTGGGAGGTTGTCTTTGCAGATGGCAATGAAGATGATTATGAAAGTAACCTTATGCGTCGTATAGCAGGGTTACTCTATATTTCTGATAAGGAAAGCGGTGAAATCAGAAAAAAAGTCATGCAAGATAAAAATTTAAGCTGACAGTATTCAAAGCATTGTCAATTGTTAGATTTCGAACACTTCAAAATACAGGATTTAATATTTTTAATATTCAATTTGACGTTTTTGAGAAAAATGTTATATGCAACTTAATATGTAAATTTATTTACTTATCGCAAATTTGTAAATTAGGAGAGCTCAATGACATACGTGGTCACAGAAGCATGTATTAAATGTAAATTTACAGACTGTGTTGAAGTCTGTCCGGTCGATTGTTTTTACGAAGGTGAAAACATGCTGATTATTAATCCAAGCGAATGTATTGACTGCGGTGTTTGTGAGCCTGAATGTCCTGCCGAAGCCATTCTACCGGATACAGAAGAAGGTATGGAAAGATGGGTCGAACTGGCTGAGAAATATGCCGATGATTGGCCAAATATTACAGAACAAAGAGATCCGATGCCAGGAGCTGATGATTTTATCTCGGAAGGAGATAAATTCAAAAAATATTTCAGTGAAAATCCAGGCGAAGGCACCTAAAATATTTTATGATCCCTTAAAGATCCATTATCTCAATATAAAGCATTATATTATATGTGATATAAAGGGGTAGGATTTTTGTTAAAAATATGTTACACTATATCCCGTTAGAACGTGACTGATTGATAGGGACTTTTTTAACTTACTGATTCTAAATCAATAATTCAAAATAATAAAAATTTATTACCGAAGTATATATTTGGCTTTGGTTGGATATTTGTTAAATTTTTTTATTTCTGTATGCGTAGTTATGGTCATCTAGCAAAAAATATTACAGTTATGTGATATATATATTTTTTGAATTTTGTGGGACGTTTTTTTCCACCTTTATTTCAGGTGATTGTCCCGAATTATTACGGAGAGTTTTTTTATGGCTAAATCTGAAAAATTGGAATTTTCCATCGATCAGAACATCGTTTACCCAAAACATGGTGTTGGCAATATTATTGATATTCAGGTACAGGAAATATCAGGAATGTCCATTGAACTTTATGTTATCCGCTTTGAAAGGGAAAGAATGACACTTCGGGTGCCGACAAATAAAGCAGCCGGTGCCGGAATGAGGAGCATTTCAGATAAGGAAACAATGGATAAAGCTTTTGAGACCTTAAAAGGAAAAGCAAAAATTAAAAGGACGATGTGGAGCAGGCGCGCTCAGGAATATGAAACCAAAATAAATTCTGGTAGTGTTATATTCCTTGCTGAAGTGGTGCGTGATCTTTATCGCAGTGGCGATCAGTCAGAACAGTCTTATAGTGAACGGCAAATTTTTGAAGCCGCTATCAGTCGTCTGGCACGTGAAGTTGCTGCTGTTGAAGAAATTGGTGAAAAAGAAGCATTGATTAAATTAGAAAATGTCCTTGCACCAGAAATTGCGGCGTAAAGTCGTGGCAAAATAATCTTTAAAGCCCGTTATTAAACGGGCTTTTTTTGTTTGATAAAACATATAATATTGATAAATCATACGGGTTAAGCAACTAAATCTTGGAATTATTAAATTAATGGAAGTGAATGATTTTTCAGGTCTGGATAATAACAGATACGGTATTTTAAAAAACGCTAAACGTATTTGGGCAATTGGATCAATCCATGGCGAATTGGAAAAACTTCGGGCCATTCATAAAATACTGATTTCTAAATTCCGCAAAGGCGATAAGCTCGTTTATCTTGGAAATTATTTTGGAGACAGTAACCAAAACAAAGAAACCTATGATGAAATATTGGTCGCCCGTCGGACATTAATGTCATTGCCGGAAGTTTTTATGCCAGAAGACTTTGTTTATTTACGCGGTGCACGGGAAGAAATGTTTTTTAAACTTCTGCAAATTCACTTTGCCCCTGACCCTGCAATCGTCATGGATTGGTTGCTTGACCATGGTATGGGAAGTTCACTTGCGGCTTATGGTGAGAATAAAACGGCTGCAAGGGCCATAGTGCGCCAGGGTACAATGGCACTTACCAAATGGACAAATGGGATCAGAAGAAAAATACAATCTTGTCCAGGACATATTGAACTGACAAATAATCTAAAACGCGCCTGCGTAACGGATGACGGAAAACTTTTATTTGTGCATGCCTGTGTTGATACGACACGGCCTCTAACCATGCAAAAGGATCAGTTCTGGTGGGATAATGGTCATTTTGGCGACATTAATGAGAAATTCTCAAATTTTAGTAAAGTCATAAGGGGCTATGATCATAAAAATGCCGGCATGGATATTGACAGCGAATATACGGCAACGATTGACGGGGGGTGTGGACGTGGCGGGACTTTACATGCAGTTTGCTTTACCCCTGACGGACAGAAATGTGATGAAATTATCGGCTGTTAGTCCAATATTTATTCAAGATTGAGATAAAATATCCTTAATTTGAGATAAAAAACATAATTGAGACTGGCAACGATTGCCATTGTCGGTTATTTTTAGTTCAGGAAGATATTTAAAAAAATAATATAGATCCGGAAACTGAATAAAAAAACACTGTTTACCAGATCAACAATAAATGAGTATTTGAATGAATACGTCAAAAATTTGGGCCATGACGGCGCTGACATTTGCATTGTCAGCATGTTCATCACTTCCTGTTGCAGAAAATGAACTAAACGGAATTGTTGAAATCAACGATGATTGGCAAGCGTTTGCCGGTCAAGCTGCGCCTGTTGAAAATGGCTGGCTCGACTCTTTCGCAATCGAGCCCCTTAACCAGCTTGTCAGGGCGGTGCTGCAAAATAACCCCAATTATAATGAAGTGGCTTTAAGAATGCAGTCGGCGGGATATACGGCTGATGCTGCATCCGGGCGTTTATTGCCCCGTGTCGGTGCCAATTTTAGTGCCAGCCGTACAGGTGTAGAGATGCCGATTGAGAATACATCAAACAGTTTTTCACTTGGATTAGATGCCAGTTGGGAAGTTGATCTCTGGGGTAAGCTTTCGGCCAGTGCCGCCAATGCAAGGTCAAATTATGAAGTGGCGAAATATGATTTTTATGGTGCCAGGCTTTCATTGGCCGCTCAGGTGGCGCAAGCCTGGTTTGATGTTATTGAAGCCAATCAGCAACTGGACCTTTCACGCAGTACCGTGAAAAATTATGAGCGAGCGACAGGAATAATCAGGGATCGCTTTGAAAAAGGCCTGTCAAGTGGCCTTGATCTTCGGCTATCAATAACAAGCCTGGAAGCGGCAAAAGCAACTGAAAAACAGCGTGAGACAGATCACAGACTGGCTATGAGAAGACTTGAATTATTTGCCGGAAGATATCCTGCCGCCAATATTGATGTTTCCGGGGAAATTCCGGCTGATCTTGATGACGTCCCCGTTGGCGTTCCCCTTGATCTTCTTGAGCGCAGGCCCGATCTCCAGTCAGCAAAAGCGCGGCTGTTTGCAGCGGGCTACCGGGCACAAGTCGCTGAAAAAGCTTTGCTGCCAAGCATTTCAATTACGGCACGCGGCAGTAATACATCAGAAGAATTTGGCGACCTTTTAAAATTTGATAATATTTTCTGGAATTTGGTTGGCGGCATTACTCAGCCGATTTTTCAGGGTGGTCAGTTACGGTATGCGGCCAAGGCGGAACAATTAAATTTTGAGGCTCAAAAACAGAATTACGCACAGACACTTCTTCGTGCTTTCAAGGAAGTTGAGGATGCTCTTGATTATGATCGTTCACTTGCCGCAAGGGTTGAGCATATTGAGATTGCCGCACAAAATGCTGTTGCTGCCGAAGAAGTGGCGCTGGAGCAATATTCACAAGGGCTGATTACAATTTCGACTTTGCTTCAGTCACAAAGATCCAGTTTGACCCAGCAAAGTCAGCTTCTGAACATTAAAAAGCAACGTATCAACAATCGGATTTCGTTATATTTATCCCTGGGCGGAGATTTTACAACGCGCACTATTTCTGAAATGCAGAGAAATGAAACGGTCAGGATGGAACAGAATAAAAAAGGCGATGAAGAAAACAGGGGGATATCATCATGAGTTTTTTAACTTCTCTTACCAGTAGTGTAAAAAGAATGGTGCCCGGCATTATCATATTAGGGATCGGGATAGGGGTTGCCGGAACAATTATACATTTTGGCCCTGAACCGGAAGGACAGAAAACAGAAATTCTTCCAAGAACCATAAGATCAACCATTGCCCAAAAATCCGACATGAAGCTTTTTGTTAAAAGTCAGGGCACTGTTGCCGCAAAACAGGTGATTGATATTATCCCCCAGGTATCCGGTGAAGTTACCTATGTTTCGCCTAAATTTGTTTCCGGCGGTCGATTTAAAAAAGATGAGGTGATCATAAAAATTGATCCTCGGGATTATGAGCTGGCCGTCGTAACCGCAGAGGCCAGTATTGCTGAACGTAAACAGCGTGTTATGCAGGAAAATGCTGAGGCGGAACTGGCGGCTGCAGAATGGGCCGAGCTTGGTCAGGGCAAAGCGTCTGACCTGACCCTTCGAAAGCCACAACGTGAAGGGGCAATAGCAGCCCTTAAATCAGCGGAAGCAAGTCTGAAAAAAGCGGAACTGGATCTTGAGCGCACAGTCATTAAAGCACCGTTTGATGGTATTCTAACGGAAAAAAATGTCGATTACGGGCAGTTTCTGAATAGAGGGAATAAGGTCGGTAAATATTATTCGACTGAAACGCTAGAAGTAAGATTGCCACTTACAAACAGGGATATATCACAATTTGACCTCGCCGGTCTCCAGTCCGGCAAACGTCAGTATGAGGTGCGCTTAACCGGGCAGTTTGCCAATAAAGAAAATATTTGGAACGCCCATGTGGTAAGAACAGAAGGGATCATTGATGTTAAGAGCCGGATTTTATATGTGGTTGCTGAACTAAAAGGCGATGAGCTTAATTCTCCCCGCGATGGTACGCCGATAACCATAGGCCAGTTTGTCAGCGCCGAAATTGAAGGTCGCTCTTTTGAGAATGTATTTCGGTTACCACGGGAAAGTCTAAGACAGGGTAATCAGGTTCTCATTGTGGACAAGGATCATAAGCTGCGCACCCGAATGGTCGATGTGATTGAAACCAACAGCGATTATATTGTTGTTGCTTCAGGTGTTGAAGATGGCGATATCGTCAACCTGTCACAGTTGGGGGTAGGTGTTGATGGTCTGTTGGTTGAAACGGAACCTCAGGCCGCAATGGTTGATCTGGCATCGTCTTCGGTGCCTGAAGACAAAGTTAAGTCGCCGGTGGAGAAAAACAATGACTAGTCTGGTCAGATGGTTTGTTAAAAATCCGGTGGCATCTAATCTGATAATGCTGGTTGTTCTTGGTCTTGGCGTTATTGGATATATCAATATCGGCAAGACAGCGATGCCGACAGCGGCTACGGATATTATCAATGTCAGTGTTCCTTATCTTGGTGCTGGTCCGAAGGAGGTGGAAGACCGTATCGTAATCCGGCTAGAAGAAGCCGTATTCGACATTCGTGGCATTAAAAGACTAACTGGCCGTGCCCAGGAAGGCGTCGGTACAGTTACCATAGAAATTGAACAAGGCGAAGATGTCGAAAGTGTCCTTAATCAGGTAAAAGCAAGGGTTGATGCCATTAACACCTTCCCCAGCCTTTCAGAACGACCGATTATTTCACGGTCCTATGTTCAGATGGATATTATGAATCTGGCAATTTACGGGGATGCCACAGAATATGAATTAAAAGAGGTTGGCCGAAAAGTTCGTGACCGGCTGGCCGCAATACCGGGTGCTGCAAAAACGGCCCTGAGCGGTGATCGTCAATATGAAGTCTCTATTGAGGTTTCAGAATTGCAACTGCAAAAATTCAATCTGACCTTTGATCAGGTTGCAAATGCCATTTCGAAATCCTCGACCAACCTTCCCGCCGGTAAAGTCGATAGTATCGCAGGACAAATCCAGATTGTGACCCGCGGGCAGGCATATGTGAAGCAGGATTTTGAAAATATCATCGTCCTGCAAAATGCCGATGGAACGCGCGTACTGCTTAAGGATGTGGCCAATGTGGTTGACGGTTTTACAGATGACCATGTATTGCTGCGCATGAATGGCAAACCGGGACTATTCCTTTTCATCCGTTCTGAATCAACCCCTGATGTTGTCAAGCTAAGTACCGAATTAAACCGGGTGCTTGATGAAGAAATAAGACCTTCACTGCCGGATGGTATAAAAATTACAAACTGGTTTGATACTTCGGAAATTTTTGAAAGCCGACTTGATATGCTGATCTGGAATGCGGTCGGTGGTATGGTTCTGGTATTTTTCGGCTTACTGATCTTTCTTTCCCCTGCCCTTGCCGGTTGGGTATCGGCCGGTATTGCTGTCACATTTCTGGGCTGTTTTGCCATTTTGCCGGCAACCGGTGTTGCCTTAAGCATGATCAGTCTGTTTGCCTTTTTGCTCATTCTTGGAATTGTGGTTGATGATGCCATTATCATTGGGGAAAGTATCCATCTTGAAAACCAAAAAGGAAATCATGGTGATCAGGGCTCTATTGATGGTGCGATGAAAGTTGCAAGACCGGTCATTTTCTCTGCTGCAACCACGATGATCTTTTTCTCACCTATGCTTTTTATTGACGGTGTAATTGGCAAATTCGTCTTTGGTATTCCTGTTGTGGTGATATTGTGTCTTACCTTTTCAATTCTTGAAGCGCTTTTTATCCTGCCTGCGCACCTTAGACATTTGAATGATAAGAAAACCAATGATTTTGCACGGATCTTTCTGCTGGTAATTCCGGATTATGTAAAAGATAAAGTGGCCAATTTTATCAGGTTGCTACAAACAAAATCGCAGGCTTTTTTGAACCATACCATTCACAAACTCTATCGCCCTCTTCTTGATAAGGCCCTTCACCATAAGGGCTTATCGCTACTGATGATTATTTCATTAAGTATGATTGTCACATCCATTCATGCGGCAGGCTGGATCAAGATGGTTTTTAATCCTGAAGTTTCCATGAATTTTATCCAGGCACGCATTCAGTTCCCTGCCGGAGCACCCTATAATATTGTGGATAATGCCTCCACTATACTTGAGGATAAGGCAAGGCAAATTGAAGCTGAAATCAGGACGGAATTTCCCGATGATGATGTTTTTAAGGACCTTCTTGTCATGTCAAACGGCAATGGTTCCTTTGCCTCTGCCTTTATGGTTTTTCAAAATATAGAAAAAGTGAATTTTGACGTAGCCAAATATGCAGCGCGCTGGCGTGATATTTTGCCGGTAATCCCGGATGCAAAGGAAATATCCTTTGATTTTTCAACCACGGGAGGATCTGGTGAATCGATCAATATCATGCTTAAGTCACCGGATAGTGATGCTATTGACCTGATGGCAGAGGATGTAAAAAAGGCCTTTGAAGGATATAACGGATTATACAGTATTTCCGATTCAGCAGATACTGCCAGAATGGAAGCAGTGCTCTCCATTTTGCCCAGCGCAGAAAATATGGGTTTGACCCTGACGGATATGGCCCGGCAGGTCCGACAGGCATTTTATGGACAGGAAGTTCAGCGCGTTGCCCGGGGCAAGGATACCGTTAAGGTTATGGTGCGCCTGCCCAAGGAAGACAGAAGGTCATTTGATACGCTGGATGAAATGCGTATCAGAACAGTAACAGGTGATGAAGTTCCGTTTGAATCTGTTGGGGACGTTAAATATCAGCGGGCCTATACAACAATACAGCGCACAGATCGACAACGGACAACAACGGTCAAGGCAAATGTGAATAAGGACATAGCCAACATGGCCGAGATCATAAAGGATATTCAGGATAAATATATTAATCAGTGGAAAGCGAAATATCCGGATGTTGAAGTAAGTTTTGAAGGTCAGCAAAAAGACCAGCAGGAGTTTATTACGTCATTGGCCAATGGATTTGCTTTGGCCCTCGTTGGTATTTATATTTTACTGGCTGTCGCGTTTAATTCTTACAGTCAGCCATTTATAATCCTGACAGCTCTTCCATTTGCCTATATGGGCGCAGTTCTGGGTCATTTCTTTATGGGCATGGATTTCAGCCTTTATTCAATTCTTGGGATTGTGGCTGCGGCAGGTGTGGTGGTGAATGATAACCTTGTTCTGCTTGATTATATAAATGATTTAAGAAGTAAGGGTGAAAGTGCCCTAAGGGCTGTTGAAATTGCAGCAGAAGAGCGTTTCCGACCAATTTTCCTGACATCCTTTACGACCTTTATCGGTCTTGCCCCGATGATGACAGAAACAAGTTTGCAGGCTCAGTTCCTGATACCGACTGTGGTTTCTCTTGCATTCGGAGTATTATTTTCGACCATAGCAACTTTGTTTCTGGTTCCGATTGTCTATATATATTTCAACGATTTCAGGAAAAATATACTCAGCATTTTTAAAAATGCGGGAACGGATCATATTGCTTCAAAGCAATAAAAATTAAAGGGCTTTTAAGAAGGTTTCTAAAGAAAAGAAACATCAATTCATATTTTTTTCAAACAATATAAAGCTTGCTTATAGACAGGAATATGTGAAAGATACCCCTTGATTATTCAGCTAAGAAAAAAATCAGGGATATTGATGCAGGAAAATCAATTTCATCTTTTTAACACGAAAAGGTTTGCTCCTCTTTTTATCACCCAGTTTTTGGGGGCCTTTAATGATAATGTGTTTAAAACAGCGCTTGTAATGCTGGTGACATATGATGTTGGTCTGCGGGCCGGCTTTGATGAAAAAATGCTGGTGAATGTTGCTGCAGGCATTTTTATTCTGCCTTTTTTTCTGTTTTCATCGCTGGCGGGTCAATATGCGGATAAGCTTGAAAAATCCGCGATGATTGAAAAAATAAAGCTGGTTGAAATCATTCTGATGATTCTGGCCTCTGTCGCTTTTTTTATAGGCAGTCTTTATATGCTGTTGCTGCTTCTTTTTTTGATGGGAACGCAGTCAACTTTCTTCGGACCGATAAAATATGGTATCTTACCTGACCATCTAAATCAGGATGAACTTATTGGCGGTAATGGTCTGATTGAAATGGGAACCTTTATCGCTATTCTGCTTGGGACCATTTTGGGGGGACTCCTGATTTTGGCGGATTATGGAATTGTAATCGTTTCGCTCCTGATTGTGCTGGTCTCTGTTTCCGGCTATCTCTCCAGCAGAAAAATACCAAGGGCCACCGGTGTTGCACCTGACCTTGAAATTAATTTCAATATTTTTTCAGAGACAGCCAATATTATTAAAAAAGCCAGGGCAAAACCTCGTGTCTTTTTGACAATAATCGGTATTTCCTGGTTCTGGTTTTATGGCGCGACTTTTCTTGCGCAGTTTCCTACCTTTGGCAAAGATATCTTAAAATCCAACGAACAGGTGGTGACGCTTTTACTATGCACTTTCTCGGTGGGTATTGGGGTTGGTTCACTTCTATGCAATAAACTGGTTAAAGGGGTAATCACGGCCCGATATGTGCCAATAGCCGCAGTAATGATGACTGTTTTTACGATTGATCTTTATTTTGCCAGTTCATCATTATCGTCACCTCTCTCAAACATTTTTGGTGATCTTTACGGCGTTAAAGATTTTATATCGAAAGCAGAAAATTTAAGGGTGGTAATAGACCTGCTTGGTATTGCCATTTCCGGGGGCGTTTATATTGTGCCATTATATGCCATCATGCAGGCGGAAAGTGATCCACAGGAAAGGTCACGTATGGTGGCCGCCAATAATATCCTGAATTCGCTTTTTATGGTTTTATCTGCGGGGGGAAGTATTTTTCTTTTATCTCTTGACTTTACACTGCCGGAAATTTTCCTGACCATTGGTATCCTTAATATATTCTTTGCGTTTTATATATGTCAGCTTTTGCAAAAAGATGAAATGCCAGCAATGATCCAAAAAATAATTAAGTTTCTTGGTGGCGCGAATAATGGATGAAATAAACGCAAAAAAATCCAGACAGGCCCTAATATATATGGCCGTAATCATGGCCATAGTATTTTCGGTCTGGAATGTGATGATCAACAATTTTGCCATTGAACGGGCCAATTTTACAGGTGCCGATATGGGGGACCTTCAGTCGGTCCGCGAAATACCGGGTTTTCTTGCTTTCACGGCTGTTTTCGTTCTGTTGATTATGAGGGAGCAGACACTGGCGATTTTTGCATTATTTCTGTTGTCAGTTGGGGTGCTGGCAACGGGATATTTCCCCAGCAAATATGGCCTTATCGCTACAACTTTTGTAATGTCGGTTGGCTTTCATTATTTTGAAACCATCAATAGCAGTCTGACACTTCAATGGCTTCCAAAGGAAGACGCTCCCGCTTTTATGGGCAAAGTAATAGGGTATAGTTCATTGGCCGGATTGATCACCTATATCGTAGTTTGGGTTTTATCTACTGTGCTGAAATTTGATTATGTAATTATTTATACGGTTTCCGGGGTGCTTGGTGCGGGGATGGTCATTCATCTTTGGTTTTTATTTCCGCAGTTTGACTCTCTTGTACCGCAAAAAAAGAAGCTTTTCTTGAAAAAAAGATACTGGATTTTTTATCTGCTGACTTTTTTAAAAGGCGCGCGCCGTCAGATTTTTATGGTTTTTGCAGGGTTTTTGCTGGTTGAAAAATTCGGCTATTCGCTTGGTGAAATTACAACATTATATCTGATCAATAAGGGGGCCAATATTGTTATAGCACCCATTATCGGCAAACTTATTGAAAAAATAGGGGAACGCTGGGCTTTATCCATAGAATATGTCGGGCTTGTATTGGTTTTTGTCGGGTATGCGGTTGTTGAGAATTCTATAATTGCCGGAAGTCTCTATGTGATTGATCATTTATTCTTTGCTATGGCTATTGGCATAAAAACATATTTTCAAAAAATTGCTGATCGGGAAGATGTAGCCGCAACAGCCAGTGTAAGCTTCACAATAGATCATATAGCGGCTGTTGTTATTCCAACAACTTTTGGGATAATCTGGATGGTAAGTCCATCTCTTGTATTTTATATTGGCGCAGGATTTGCTGTCGCTTCCCTTGTCACCTCAAATTTAATTCCCGCCCTGCCGGCACCGGGCAATGAATTTATCTGGTCAGCAAAAAAATTTACTGTTTAATCAGTTGTCTCTGACAATCAGTTTTAATTTCTGGCCAGCTTTAAGAGCTTGTCCCTGATCAAGACCGTTTAGGGCCACAAATCTTTCAACCTTATAATCATCAAAATCCATATTGCGAGCAATGCTATCAATTGTATCACCACGCTGAACGGTAACGATCTTAATTTTTTTGCCTTTTATTCCGTCAGCTTCAGCCTGAGTAATTTTATTAAAGCTGTATGTCATTCGCTGAAGACTATCTGATAAGGCCTGATATTTTGACTGTGGGGTCAACATGACAAAATGATAGGCGGAATCGCCTGCATAATGAATGGCGACAATTCGTACGACATAATTTTGTTCATTCAAAGTCATGTTTGTATAGCCGGTCATGGCATCCATACCATTGACATTCATCGTCTGGACACCCTCCATGGGGTTTTCAATTTTATAAGCTGACCAGACTTCATTGCCATATTGTGATATGGTTTTATCTTTCATACTTCCACCAGAAAAAATGACGACGCCACCTTCAGCATCACCTGTGCCTCGGGCCATAACGGCATCAGCGGTATTTTGTAAAACATAATTTTCAGGCGCAGTGAATTTTAACTTCATCGTCGGATGAATAAAATTACGGCCGTTAATAACGCCCTGCTTCGGATCATCGCCCCAAAGCATTCCATCAATCACATTGAAATATTGGTCCTGATGGCGATCACGTGAATTTTCCGGAATTTGTGTGTTTACAGCTTCTGTATAAGCTCTTGAGACCCTGTCCTGGGTATTCGGGTGGGTGGAAAAGAAATCAGATTGCTCCGGCTCACCTGCCCGGTTTGCAAGGATCAGCTGAAGTTTATGATCCGCATCCAGGGACTTAAGCATTTCAGCGGCCGCATAAGGATCAAATCCTGCGCGACTTGAATAGCGCACGCCCAGTTCATCAGACTGATATTCCTGATTACGTGAATAACTTAACAAATAAACCTGTGCCCCCTGATTTAAACTGTTGGCCACTCCGGAATCACCGGAAACGGCGCCAAGGATTGCAGCACCAAGACCAGCAAACATTTGATTATTATATCTTTTGGCAGCGTGACGAGCAGTTACATGTCCGATTTCATGGCCAATAACGGATGCCAGGGCCGATTCACTATTCACCATGGCAAGAATGCCGCGGGTGACATAGACATATCCGCCAGGAAGCGCAAAAGCGTTTACAAGCGGCGTGTCAAGAACCGTAAAGGTAAATGGATAGTCTTTAAGTTCAGAATTTGCGACCAGACGCTGACCAAGGTCATTGACATAATTTGCTACCTTGGGGTTTTTATAATCACCACCATTTTCCTGAAGGATCAAAGGGTGCTGTTGCTGACCGATCTGAAGTTCTTTTGATGGGGACATAAAGGGTGTGAAATCCTGCTGTCCGGTGGCCGGGTTAAGTGTTGTACAGGCCTGGAGTGTGAGCGGCATAATGATGAGCAGCATATTTGAAATAATTTTTTTATATTGTTTTAGCCACATGTTCTAATGCTCCCTTATTCAATAATCAGTTGTTCAGGATGGGTCAGGTCTAATGATGGTCCATTATAATATTTCAGCCATCCTCGGACAATTATATTTCTACCTTCCAAGTCTGACAATTTTATGTCCTTTTTTTCAAACATTTTATTTACTCTGCTGGGGACAACAATTGTGAAATCCGTTTTATAATCTTCGCCAAAATTAAGATATGTATTATTACGAACTGTCGCGACTTCAAGAATTTTTCCGGATATCAATTGAAAACTATTGGTATATTTGCCGCTTTCCAGGTCTGTTTTTATTTTATAAAAATTTAAACCCCATATTCCTGTCCCAGTATGACGAGCTATTTTTTCTTCTTCAAGTAATTCTTCAACCACACTGCGATTATCGGCAAAGCTATATACCCTTGCCATGCCACGCTTTACCATTTCTCCCTGTATCCATGTACCATCTTCCAGAAACAGATGGGCAAGGGCACGGCCATAGCGGTCCATTTTCCGACCCCCATATAAAAGGGTGACATTCTTGTTCAGTGCCAGAGCGGCCAGAGTATCTTTGGCTTCATTTCCAAGTGGCCATGGGTTGAAATTTTTTCGGCCCAGCGCTATTTTCGGCGCCTGTAAGCCCACCAGTCTGACCTCAATATTATTTTCAAGGCGTAATGTATCCCCATCAATGATTTCAATAACGCGGTAATAGTTTTCCTGTTTTTCATGGGTCAGTTTTTGTTTAATCAGCGCTGTATCATAGGCAAAGCAATAATTTACAAAGCCTATGATGCAAATAATTATCAGGAAAAATGTTCGAACTAAAATCATGGTCCTATCATAATAGCATAGAATAAAAGGACAATATTTTTAAAATAACTCGATCAGCATTTCTGATAACCAAGAGCCTATGTTATCTCAGGCGGTTTTTTTCTTTAAGCTTGGTTTGATATATTTTCTATATGCCAAAGCCAGACCTGTCCAAATCATAATGATTGCTACAAAAGATACAATGCCAGCTATCGTCTGCCCAACTAAACCTAATGCTTCTCCGGTATGGAGGAACCGGATCATGGATCTTGCCCTTCTGCCAGCGCTATAATCCGAAAAAGGTTCCCAATTGCTTATTTTCCCATCATCACGACTTAAATAGAGATCTGATTTTTTATGAGGTTCTCCCCCATTGCCAGTATCTATTGAAAAGCGAACATCTTTGTCTGCATCTTTCGGATATGACATTGTTATTGTGGTCCATCCGTCCATTTGTTGTGTTGCTTTTTGAAACATCGACTCAAATGAAACATTCTGAATTATTGTGGTCTGTGGCGGGTTATTGTTTGTACTCCCTCTGACCGGAGGGCTTTCACCAGCCAGAGTGTAGACCAGATTATTGGCCCAGCTATAATAAAAAACGCTCGCTGTGGAAATAATAACAACAAGCGGTATAGCCGACCATATGCCCATTACATTGTGCCAGTTAAAATCACGGGCACGCGTTGATTTTGTTTTCCTGAAAAATAATATATTTTTTATATTTCTCCAGTTCAGTGTTCTGGGGAACCATAAATATATGCCTGAAAGCACAATGAACAGGAACATCAGGTTAGCTGCACCAGTAAACATTCTGGCAACAGCTCTGTTTTCACCTTCCATCGACAACCAGCGATGCATGCTTCTAAGCTCACTGAAAAAAGCTTTTAATTTCGTTGGACCGTTGCCAAGTATGTCACCAGAATAACGGTTTATATAATAATTTTCTTTACTGCTGATAACCAATGGTGCCTCTGGATCATTTGAAATTTTAACTGACCTGATCTCTATACCATTAAATTTATCGCTGTTTATTTTGAGAATTTCATCAATGTTGATGGGGTCGATGTTTGAGGAGACAGGCCTATCATATGTTTTTTCTGCCCAAACAATTATTTGCCGTTCATAGGTGAGCAACACGCCGGTTACTGACATGATAAGAATTAAAACTGCAGCCAATACCCCGCATAATAAGTGGGGCCAGTATAAAATCTTATGTAAAGTCATAAACTATTGCCTATTAGATTAATTAAGAATCATTATTATT
>JAGREE010000081.1 GCA_020446675.1 Alphaproteobacteria bacterium | reverse complement strand
CTATAATCTTTACTATATGAATAGCATTGATGGGAAAGTAGCTGTAATTACTGGTTCCAGTATGGGAATTGGTAAAGCCCTCGCCATTGAAATGGCCCAAAGAGGAGCAAGAGTGGTACTCAATGGGAGGGATAAAACCCGTTTAGATGAAACCCATCAAATGTTATTGGATAATGGCTACGATGTTACAGCAATTTCAGGGGATGTATCCAATTTTAATGATTGCGAGAAATTAATTGAGCACACCCTAAAATCCTACGGGAAGATTGACTATCTAATCAATAACGCAGGGTTATCAGCTGAGGGAGAAATAGAAAAAATGCAGCCCGATCTTTTTAAAAAGATTATAGATGTAAATTATTTAGGGAGTATATTTCCTACCAAAGTGGCCCTCCCATATATTAAAGCAAGTAAAGGAAGTATACTTTTTATCTCAAGCCTTGCCGCCATCCATGGCTTGCCCGAATATAGTGCATACTGCTCTTCAAAAATGGCTTTGACTGCGGTAGCGGAATCGTTGAAAACAGAACTCAGTGGGACAGGAGTGCATGTTGGAATAGCCTATCTAGGATTTATTCAGAATGATCCAAACAAAAAAGTTTATAAGGCGAATGGCGAACTGGAGGTAATCCCCATAAGAGAGGGGGTTAAAGTCCAGCCTGTAAAAAATACCGCTCATCGATTGATTAAAATGATCGAAAATCGCACCTATAAATTGACTTTTTCAACAATAGGGAAATTACTGCTATTCCTGAATCGATTTACCCCAATGTTACTTGAACAGTTTTTTTATTATTCATATAAAAAGAAAAAAGACGGGAAGGGGTAGATAATCTTGGGGGGGGAGGTTCGATCAGAAGCATCCATTCTGATTTGATCAACTTCATAAGGTGAAAGATTCAAGATCTACGAGATATAGCCCCTCCTAGCGTAAATAACTCATAAGTAACCGTTCTCTTTAAACCAGTCAAAAGCGGATTGGATGGCCGTTTCAATATTCGTTTGAGGCATGTTCAATTCCCGTATGGCTTTTTCCTGGGAATAGAACTGCTTTTCACAAGAGACTCTGACGGTAGCATGGCTTAGTGCCGGTGGCCGCCCGAAAAGAAGGCCGGCCGTTGTGCCGATGTAACCATAGGCTTTCATGGCCAGGCCGGGTATTTTCAAGCCAGGCGGCTTTCGGCCGACTACTCTGCCAATTATTTCAAACAGTTCCCGATAGTATAAATTGGTATGGCCCGCGATGTAGCATTCCCCGGTCCGCCCCATAGTGATCGCATTGATAATCGCATGGGCTACGTCCCTTACATATACAAAATTTTTTCCGCCGCCGGTGTACCCCGGTACTTTTCCCTCGTAAAGGGCAATGATCATTCGCCCTGAACTTGGTTGTGAATCATATTCCCCAAACATAAAGGTTGGATTGATGATGACCACAGGGAGCCCTTTTTCGCGAACATATTGCAGGGCCAATTCCTGAGCTTTGTACTTTGAATCTACGTAGTCGAGGCCATATTTATATCCGGTATAGGGCTGTGCCTCATCTCCCGGTGCTTCTTTCGGGCCCGGTTGGTAGGCGCTTGCAGAACTGACATAAACCAAACGGCTGATATTATGGTGCAGGGCGGCTTTCAGGATGTTATGGGTGCCGTCGTAGTTTACTTGCCAGGTTTTTTGGGAACGGGCCGGCCAGACCGAAGTATTGGCTGCGGCATGTATCACCACATCGCAGCCTTGCATTGCAGCCATTACGTCGTCAGGATTCAGAATGTTTCCGTGAAATCGTTCGATTGGTAAGCCTGCCAGGGTTTGGGAAGAGCTACCCGGTAGGATAAAAGCTTTGACAGCAAAGTTTTGGGCAAGCAATTCGCGGGTTAG